>JANOQS010000328.1:0-21348 GCA_031414975.1 Methylibium sp. | reverse complement strand
CGTGCTGGCGGTGCTGGGCGTGGTGCACATCGCCACCAACCCGGCGGTGCTGTGGGCGCTGAGCCCGCACTACGCGCTGAGCTTCATGCTGGCCCAGCCCACCATCGCGTTCATCGCGCTCGGCTCGGTGGTGTTGTGCGTCACCGGCGCCGAGGCGCTGTATGCCGACATGGGCCACTTCGGCAAGCGGCCGATCCGGCTGGCCTGGTTCAGCCTGGTGATGCCGGCCCTGGTGCTGAACTACTTCGGCCAGGGCGCGATGCTGCTGGCCAGCCCCGAGAAGGTGAAGAACCCGTTCTTCGAGATGGCACCCACCTGGGCGCTGTACCCGCTGATCGCGCTGGCCACCTGCGCCACGGTCATCGCGTCGCAGGCGCTGATCACGGCGGCGTTCTCGGTCACCAAGCAAGCCATCCAGCTGGGTTACCTGCCGCGCGTGCGCATCCTGCACACCTCCGTCAAGGAAACCGGCCAGGTCTACGTGCCCTTCATCAACTGGGGCCTGTACGTCTGCATCGTGCTGGCGGTGCTGGCCTTCGGCTCCAGCAGCAAGCTGGCGGCGGCCTACGGCATCGCGGTGACGATCGACATGCTGATCACCACCACGATGACCTTCTTCGTGATCCGCTACGGCTGGAAGTACCCCTGGCCGCTGTGCGCCGCCGCGACCGGCTTTTTCTTCCTGGTCGACTTCACCTACTTCGCCGCCAACATCGTCAAGGTGTTCGACGGCGGCTGGTTCCCGATCGTCATCGGCGCCTTCATGTTCCTGCTGATGATGACCTGGAAGCAGGGCCGCCGCCTGATGAGCGAGCGCCTGCGCGAAGACGCGATCGACCTGAAGAGTTTTCTCGAGGCGGTGTTCGTCAGCCCGCCGGTGCGGGTGCAGGGCACGGCCGTGTTCCTGGCCAGCGAACAAGGCATCACGCCGGCCGCGCTGCTGCACAACCTGAAGCACAACAAAGTGCTGCACGAGACCAACCTGTTCGTCACCGTCAAGCAGCACGAGGTGCCGTGGATCGGCTTCAACAAGCGCGCCGAGATCGAGCCGCTCGGGCACGACTGCTGGCAGGTGAGCCTGCACTTCGGTTTCAAGAACGACCCCGACGTGCCCGAGGCGCTGGCGCTGCTGCGCGGCCGCGGCGTGCAGCTCGACGAGATGGACACCAGCTACTTCCTTTCGCGCGACATCGTGATTCCAACGCTGGGCCAGGGCATGGCCATGTGGCGCGAAAAGCTGTTCGCCAGCATGCACCGCAACGCCGCCGCCGCGGCCGACTTCCTGAGCCTGCCGACCAACCGGGTGGTGGAGCTGGGGTCGAAGGTAGAGATCTGATGGGCCTGAGCTACAGCAGCGCCGCCAGCGGCACCGCCTCCATGCCGTCGGCCAACGGGTAGCGCAGCTCGCCGGGGTACACGACGTACAGGCGGTCGAGCCGAAGATCGTGCATGGCGATGTTCATCGACGTTGTGACGCGCGGCGCGTCGGCGCGCTTGAATTCCACGCCGATGCGCTGCGTGCCCTTGAGCAGCAGCAAGTCGAGCTCGGCGCCGTTGTGCGTGGCCCAGAAGTACGCCTCGTCAGGCGCTGCGACGCGCAGCACCTGCTCCAGTGCAAACCCTTCCCAGCTGGCGCCGCTGCGCGGGTGGGAGAGCAGTGCGTCCATGCTTGGCACGCCCATCAGCGTGTGCAGCAGGCCGGTGTCGCGAAAGTAGATCTTGGGTGCCTTGACCTGGCGCTTGCCCAGGTTCTCGAACCACGGCTGCAACGGGCGCACCATGAAGGTCTGCGTCAGCACGTCGAGCCAGCGGCGCACCGTTGGCTCCGACACGGCCAGCGAGCGCGCCGGGTCGGCGGCGTTCCAGACCTGCCCGTGAAAGTGCGCCAGCATGCGCCAGAAGCGCAGCATCGCCGGCGCGGGCACGTTGACGCCGAACTGCGGCAGGTCGGACTCCACATGCCGCTGGACTGCCTGGGTGCGCCAGGCCATGCTGTCGGTCTCGTTGGCGGCGAGGAAGGAACGCGGGTAGCCGCCGCGCAGCCAGAGGTCGGCCTGGCGGGCCGGCGTGACTTCGTCGATGTCGAAGCCACCGATCTCGATGACCTCCACCCGCCCGAGCAGCGACTCGCCGGCCTGACGCAGTAGGGCCGGAGACGCGCTGCCGAGCAGCAGGAACTGACCATTGGCCGGCGACTGGTCGATCAACACGCGCAGCACCGGAAACAGCCCGGGCGCGAGTTGCACTTCGTCGATCACGACCGGGCCTGCGCCCGCGTCAGCCACTCTCTGCAACTCGATGAGCACCGTCATCGGTTCCTGCAGACGCTGCTGGTCGACGGGGTTTTCGAGGTCGAACCAGCGCGCACCACCGCGCGCCACCAGGCTCGCCGCGAGCGTGCTCTTGCCGCTCTGACGGGGGCCGGCCAGCACCACCGCCCGGGAGCGCGCCAGGGCACGTCGAACCTGGGCCTGCAGGCGGCTGCGGACGATGTTCATGCCGGCATTGTAGATCTGCATCAAGAAAAAGGAACACCGCATGTTCCCTTTTCATGGTTCTTTGGCCTGCTCAGAACGCCGTGTTCTGCAGCTCCAGCTCCTCGACCTGCTGCACCAGGTAAGCCGAGCGCGTGACGCGCACCACCGCGCCAGTGGGCACGCGGGTCCAGGCGGCGCGGTCGTCGTCGAGCGGCTCGGAGGCGATCACCGTGCCGTGCTCATCGCCGCGCAGGTAGAGCGACGGCGGGTGCTTGTCGGTGGCCAGGCGGAAAGCGTAGAGCACCTTGCCGTCGGCCAGCGCGGCGCAAAAACGCAGCGGCTGGATCACGCCGGCTCTTTTGACGCGGCGCGCGATTTCGTCGAACACATAGACCACGGCACGGATCGGGTCTTCGCCGAGTTCCATGCGCGCGATGGCGAGCAGGAACATCAGCTCCGAATCGGTCGAGCCGCGCCGGTACTCCACCAGGTGGTCGGGCAGCAGCGCTTCGAGCTCGCGGCGCAGACTGGCGTAACCGCCGATCTGGCCGTTGTGCATGAACAGGTGGCGGCCGAGCTGGAACGGGTGGCAGTTGGCCGGATCGATCGGGCCGTCGGTGGCGGCGCGCACATGGGCGAAGAACAGGCCCGAGCGCACCTTGGCGCCCAGGGTCTGCAGCTTCTTGCTCGTCCACGCGGGCGCGGCGTCGCGGTAGACCGCGGGTTCGGCCGGCGTGCCGTACCAGCCCAGGCCAAAACCGTCGCCATGCGTGTCGGTCTGTGCCTCGGCGGCGTGCTGCGACTGGCGCAGCAGCGAATGCGGCGGCCGGCACACCAGCGTGTCGAGCGTGATCGGCTGGCCGAGGTAGGCGACGAAGCGGCACATCTTCTTGGGGCGCGCGCCCGTGTGTAGGAGCGTGCGCTTTGCTGCGATCTTCGGCTTATCGGCCTGGCGCGGGCAGACTTGATGAGCATCGTTGCACCCTGGGTATGCTTCGGCCCCATGCGTGCATTCCTGAACGACCTGTCGCTCTCTGCCGCCATCGCCGGCTTCGTCGCGGTGCTGGTGGGTTTCACCAGTTCGGTGGCCATCGTGTTCCAGGCCGCCACGTCACTCGGGGCCACGCCGGCGCAGATCAGCTCGTGGATGTGGGCGCTCGGCCTGGGCATGGGCTTGTGTTCGCTGCTGCCTTCGTTGTGGCTGCGCAAGCCGGTGATGGTGGCCTGGAGCACGCCCGGCGCGGCCGTGCTGGCCACGGCCGGCGCCAGCGGCGCAAGCGCTGGGTTTGGCATGGCCGAGGCGACCGGAGCGTTCCTGGTGTGTGCCGCGCTGATCACCTTGTTCGGCGTGACCGGCTGGTTCGAGAAGCTGATGGACCGCATTCCGATCGCGCTGGCCAGCGCCTTGCTGGCCGGCGTGCTGACGCGCTTTGGCCTGGACGCGTTCGTCGCGCTGAAGTCGGCCTTCGGGCTGGTGTTGTTGATGCTGGCCGCCTACCTGGCCGGCCGGCGCTTGTGGCCGCGGTACGCGGTGCCTTGTGTGCTGGCAGTGGGCACCGCGTATGCCGCGGTCACAGGGCAATTGCACCTGGGCGGCGTTCAGTGGGGTTTGACGATGCCGGTGTTCACCGCCCCCGAATTCAGCTGGCGCGCCACGGTGAGCCTGGCGCTGCCGCTGTTCGTCGTGACGATGGCGTCGCAGAACCTGCCCGGCGTGGCGGTGATCCGCGCGTCGGGCTACCAGTTGCCGATCTCGCGCCTCATCACGATCACCGGCGTGGCCACTCTGGTGCTGGCGCCGTTCGGTGCGTTCGCGCTGAACCTGGCGGCCATCACCGCGGCCATGTGCATGGGCCGCGAGGCGCACCCGGACGAAGCCAAGCGCTACGTCGCCGCAGCCTGCTGCGGGCTGATCTACATCGTGGTCGGCCTGTTCGGCGCGGCTGTCACAGGTGTGCTCACCGCGTTCCCGCGCGAACTGGTGGTGGCGGTGGCCGGCCTGGCACTGCTCGGCACGATCGCTGGCGGGCTGACGGCAGCACTCAAGGACGAAGCGCACCGCGAGCCGGCGCTGATCACCTTCCTCGTCACCTTGAGCGGCATCAGCCTGGCCGGCATCGGCTCGGCCTTCTGGGGCGTGGTGGCCGGCGCGCTGGCGCTTTTTGTGCAACAGTGGCGGCCTGCCCGCACCTCGCGAAGTTGAGCCCCTGTCATGAAACTCCTGTTCGTCGCCGACCCGCTGGAAAGCTTCAAGACCCAGAAGGACACCACCTTCTCGATGATGCGCGAGGCCGCGGCCCGCGGCCACACCCTGCTGGCCTGCGAACCGCAAGACCTGATGTGGCAGCGCGGCGGCAGAGTGACCGGCCAGGTGCGCCAGATCACCCTCACCGGCCGCAGCGGCTACGGTGTGCACGACTGGTTCGCCTCGGCCGGCAAGGGAAGCGATCGCATGCCGCTGGCGCTGGCCGATGTGGACGCGGTGATCATGCGCAAGGACCCGCCCTTCGACAGCGAGTTCTTCTACGCCACCCACCTGCTCGAGCAGGCCGAACGCGAAGGCGCGCGGGTGTTCAACCAGCCGGCCGCGCTGCGCGACCACCCGGAAAAGCTCGCGATCCTGGAGTTCCCGCTGTTCATCGGCCCGACCCTGGTGACGCGCAGCGCGGCCGACATCAAGCGCTTTCACGCCGAGCACCGTGACATCATCCTGAAGCCGCTCGACGGCATGGGCGGCGTCGGCATCTTCCGCGTCGGCCCCGACGGCCTGAACCTGGGCAGCATCACCGAAACCCTGAACCAGGGCGGTGCGCAGACCGTGATGGTGCAGCGCTACCTGCCGCAGATCGTCGAAGGCGACAAGCGCATCCTCATCATCGGCGGCAAGGCGGTGCCCAACTGCCTGGCGCGCATTCCGCAGGGCAGCGAGATTCGCGGCAACCTGGCGGTCGGCGGCAAGGGCGTGGCGCGGCCCTTGAGCATTCGCGACCGCGAAATCGCCGAACACATCGGCCCGATCCTCGCGGCGCGCGGGCTGCTGCTGATCGGCCTGGACGTGATCGGCGACAGCATGACCGAGATCAACGTCACCAGCCCGACCGGCTTTCAGGAAATCATGCAGCAGACCGGTTTCGACGTGGCGAAGATGTTCATCGAAGCGCTGGAGGTGGCGGCGCTGGCCTGACCGCCATGCTCAGCGTTGCCTTCACTCGGCAGCCGCGATCCCCAAGGCCGACAAGTCCAGCGCGCCGCCGGCCATCGGCGGGCACCAGAAGTAGCTGCCGCTGATCGGCCGCGAGAAGCCGAACAGCGCGTCGACGATGCCGTCTTCGGCACCGACCATGCGGTGCAGTTGCGCCTCGAACGCATCGAAGGACTTGCCGAACGCGACGAAGTGCAGACCGCCGCGCCGGCCCTCGGTCCACGGCATCGAGCGGCGCAGGTTGAAGGCTTCGGGCGTGAAGCTTTCCTGCGCGGTGCGCTTCACGTGCGACGACTCCGGCGCGTCTTCCAGCTCTTCGTTGTCGCTCTTGCGGCGGCCGATCGCGTGGTCCTGGTCGGCCGCCGGCATCGCCTCGAAGGCGCTGAAGTCGTGCTCCCATTGCTGCACGGCCACGAAGCTGCTGCCGTCCAGCCCGCGGCCGCGGCCGGCGACGACGGTGGCTTCGACAGCGGCGTCGCCTTTCGGGTTTTCGGTGCCGTCTTCATAACCCGTCAGGTCGCGCCCGCTGCCATGGCGAAAGGCGTCCAGCGTGTGGCTCAGCACGAACGCCGCGGACAGACCTTGCTCGAGGGTGCGTGCGCGCTGCATCAGCACACCGCGCTCGTCGCCGCGCAGCCAGCACCACAACGCGGCCGGCGTGGAGGGCACGTCGAAGCCTGCGCCCGCCACCGCCTGCAGGTTGCGCAGGCCGTCGATGTGCCGCCCCAGGCCGCGCACCAGCGACTCGCCCAGCCCGACCAAGACCGTCGCGCCATCGGCGTGCGCCGCGAGCCAGCGCAGCGCCGCGCCCAGGTCGGCACCATGGCGCGCCGTGAACGACAGGTAGCGCCCGTGGCGCGGAACGGGCGCAAGGATGCCCGCTTGAACTTCAGTCATCGTTTGTCCTTGATGTTGTGGCCCTGATCCTGTCGGCCGCAATTCTCAACGCAGTTCCTTGCGAATCACCAGCTTCAGGCCCGACCACACCGCGTCCACGGCACACACCTTCACGTCGACAAAGCCGAGCGGCAGAGCCACGGCGCGGATCGTGTCTTCGGTGATGTCGGTCGGCAGCTTCGAAGCCTTCTTCGGCCACGAGACCCAGACCATCGTGTCGGGGCGGATCTGGCGCCGCCAGACCAGCAGGTGCGCTTCGAGGCCGGCCTTGCGGGTGCAGAACGCGTGCACCAGGTCGGTGGCCTGCGACACCGCGGCGTCGAAGCGCACGCCGGCGGGCAGGGTGCCGAGCAGGTCGGAATAATTCGGCGGCTCGTTGAAGGTGACGGCCCGGACGCCTTTTCGAAGGCCCAGCTTCTTCGCCAGCGGCGTGCCTGAATATCCGGCTGAAGAAGCGCCTGAAGAACCGCGTGAAGAAACCGCCACGGCTGCGGCCTACTGCGGCGCGCGCCCGTAGCGGATGGACTGCACCACGCCCGAGCGGAAGCGCACGGTGGCCATCAGGTTGCCGGGGCCGCGGTCGTACAGCCACTCGTCCACCGGCAGGCAGGGCACGAGGCTGCCCGGCACCTGCACCCACACCAGCGCCGCCGCCTCGGAGGGCAGGGCCGACAGCGTGTAGACGGTCGCGCAGAATGAATCCTTCAGCACCGGCTCACCGCACTTGTAGAGCACCGACAGGCGTGAGTCGCCGACCTCGGTGGACTGGCCGTTGCAGCGCAGCGATTCAGCCTGCGCCGGCAGGCACGCCAGCAACACCATGCCGGCAAGGAAGTGGGAATGGAAACTTTTCACTGCGCGTCTCCGGTTCAACCTGGTATCAAGGCGCCACGTCAGCGCCATTTTCAACCAGCAGCGCGTGCAAGGTCGAGCGGTGGCAATGCGGTTCGTCTTCGCAGTAACAACCGACCGAGAAGTTCGTCTGCTTCGAGAGTGCCGCCAGCAGGGCCAGCGCCTGCGCGTTGGCTGGCGCGGCCATCTCGCTTCGGTACTTGCGGACGAAGGCCTGCCACTGCGCCGGCGTGGTGGCGGCCTGGCCGGCCTTCATCGTCTCCACGCTCGGGGCGAGGGTGGGTAACCACACGTCGTACCAGTTCTGCACCCCGAACTGCGCCTTCGGCACGCCGCGCGGCGGCCGCCGCACGGTGCCGATGCGCGTGCCTTCACCGGCCACCCGTTCGCTGCCCAACCTGACGATGCGTGCCACCATGATCGACCTCGCTTCAGCCCTTGCCGGCCGCCGTGCGCAACTGCTCGGCCAGCCGCTCCAGCATGCTGGAGCGGCGAATCGTCGTCTTCGCGCCCAGCTTGCGTTCGAACAGCGCGTTGGAGAACTTCGAATCGCTCTGCTTGCTCTTGCACAACCAGAATACCTCGCTGCCGCTGTGCGTGAAGTCATCCAGGTCGGTTCGCAGGCCTTCGAGCGCTGCAGCCTGCGCGGGTGACAGCGGCTGCGCCAGCAACGCCACATTGACCTCGCCCTGCGGCCCGACCGCTGCCCGGTGCGCCACCTGTTGCGCCGCGGCGCGCTGGGCCAGCGTCTGCACTTCAGCGTCGCCGCGCACGAACGCTTCGGAGCGATAGCCCAGCAGCGGCTCCAGCCCGTCGGCAATGGCTTGCGCCAGCGCGCTGGCCGAGCGCGCGCGCGAGCGGAAGATCACGTTGCCGCTGGCGATGAAGGTCTGCACGTCGCTGTGGCCGATCGTCTCGAAGTGGCGCGCCAGATCGGCCATCTTGATGAAACGCCCACCGACGTTGATGGCACGCAGGAAGGCGACGTAGCGTGGCATATCAGACGCAGCGTGCTGTTGCGTGCTATCCGGCCAGATCGAACTGCGGGTTCCAGACCACTTCCCACAGGTGATCGTCCGGGTCCTGAAAGTAGCCGGCATAACCGCCCCAGAAGGTCGCCTGCGCGGGCTTGACGATGGCTGCACCGGCCCGCTGCGCCTGTGCCATCACCGCATCGACCTCTTGCTGCGAGCCCACGTTGTGGCCCAGGGTCAGCTCGGTCGGGCTGCGCGGCGCGCGGGCCAGGCCGGTGTCGTGCGCGATGCTGGCGCGCGGCCACAGAGCCAGCTTGAGGCCGGGCTGCAGCTCGAAGAACACCACCGCACCGTGCTCGAACTCGGTGCCGAAGATGCCCTGCGTCGGCCAGCCCAGGCCGTCGCGATAGAACGCCAGCGAGCGCTCCAGGTCGTCGACACCGAGCGTGATGACGGTGACCCGGGGTTTCACGCTGCCCGAGCCGCCCACAACCTGTGCTGCAGCAGCGGGCTGACGCGGTAACGCTCGTTGCGCGTGAAGGCGTGCAGGTGGTCCAGCACCGTCACCACGCGCTCGACGCCCAGCGCGGCCAGCCACTCGAACGGGCCGTGCGGCCAGTTGGTGCCGAGCTTCATCGCCAGGTTCGCACCTTCTTCGCTGCACACGCCTTGCTGCACCGCGTCGGCGCCTTCGTTGACGAGCATGCACAAGGTGCGCGCGGCCCACAGCGCGGGTGTGTCGCGCAGCTCCAGCGCTTGCCAGCCGCAGGCCCGCAGGGCCGCGCGCACGGCGTGGCGGGCTGCGTCGGAGGCGCCGGCGGCAAACGCCACGCCGATCGCGTTCATCTTGTCGGACAGCAGCGGCAGATCGACCACCGCCAGATCGGCGCAGCGCTGCTCGGTGGCGAGCTGCATGGCCGTGCGGCCGTCGGTCACATGCACCTGCACTGCACCGAGTTTCCAGCCGGTCCATTCGGTCTGCGAGTCGGTGGCGAACGTGAGGCCGCGTTGTGTCATCCAGGCGTGCAGGCCGCGCGCCAACGGGCCACGGCCGCACAGGGTCAAGGGCGGTGGGGCCACTTCGTCGGCGCCTTGGTCGGCGTCGGCATCCGCAGCGGCCGGTTCGATCAGCGGCGAGGCCGTCGGCGGCACGCCTTCGTAGAAGCCCTTGCCGACCTTGCGGCCGAGCCGCCCACCGTCGAGCAGCGCCTTCTGCACGATCGACGGCATGTAGCGCCGGTCGAAGTAGTTGGCCTCGAAGACCGACTGCGTCACTGCGCAGTTCACGTCGTGGCCGATCAGGTCCATCAGCTCGCACGGTCCCATGCGAAAGCCGGCGCTGCGCGCCAGCGCATCCAGGGCGGCGGGCGTGGCGGCCTGCTCCTGCAGCAGCGCCAGCGCTTCGGCGTAGTAAGGCCGCGCGATGCGGTTGACGATGAAGCCGGGCGTGCTCCGGGCGTGCACCGGCGTCTTGCCCCAGCGCCGCGCCAGATCGAACACGCCCTGCGCAACGGCGGCATCGGTCTCGGCACCCGACACCACTTCCACCAGCTTCATCTGCGGCACCGGGTTGAAGAAGTGCATGCCGACCACGCGCTGCGGGTGTTGCAGGCCGTTGGCGATGGCCGTGATCGAGATCGACGAGGTGTTGGACGCAAGCACCGCCGTCGGCGCCACCACCGCCTCGACCTCCTGCAGCAGCTTGCGCTTGGCCTCGAGGTTCTCGACGATCACCTCGATCACCAGCGCCGCATCGGCCATCTGCGCGACGCTCTCGCACACGCTCAGGCGCGCCAGCGTCGCGTCGCGGTCGGCGGCCGACAGGCGGCCCTTGCTCACCAGGGTGGCGAGTGACTGGGCGGTTTGCGCAATTGCGGCAGCGGCGGCACCGGCGCGCAGGTCGAGCAGGCGCACCGGGTGGCCGGCGGCGGCGGCCACCTGGGCGATGCCGGCGCCCATGGTGCCGGCGCCGATCACGCCGATGGTCTGCTGCGCGGCGTTGCCCGCCAGGGGCGCTGCGGCCGGCGTGTCTTCAGTAGGTTTCGACATGGAAGCGCCCCTCCTCGACCATTCGTTGGTGCACCGCGGGCCAGTGCAGGCCGGTCAAGGTGCAGGCTTCCTGCAATGCTTCGAGCACGCCGGTCTCCATGCCCTTCAGGCCGCACAGGTACACGAAGGTGTCGCCGCGCAGCAATTCGGCCACGTCGCGCGCGCGCTCGCGGATGCGGTCCTGCACGTAGGTGCGCGGCTGGCCGGGCAGGCGTGAGAACGCGAACGTGGTGTCCATCAGTTCGGGCGGCAGTTTGGTCAGCGGGCCGAAGTAGGGCAGCTCTTCGGGCGTGCGTGCGCCGAAGAACAGCATCAGCTTGCCGCCGGCGGGTTTGACGCTCTCGCCCTTGCCGGCGCGTTCGGCTTCTTTCAGGCGCCGACGGTGTTCGGTCATCGCGCGCATCGGCGCCGAGCCGGTGCCGGTGCACACCATCAGAATGTTCGAGCCCGGGTGGTTGGGCATCAGGAAGCTGGTGCCGAACGGGCCGGTCAGCTGCACCGCGTCACCCTTTTTCAGGTCGCACAGGAAGTTGGACCCGACGCCAGTGGTGGGGTGGCCATCGTGGTCCTGCGTCACGCGCTTGACCGTCAGCGACAGGTTGTTGTAGCCCTCGCGCTCGCCGGTGCGCGGGCTGGCCACCGAGTACATGCGCAGGTAGTGCGGCTTGCCGTTGGCATCGACGCCGGGTGGCAGCACGCCGACCGACTGGCCTTCGAGCAGCGGGAAGAACTGCGTGCCCAGGTCGAGCACGATGTGGCGCACGTCGTTGTCGACCGTTGGCGAGGTCAGGCGGAAGTTGCCGGCCACGGTGGCGGTGACCGGCTTCTTCAGGCTGTACAGGTGCAGGTAGGGGTGGGCTGCCGACCAGGGCGCGGTGGTGGACGAGGGTGACGTGGCGGCGTTGGCCTGCGGGGCTTCGGCGTCTGCTGCTGCCGCGACCGGGGCCGAGGCCACGTCGGGGGCGAGGTCGCTCATGGTGGCGCCGGCCGGCAACGGCTTCTCGGCCGGCAGTTCGTCCCAGCCGAGTTGCTCTTCGAGCGTGTAAGCCTGCGCTTTCGCGACCGTGCGCCAGTGGTCGATGCTGCCGGTCGGGCAGGGCGAGATGCAGGCGTTGCAGGCGTTGCAGATCGCGGCATCGACCACATAGTTGCGCGAGTCGTGCGTGATCGCTTTCACCGGGCAGGTTTCTTCGCAGGTGTTGCAGCGGATGCAGACCTCCGGGTCGATCAGGTGCTGCTTGATGACGGCGATGGCCTCCGGGGGGTTGGCAAGGGCGTTTGCAAGGGCGTTCATGGGGCGAGGCGCGTTGGCTGCGCTAGTAGAGGTTGGCCTGCACGCGTGCGGGCAGGGCCTGGTCGTAGGTCTCGGCGTCGATCGCGGCGGCGGTCAGCGCCGACAGGATCGTGCCGGTGCTGGGCAGGCGGCTGCGCTCGATCTGCGCGGCAGGGTCCCACAGGCGCGAACGCACGAGCGCCTTGGAGCACTGAAAGAAGACGGACTCGACCGCCACCACCAGCACCGTGGCCGGCGCCTTGCCGTTGACGACGAAGCGCTGCAGCAGTGCAGGGTCGGCGCTGATCGTGGCGCGGCCGTTCACGCGCAGCGTCTCGCCGACGCCGGGGATCAGGAAGATCAGCGACACGCGCGGATCGGCGAGCACATTGCGCAGGCTGTCGATGCGGTTGTTGCCGCGGCGGTCGGGCACGAGCAAGGTGTGCTCGTCCTGCACGATCACGAAGCCGGGAGCATCACCACGGGGCGAGACGTCCAGGCCGTCGGGGCCGCTGGTGGCCAGCACGGCGAACGGCGAGGCTTCGATCATCGTGCGGTACATCGGGTGCACGTGATCGACTTCCTTGCGCAGTGAGGTCTCGGCCGGCTGGCCGTAGAGCGCTTCCAGCGCGGCCGGGTCGGCGATGCGGTGCGGGTCGGTCATCGGCTCGGCCATGGGGTCAGCTCCTGCGCAATTCGTCGGTCAACCGCCATGGTAGCCGCGCGCGGCGGCCGCCTTCAGTTGAAGCGCACGTACTCGAAGTTGACCGGCTGCTTGTTGATGCCGATCGCCGGCGGCGCGATCCAGTTGGCGTACTTGCCGGTCTCGACCACGCGGCCCATCAGCGACGCGACGTACGCGCGGTCCGATTCGGTCGCCAGCCACTGGTCGACGTTGGCGGCCCAGTCGGCCTCCGACAGCACCCGCCCGTCCGGCGCCACGCGCAGCCCGGCAAACGTGCCGATGTGCCGGTTGAACGCCTTGTGCGGCACGCTGAAGCTGAAGTTGATGCCGGCCTTCGCGATGACCTTGTTCCAGCGCCCCACGCCACCCACCGAGTCGCGGATGAAGTCGTCGCGCAGCACCTCGTTCAGCGCGTTCAGCATCGGCACCTCGCGCTCGACCAGCGCGCCGTCCTTGACGTCGAGGATCTTGTAGCTGCCGCCCTTGAGCACGTGGTCGTCGTCGCGCTTGTCTTCTTCGAAGCGGCCCTTCAGGCCCGAGCTGTAGAAGATCGCGGCGTTGCTCGACTGGTCGGCGCCGAACAGGTCGATCGTCACGCTGTAGTGGAAGTTCAGGTAGCGCTGGATCGTCGGCAGGTCGATCACGCCGTGCTTGCGCAATTCGGCCGGGTCTTCGATGCCGGTGGTCTTCATCACTTCGCAGGTGCGCTGGATCGTGCGCGACACACCGCTCTCGCCGACGAACATGTGGTGCGCCTCTTCGGTCAGCATGAAGCGCGTGGTGCGGCTGAGCGGGTCGAACGCACTTTCGGCCAGCGCGTTGAGCTGGAACTTGCCGTCGCGGTCGGTGAAGTAGGTGAACATGTAGAACGCCAGCCAGTCGGGCGTTTCTTCGTTGAAGGCACCCAGGATGCGCGGGTTGTCGGCGTCGCCCGAGCGGCGCTCGAGCAGCGCCTCGGCCTCTTCGCGGCCGTCGCGGCCAAAGTGCTTGTGCAGCAGGTAGACCATCGCCCACAGGTGGCGGCCTTCTTCGACGTTGACCTGGAACAGGTTACGCAGATCGTATTGGCTCGGCGCGGTCTTGCCCAGGTGGCGCTGCTGCTCGACCGAGGCCGGCTCGGTGTCGCCCTGCGTGACGATGATGCGGCGCAGGTTGGCGCGGTGTTCGCCGGGCACGTCTTGCCAAGGGGCGCTGCCCTTGTGGTCACCGAAGCCGATCGTGCGGTTTTCTTCAGGCGCCGAGAGGAAGATGCCCCAGCGGTAGTCGGGCATCTTCACGTGGCCGAACTGGGCCCAGCCGTCGGGTGTGGTGCTGGTGGCGGTGCGAAGGTAGACGTCGAAGCCGTGCGAGCCGGTCGGGCCCATGTCCTGCCACCACTCCAGGTAGTTGGGCTGCCAGTGTTCGAGCGCGCGCTGCAAGGTGCGGTCCTCGGACAGGTTGACGTTGTTGGGGATCTTGTCGGTGTAATTGATGGTGCTCATGAGGTGCCGTTTGCGTGTGATGCCTGTGATGGTTGCGCGCCGCTCAAACTCTGTTCCAGTCGAAGCGCGCCTTGTTGCCTGTACCGTAAACCTTCAATGCGCCGCCTTCACCGACCGCATTCGGCCGGATGAAGATCCAGTTCTGCCACGCCGTGAGGCGCCCGAAGATGCGCGTCTCCATCGTCTCGGCACCGGCGAAGCGCAGGTTGGCTTCCATGCCGGTCAGCGCGTCGGGCGACATGCTGGCGCGCTCTTCGAGGGCGATGCGCACTTCGTCGGCCCAGTCGATGTCGTCGGGGGCCGAGGTGACGAGGCCGAGCGCCATCGCCGCGTCGGCGTCGAGCAACTGGCCGATGCTTGACTGCACCGCGCCGATCTCGCCCGCGTCGCCGTAAAAGCGGCGCTGCAACCGCGTCTCGTGGCTCACCATCGGATAGGTGCCGAAGTTCATCGCCGACAGCGCGATCTTCGGCGCGGCATCCGGTTCGTCGGGCAGTGCGAGCATGTAGCTGCGGTCGGCGGCGAGCGCGATCTCGAGCAAGGTGCCGGCAAAACAAGAGCCGCGTTCGATCAGCGCGAACATCGAACGCGACGACACGTCCAGCCGCGCCAGGGTGCGGCGCAGCAGGCCCGTGGTCTCGCGCACGAACCAGTGGTTCTTGTGCGCATTCAGCGTGGTGTCCATCGCCAGCACCGCCTCCACACTGCCTTCGGTCTTCAGGATCCAGGTGCCGATGTCGAGCTCGTTGGTGCGCAGGTGCAGGATCGCGTCTTCGAGCTCGCGCGCCATCTGCAACGGGTACCAGTTGGAGCCGGCGGCTTCGATGCCGGCAACGTCGGTGGGCTGCGTGCCGGTGGGCGCCTTCACGGTCAAGGTGGCGGTGCGGCCGGCGCGGTCGATGAGCACGGCGACAAAGCCGTAGGTCACTGCATCGGCCGCGACCTGCTTGTTCAGCGGCGTCAGTGCCACGCCCTTGGCGCCGGCCGGGCGGTCGCTGCCGGCGGCGAGTTCGAGCGCGCGTTCCTGCACACGTTGTGCGAAGGCCTGCGTCTTCACCGTCTCGTCCACCAGCCGCCACTGCACCGCCTTCTTGCCGCGCACGCCTTCGCTGGTGGTGCAGAAGATGTCGGCATGGTCGTGGCGCACCTTGCGCTTGTCGGTCAGGCGCGTCAGGCCGCCGGTGCCGGGCAGCACGCCGAGCAGCGGCACTTCGGGCAGGCTGACCGACGACGAGCGGTCGTCCACCAGAATGATCTGGTCGCACGCCGCGGCCAGCTCGTAGCCGCCGCCGGCACAGGCGCCGTTCACGGCGGCCAGGAACTTCAGCCCGCTGTGGCGGCTGGAATCTTCCAGCCCATTGCGGGTTTCGTTCGTGAACTTGCAGAAGTTGACCTTCCAGCCATGGCTGCTCTTGCCCAGCATGAAGATGTTGGCGCCTGAGCAGAACACCCGGTCGCGCCCGCTGGTGAGGATCACGGTGCGCACCTCCGGGTGCTCGAAGCGGATGCGCTGCACCGCGTCGTTCAGCTCCACGTCCACGCCCAGGTCGTAGCTGTTGAGCTTGAGCTTGTAGCCCTCACGCAGGCCGGCGTCTTCGTTGATGGACATCACCAGGGTGGCCACCGGGCCCTCGAACTTCAGGCTCCAGTGCTTGTAGAGCTCGGGGCGGGTCTCGTAGTTGACGGGAGCGGGAGCGGGGGCGGTGGCAGTGGTGTCCATGGGGTTCCTCCAGAACGATCAAGCAGTATGTTGCATGCGACGGGTGAGGAATGCAATTTAATGCATGTATTGATATTCGTCAAGCCTTTTGATTCATTCTTCGGTTCAGGCAATGCGTTCGATCACCGCGCCGAGCCGCTCCTTCAGCCCCGCAAACGCGTCGGTCAGGCTCATGTCGTTGGTGTCCAGCACCTGGTCGGCCTTGGAGTAGAAGGCCGCGCGGCTCTCCAGAATGCGCCGCAGGTCGTTCATCGCCTCGGCATTGCCCGACATCGGCCGCGTGTCGCCCTGCGCCAGCACGCGGCTCATGTGCTCCTCGGGGCTGGCGCGCAGCCACACGCTGTAGCAGTGCGCCAGCAGCAGGTTGAAGGTGGCCGGGTCGGAGACGATCCCGCCCGGCGTGGCGATCACCGCGCGCGGATAGCGCTGGATGGTGTCTTCGAGCGCGCGCCGTTCGTAACGCCGGTAAGCCGCCGGGCCGTAGAGCGAATGGATCTCGGCCAGGCTGCAGCCAGCGACCGCTTCCACGCTTCGGTTCAGCTCGACGAACGGCACGCCCCAGTGCTCGGCCAGCATGCGGCCGAGTGTGCTCTTGCCCGCGCCGCGCAGGCCGACGAGCGCGACCCGCTGGCGCCGTGCCGCTTCGCTGGCCGGGGCGCCGAACACGCCGGCCAGCGCAGCGCGCGCCTGCGCCAGCTCCGGCTCGCTGCGGCCGCGCAGGATCTCGCGAATCATCAGCCACTCGGGCGAGCTGGCGGTCTCGTCGCCCACCAGTTCGGCCAAGGTGCAGTTCAGCGCCTGCGCGACCTGGCGCAGGAACTGGATCGACGCATTGCCCACGCCCATCTCGACGTTGGCCAGGTGCCGCTCCGACACCTCGGCCGCCTTGGCCAGCCCCTTGCGCGTGAGCCCGCGGCGCGAGCGCAGTGCGCGGGTGCGTTCGCCCAGTGCGGCAAGGAACGGGTCCTTGGTGTCGGTGTCGGCGGGGGTGCTGGAGTCCAAGACGGTCGACCACGGTTGATCTGGATCAAGCCTCGGTTATACTGCAAAAAATGCAACATACTGCATGACGAGGCCGAACCAACGGCATTCTAGTGGTGTTGCCCAGCCAGGAGACAAGCATGACGCACGCGACCACGCCCCAGCCGCCGCCCGAGCGTTTCAACGTGGCCGCGCACCTGCTCGCGCTGAACCAGCGCCGCGGCGCGGTCACCGCCTACATCGACGACCACCAGCGCCTGAGCTACGCCGAACTCGACGAACGTGTGCGCCGCTGCGCCGCCGGCCTGCTGGGCTTGGGCCTGCGCCGCGAAGAGCGTGTGCTGATGGTGATGCAGGACAGCGTGGACTTCCCCGTTGCCTTTCTCGGCGCGCTGTACGCCGGCATCGTGCCGGTGCCGGTCAACACCTTGCTGACCGCCGACGACTACGGCTACATGCTGGCGCACAGCCGCGCGCAGGCGGTGCTGGTGTCGGCAGCACTGCTGCCGGCCGTGAGTGCCGCGCTGGCGGGGGCAAAAGACAGGCCGCCGGTCATCGTGTCGGGCCGCGCGGCGCCCAGCGACGGCACCCGTTCCTTCAACTCCCTGCTCGACGCCGCGCCGCTGGCCCAGCCCGCCGACACGCAGGCCGACGAGATCGGCTTCTGGCTCTACTCGTCGGGCTCCACCGGCCGGCCCAAGGGCGCCATCCACACCCACGCGAGCCTGTACTGGACGGCCGCGCTGTACGGCACGCCGGTGCTGGGCCTGCGTGAAGGCGACGTGTGCTTCTCGGCCGCCAAGCTGTTCTTTGCCTACGGCCTGGGCAACGGGCTGACCTTCCCGCTCAGCGTGGGCGCGACCACGGTGCTGATGGCCGAGCGGCCGACGCCGCAAGCGGTCTTCAAGCGCTGGACCGAACAGGGCGTGACGGTGTTCTTCGGCGCGCCGACCGGTTACGCCGGCATGCTCGCATCAAACGAACTGCCGGCGCGCGCGCAGGTGAAGCTGCGGCTGTGCTCGTCGGCCGGCGAGGCGCTGCCGCGCGAGATCGGCGAGCGCTTCACCGCGCATTTCGGCGCGCAGATCGTCGACGGGCTGGGCTCGACCGAGATGCTGCACGTCTTCCTGTCCAACCGCCCCGGCGACGTTCGCTACGGCACCTCGGGCCGCGCCGTGCCCGGCTACACGCTGAAGCTGCTGACGGAGGCCGGCACCGACGCGGCCCAGGGCGAGATCGGCGACCTGTACGTCAGCGGCCCCACGTCGGCACTGATGTACTGGGGCAACCGCGACAAGTCGCGCGCCACCTTCCAGGGCGAGTGGACTCGCACCGGCGACAAGTACTCGACAGACGAGAGCGGCGCGTATGTGTACGCCGGCCGCAGCGACGACATGCTCAAGGTCAGCGGCATCTACGTCTCGCCGTTCGAGGTCGAGGCCACGTTGATGCAGCACCCGGCGGTGCTCGAATGTGCGGTGATCGGCGTGCAGGACACCGACGGCCTGACCAAGACCAAGGCCTTCGTGGTGTTGAAGGCCGGCCAGCAGGCCAGTGAAGAAGAACTGAAGGCCTTCGTGAAAGAGCGCCTGGCGGCCTACAAGTACCCGCGCGTGATCGAGTTCATCGCCGAACTGCCGAAGACGGCGACGGGCAAGATCCAGCGCTTCCGGCTGCGCGAGCTCGAAGGCAAGGCCGGCGCGTGAGCGCGGTGACCGACGGGGTGCAGTTCGCCGCGCTGACCTGGCGCGGCCGGCCGCTGCGGCTGGAGTACCAGTGGGTCGGTGCGGCGCCGTCCGAGTCGCCGACGCTGGTGTTCCTGCACGAAGGCCTGGGCTCGCTCGCGATGTGGAAGGACTTCCCGGCGCGGCTGTGCGACCGGCTCGGGATGCGCGGGCTGGTGTTCTCGCGCTACGGCTACGGGCGCTCCACGCCGAAGCCACCCGGCGAATGCTGGCCCGTGAGCTTCATGCATGCGCAGGCGCACGAGGTGCTGCCGATGTTGTTCGATGAACTGAACATCCGCCGCCCCTGGCTGTTCGGCCACAGCGACGGCGGTTCGATCGCTCTGCTGCATGCGGCGAAGTTCGACGTCGCCGGGCTGGTGGTCGTGGCGCCGCACCTGTTCGTCGAAGACCTGTCGATCACGAGCATCGAAAAGGCTCGCGACGCCTACGAAACCACCGACCTGAAGCTACGCCTGGCGCGCTACCACGATGACCCCGACTCGGCCTTCCGCGGCTGGAACGATATCTGGCTGGACCCCGCCTTCCGGCGCTGGAACATCGAGGCCGAACTCGCCACGATCAGCGCGCCGGTGCTGGCCATTCAGGGTGCCGACGACGAGTACGGCACGCTGGCGCAGATCGAAGGCATTCAGCGCGCATTGCCGAAAACCCGCTTGTGCGTGATTCCTGAATGCGGACACTCCCCCCATCGCGATCAGCCCGAGACGCTGATGCGGCACACGGCGGATTTCATCCTCGAGTTCCGTCAGTCCCGTACCCCACAATCCCTTTCCCTTTGAGCAGGAGCCTCGCATGCCCACCCAAACCCCCTTCACCGCCGCCATCGGCGCACTCGCGCTGGCCGCCGCATTCGGCGCCCATGCGCAGGCCACCGGCCCGATCAAGGTCGGCCTGATGCTGCCGGCCACCGGCACCTTCGCCGCGCTCGGCGTCGCAATCGAGAACGGCTTCAAGCTGTACGTGCAGGAGCAGGGCGGCAAACTCGCCGGCCGCGACATCCAGTACTTCAAGGTCGACGACGAAAGCGACCCGTCAAAGGGCACCGACAACGTCAACAAGCTGATCAAGCGCGACAACGTCGACGTGATCGTCGGCACGGTGCACTCCGGCGTGGCGCTGGCGATGGCCAAGGCCGCGAAAGACAGCAACACCTTGCTGATCGTGCCCAATGCCGGCGCAGGCGACATCACCGGGCCGATGTGCGGGCCGAACGTCATCCGCAGTTCGTTCTCGAACTGGCAGCCGGGTTATGCCACTGGCGTGATCGCCGCGCAGAAGGGCCACAAGCGCGCGATGACGATCACCTGGAACTATGCAGCCGGCAACGAGACGGTCAAAGGCTTCACCGAGGCCTTCGAGAAGGGCGGCGGCAAGGTGCTGAAGGACCTGAACCTGCCGTTCCCCGGCGTCGAGTTCCAGGCCCTGCTGACCGAGATCGCTGCGCAGAAGCCCGACGTGGTGTTCGCCTTCTTCGCCGGCGGCGGCGCGGTGAAATTCGTCAAGGACTACGCTGCCGCCGGCCTGACCAAGACGGTGCCGCTGATGGGCTCGGGCTTCCTGACCGACGGCACGCTCGAAGCGCAGGGCGAGGCCGCGCAAGGCCTCGTCACCGCACTGCACTACGCCGACAACCTCGACACGCCGCGCAACAACGCCTTCCGCAAGAGCTACGCGATCACCTACAAGGCCAACGCCGACGTCTACGCGGTGCAGGGCTACGACGCAGCGCAGATCTTCGCGGCCGGCCTGAACGCGGTGAAGGGTGACCTCGCCAAGCGCGACGCACTGACCGCCGCGATGCGCAAGGTCACGGTCGACAGCCCGCGCGGCAAGTTCACGATCTCGGCCGCAGGCAACCCGGTGCAGGACATGTACATCCGCGAAGCCAAGGGCAAGGACAACGAGTTCCGCGGCGTCGCCGTGAAGGCGCTGGCCGACCCGGGCCGCGGCTGCAAGCTGTAAGCGCCGGCACGGTTTGGCGATCTCTCCCAACCTGCGCGGCATCGGCTGCATGGTGCTGGCGGCGGCCACCTTCATCGCCAACGACAGCTTCATGAAACTCGTGCTGGCACACACACCGCCGATGCAGGTGCTGCTGATGCGCGGCCTCTCGGCAGCGTTATGGTGTGCGCCGCTGCTGCTGATCCTCGGCCACCGGCGCGACGTGCGGCATGCGCTGAATGCCTGGGTGCTGCTGCGCGGCGTGTGCGAACTGGTTGCGGTGATGTGCTTCATTCTCGCGCTCAAGCACATGCCGATCGGCGACGTCACCGCCATCGCGCAGACGGCGCCGCTGCTGCTGCTGATCGGGGTGGCGCTGGTGTGGGGTGAGCACATCGGCGCCGCGCGCATTGCATTGATCGGCCTCGGGCTGGCCGGTGCGCTGCTGGTGGCCCAGCCGGGCAGCGCCGGTGCATCGCCCTTCGCGGCGTTCGCCTTCCTGACGGCGCTGGGCACCGCACTGCGCGACCTGGTGGGCCGCAAGGTGCCGAACAGCGTTCCGGGGCTGGTGGTGGCGTTCTCGACCATCATCGTGGTCGTGCTGGGCTCGGGCGCGGCGCACGCCACGTTCGAGGGCTGGACGGCACCCACGCCGTCTCATGCCGCGATGATGCTGGCGGCCGGCTTCTTCCTGATGTGCGGCCACACCTTCGTGTTCCTCGCCTTCCGCCACGGCAGCGCCGCCGCCGTCGCGCCGTTCTATTACTCGTTCACCTTGTGGGCCGTGCTGTCGGGGCTGCTGGTGTTCGGCGATGTGCCCAACCACTGGTCGATGCTCGGCACCGGCCTGATCCTTGCGAGCGGGCTGGCCAGCATCCTGCTGGATCGCCGGCAGGCGCCTGCGCAGGTCCAACCCGCCTGATCAGATTCGATGGACCTCGCCACCTTCCTCGTCCAGTGCCTGAACGCCGTGCAGTACGGCCTGCTGCTGTTCCTGGTGGCCAGCGGCCTCACCTTGATCTTCGGGATCATGGGCGTCATCAACCTGGCGCACGGCAGCTTCTACAT
>JANOQS010000327.1:0-5239 GCA_031414975.1 Methylibium sp. | reverse complement strand
CGTTCCGCCCGCTGCTGCTCAACACCGTCACCGGCAGCTGGTGCAACCTGCTGCGGGTGCGCAAGAGCGGTGTGCTGTCGCGCCACATCCACCCGTCTTGGGTGACCGGCTATGTGATCCGCGGCGCCTGGCGTTACCTTGAGCACGACTGGGTTGCCCGCGAAGGCAGCTTTGTCTACGAGCCGCCAGGCGAGATCCACACGCTGGTGGTGGACGAAGCGGTGGGTGCGCAGGAGATGATCACCTTCTTCAACATCCACGGCGCAATGGTCTACGTGGACGAGCACGGCAAGCACACCGGCTATGAAGATGTGTTCACCAAGATCGAGATGTGCCGCAAGCACTACACCGAGGTGGGGCTGGGCGCCGACTACGTCGATCAGTTCGTTCGATAGCAGGTTCCGGGGGGCGCGTCATCCCTCGATTGAGGGGCGTTTGCGGGCCATTTAGACCTACCGTTTCGCGCCTACCCCCCTAAACTGAAGTTCACCCGGGCGGGGTCCCGCTCGGGCCCCGGCCGCGCTCGCGGCACGAACAACAGGGCGCGCCCCACGCGCCAACGGAGGTCCCCATCATGGAACACCCCCTTCTGCGCCGCTGCCTGGCCGCGTGCCTTTCGGCTTTGCTGGCCTGGCAACTGGCGGCATGCGGTGCAGGCGACAGTGGCACCACGACCGCCCGCAGTGCCGAGGCTTCGGCGGCCAGCCCTGCAGCGTCTGCCAGCGATGCCGATGTGGGCAGCGCCGAGCTGATCGACGCGGCACTGGCCAATGGGGACATCAACGCCGAAGCGGCCCTCAGCTACAAGGTGTTCGCGCTGTTCAACGACCCCCGCCTGCCGGCGAAGTACCGGGGCGCGGCCGGCGACGAGTCGGAGTCCACGGTGCTGGAAGAAGCGGCGGCCGGTTTCGATTCGCTGTCGCCCGCGGCGCAACAGGCCGTCGCTCCGTTCCTGCAGCGCCCGGCCGATGTGGGCAGTTGGGCCTCGCCCGCGCCGGCGGGTGCTCCCGCCATAGCCGGCTGCAAGGGCCAGGCGCGCTGGGCCGCGGCCAGCCCCGCCGGGGGTGGAAAGGTCAAGGTCTGGTACGACGCCGCACTGAGCGGCGACCGTGAAACCGCGCTGGCGGTGGCCCAGGCCATCGACAGCACGGTCTGGCCCGGCCTGATGCAAAGCCCGGCAGCGCGCCCGGCGCCCGACGATCGCTCGCCCACCGGTTGCGACGGCGGTGATGCGCGCCTGGACGTGTACCTGGTGCATGGCCTGAGTGCCCGTGGCCTGACCGTACCCGCCTTCCCGGCAGCAGCGAGCGCGGGTGCCAACCCGGCGGCGGTGTTCGCGCTGGTCAATGCCGACGTCGCCGCCGAAACGACGGCCAATGCAGCGTTGGGCGTGATGAACGCGATGCGGTACGCCCGCGAGGTCGGTGCCGCCCAGCCTGGCGCTGGCGATCGCAAACGTACGCTGGCCCGCACGGCCGCCACCGGACCCACAGCCACTGCGGCCGCCGTCGAGGCGCTGCCGGTGCCGGCCGTGATGCAGATGAAGTCGGCCAGCCTGTCGGCGCCGGTCGTGACGGTCGCGCTCGACGCCCCGGTGGTGGCCGGCAACTGGATTGCCGTGGCCGTTTCCACCCTGGGCGCGACGCCGGCCAACGTGTCGGTGTCCGACAACCAGGCCCATGTCAACCTGAACTTCGCGTCCGCAGGGTTGAGGTACACCTCGTCGTTCGGCACCACCTGGCGCTATGTGAAGCTGACGAACAGCGGCCCCTACACGTTGACCGTGGGCCGCGCCAGCGCCACCAGCGGCACGGTGCAGGTTCTGGAACTGGCCAACGTCGATCCGACCACTTTCCTCGATGTGGCCGCCGCCGGCGCCACGGGCAACAGCAGCGCGCCGGCCACCACGTTCAGAGCGTCCAAGACAAGCAACGACCTGCTGCTTTCGGTCTTGGCCGTGCGTTCGGCGACTGCCACCATCACGCCCACCGCGCCGGTCGGTGCCACGCTGGCCGACACGGCCCGCACCAGCCTGGCGAGTGTCGGTGTGCTGGCCTTCAACACCTCGGTGCTGGGCACCTACCGCATGGCCGCCTCGCTGGCTGCGGCGAGCCCGTGGCGCATGTCGTCGCTGGCGATTCGCGGGGCCAAGGCGCCGCCGGTGGTGGCCATTCCTGCCAACACCGCGCCGCCGGTCATCACCGTCACCGACAACATCAGCTCGCTCGGCCTGGCCACATCGCAAGGCAGCTGGGCCAACGGGCCGACGGCCTATGCCTACAGCTGGACGCGCAACGGCGCGCCCATTGCCGGCGCCACCCTGGCCAGCTACACCACCACCGAAGCCGACCAGGGCAATTCGGTGGCCGCCGTGGTCACCGCGTCCAACAGCGCCGGGGCGGCCAGCGCCAGCAGCATGGCGGTGCCGGTTCCGGTGCCGGGCCCGCCGCAGGTGCCGTCGGTGGCGCTCACCGCCACGCCGGCCAGCGTGGTGCAGGGGCAGCCGTCGACCTTGTCCTGGTCGTCAACGGCCGCCACCGGCTGCACCGCGTCGGGTGCCTGGAGCGGTGCCCAAGCCGCCAACGGCTCACTGGTGGTCACGCCCGCGGCCGCGTCGACCTACGGGCTCGATTGCACCGGCCCGGGTGGCACGGGCAGCGCCTCGGTGTCCATCGACGTGACCGTGCCGCCGCCGGGAAGCACGCCGACCCTGGGCGCGCACGCGCTGGTGTTCCACATCAGCAAAGGCTCGGTCGGGCCGCTGTTGTCCACCCCGCCGCTGACCACGCAGTCGGGCAGCACGCTGGTGGCGCTGGTCGGCAAGGGCTCGGTGTGGAACCTCAGCCCGCCGATCGACAACAAGGGCAACACGCCGTGGGCGCAGGTCGGCACGATCCACGAGTACACCAACTGGCCCGGCGAAGGCACGGCGGTCTACGCCTTCCACAACATCGTCGGCGGGACCAACCACATCGTCAGCGTCGACGACGCAAACGTGTGGGACGAAGTGACGTTCGCGCTCGTCGAGGTCAAGAACGGCGGTGTGATCCAGGACCACAAGTGGAACGAGGTTCTCAGGCCGAACGCGCTGACGAGCCAGAGCGTCACCACCACCGGCCCGGCCACCTTGATCGCGGTGTGGTACGGCGACGATGCCAGCTCCACGCCGTCCAACCCGGTGCCGAACAATGGCTTCACGGTCATCGAAGGCAATGGCAACGCGACCGAATCGGTGCAGATGTTCGTGGCCACCAAAGACGTGCCCGGCGCCGGCACCTACAACGTCACCTGGAACACCACGCCGGTGCAGGGCGCGCAGCTTTACCTGATCGCCGTTCAGAAGCGGTAACCTGTGCCGATGGGCACATCACACACACTGCGCTTCCTTGGCCTGGCTGCCGCGGCATTGGCATTCGCCGGCGCCGCGCCGGCCGCCGAGATCGTGCTCGAACTCTCGGCGGTCGACAAACTCGTGGCCCAGGGGCTGTTTGCCAACGCCGGCCGTTACGACATCGTCAAGGGGCCGTGCTCGGCCTACCTCGACCGCCCCAGCGTCACGATCGCGGCAGGCCGGGTGCGCATTCGTTCACACCTGACGGCACGGGTGGGGGTGGTCAACGGCAACTCGTGCATTGGCGTGGCGCTGGCGTCGTGGACCGAGGTGTCGGGCAAGCCGGTGCCCAAGGGCGGTTCGGTGGTGCTGGCCGACATTCGAGTCGACAAGGTCGAAGACCCGAATCTGCGTCTGCTGCTCGAATCGGGCTTGGTGCCGGCCCTGCCGCGGGTGGTCGAATTCGACGTGTTGAAGTCGGTTCGCAGCATGTTGCAGAGCAATGGTGGCCAGTTCCAGGCCAACGTCGACGCCTTTGCGATCGATTCGGTGACCGCCGCGGACGACAGGCTGAGCATCCGGTTCGACTTTCTGCTGGTGGCCCGATAGGGGGAGGGTGGAGCCAGAACGTCGGGAATTCCACGAAACCCCGGAAGTCAAGGCGACGCCAGCGGCGCAGTCAACTATTCAAATGAGGGCTGGCGCAAACCGGGAAAAGAGTGAATGCTGCGATGCAACATGAACGCATCTGCTCCCACCCTTCAGCTCGGCCTCGAAGATCTTCTCGGGGACTTGCGCCACGCCCGCAAGCGTGGCGACCTTGGTCGGCTGGCCCTGCTGGCCTATTGCGAGGTGCGCCGCTGGGCCCGGCTCGCGGGCGAGCAAGACCTGGCCGAACATTCGGCCGGGCTCATCACCCAGGCGCCGCTGACCAGCCGCGATGAATTCCTGGGCCACGTGGACGGCTTGATCCTGGAACTGGAGCAGGCCCGCGCCCGCTTCCCGCGCGAACTTGCGACGACGGCTGGCTGAACCCCGCCTGAAACGTCAGCCAGCCTTTGGCGCCACGGGGCGCCGCCCCAACGAGCCAGCCGCCCACAGGCTCAAGGCCACCAGCGGCAGCCCGAGCCCGAACGACCAGCGAATGCCCCAGTGCTGGGCCACGAAGCCCAGCAACGGCGGCCCGAGCAGGAAGGCCACGAACGAAATTTGCGCCAGCGCGGCCACATTGGTGGCGGCCGGCCGGTCGGTGCGCTGTGCGGCAGCCGACATGGCGAGCGGAAAGATCGCGCTGGTGCCGACGCCCATGATCGCGAAACCCAGCAGCGCCAGGCCACCCGACGGGGCGGCAAACACCAGCAAGGCGCCGGCACCCAGCAACAGCAGCAGCACGCGCGCCACCCGCACCGGGCTGTGGCGCTCGACGAAGCGGTCGGCAAAGAACCGGGTCACGGCCTGCGCGAATGCGCCGATGGCGACCGCCGAACCAGCCACGAAGGGCACCGCCCCGAACACGTCGCGCATGTAGATGCTCGACCATTCGGCGCCCGCGCCTTCGAGCACCAGGGCCGACAAGGTGAGCGCCACCAGCACCAGGATCGGCCAGGTCGGGCGCGCGAAATGAGCCGCCGTGTCAGTGTTGGCGCCGCTGCGGTGCGGCGCTGCTTGGTAGCGGCCGAGCAGCAGCAAGGTGGCCGCCAGCACCAGCGGCACCATCAGCAGCAGGTGCACCTGCGGCGCCATGCCGGCTTGAGACAGGCCCGCGCCGATCAGCCCGGCGCTGAAGAAGCCGATGCTCCAGAACGCGTGCGCCCGGTTCATGATGCGCCGGCCGGTCTGGTGTTCGACCCGGTCGGCTTCGAGGTTGACGATCACCTCGATCGCGCCGATGCACAGCCCCGCCGGCAC
>JANOQS010000326.1:0-17920 GCA_031414975.1 Methylibium sp. | reverse complement strand
GGTCTGCTGGCCGGCACGGCGCAGAAGATTGCGCAGGACGTCGTGTTCATGCAGCGCACCGAGATCGGCGAGGCGGCCGAGGCCTTCCACATGGGCAAGGTGGGCAGCTCGACCATGGCGCAGAAACGCAACCCCTCCACCGCGCTGTTGCTGACCAGCCTGGCGCGCATGCTGCGTGCACGCGTGCCCGCGGCGCTCGAAGCCATGGTGCGCATGGACGAAGGGGATTCATCGGCGACCAACGTGACCGACACGCTGCTGCCGGAAATCGCCATCATCGCTGCGTCGATCGCCGAAACCCTGGCCCGGCTGGCTCAGGGCCTCGTCGTGCACCCCGAGGCGATGCACCGCAACCTGGGCCTGTCGAACGGCTTGATCGCGTCGGAAGCGGTGATGATGCGGCTGACCCGGCTGATGGGGCGACACGAAGCGCACCACTTGCTCTATGAGGCGGCTCAACGGTCCCAGTCGGACGGCGTGCCTTTCATCACCTGCATCGTTCAGCACCCGCTGTTTGCCAAGCACGAACTTCCGCAGGACCTGGCGCGTTCACTCGACGCGAACGCCTACGTGGGCGAATCGGTGGCGCTCACGACCGAGACGGTCGAACGCGCGATGGGGCGGCGATAACAGCGCCCCCAGGTCGACGACCTACGTCGTCCGCCCCCCGAGGGGGGTGAGGAACCTTCGGGCGGCCGTGCGTTTCCTCAGCGGGTGTTGCGATCGACTGGCCGGCCCTGCAGGTGACGGGGATCAGCCGCACGCCATAGGGAAGGGTCGGGTCGCTCCACCGTGCATGAATCGCCTGATAGAGGGTTTCGACCTGATCGGCGACGCTGCACCCGATCGTGTCGAAGAAGTCGGCGTGCTCGTTCGCCAGATCGGTGCGCCCCAGCAACACCACGCTCAGCGCTGCGGGTACGTCGACGCCGACGGCCGACAGCAGCCCTCGGAACTTGGCTCCATCTTCGATGCCCCAGGCGACCAGGGCCGTGAAAGGTGGCCGTCCCGCGCGGTCCAGGCCGGCCTTGATCAGGTCCGCAAGCGCTGCCTCGTAGTGGTCGTCCGGCAGATGCGGCACGCTGATCGAATGCAGTTCGCTGCCGGGCAGCGTGTTCTTCAGGTGATCGAACCGTCGCCGCCCCAGTTGGCTTGCCAGGAACGGGTGCGACGTTGTTGCATACGCGATGCGCCCATGACCTCGTTGTTGCAGGAGCGTGATCGCCGCGGCCAGGGGCTCCCCCCATTCCATGCCGACCGCTTCGACGTCCGTTCCGACGAGGGCCGCGCCGTCCACGGCGACGACATCGCATTTCTCTCTCAGCGCTGCGAGCAAATCGATGGTGATGGTCTTGAACGTCGACTGAACCACGCAGGCGTCGAAGCGCGGCAATCCATTCAGCACAGTCCGGGCATGGTCGGGGTCGGTGTATGAAACCTCGAGCACCCGGTGTCCGTCGACGGTGAAACGGCGCTGCAGGCCTTCCACCAGCACGCGGCCGCGGGCGATGCTGATCGAGCGACGCAGCAGCAGCACTGACTTCATCGCCGGTGATCGGGTGTCTGCATTGGGGCCCGCACCGGGGCTCGTGCCGGCTGCTGCACCGAATGCGGCCGGTCTGCCGTCGGCCCGGAAATAGGTTCCTCGACCGACCTGGGAGGCGATCAACCCCCTGGCCTTCAGGTTTTGAAAGGCACGTTGAACCACCATCTGCGAAGCACCGAATCGACCCATCAACTCGCGAATCGTGGGCAGGCGGTCGCCGGGCCGGGCGTCGCGCGCCAGTTCATCCAGGAACTGCTGCAGGTCAGGGGGGGGGGTGCGCATCTTCGTACAATACAATACATTGGCCGTCCACCCAGGACCATGTGCGGACCACGCGCGGTATTCCGGGCGACAGTCTGACCGGAGGGGCGATCAGAGCAAGCGTTTCAGATCGGCTTGCAGCTGTTCAATCCTTGCCACGCCCGCCGCGTCGTCGCGTAGGAAGCTGAAGTCAGCGAACTCGAAGCCCGGGCCGACCGTGGCACCGCAGTAGGCGAACTCAGCCAGAGGCTCGGCCGCTTGCCACCAGTGCGCGGGCACGACGTGGCGGGGCGCCGTGCCGGCGCCGGCCGCGCCAAGCTCGATGGCTTCGACGCGGTCCAGCGCAGGTGGCATCAGCCACAGCCGCAGCGGGCCGCCTTCGAGCAGGTGCCAGACCTCGTCCGACGCTACCCGGTGCCAGGCGCTGAACTGGCCCTGCAGCAACAAGAAGTCAATGCTCGTGAGCGCGCTGCGCGTGGGTCGCGCGTCCACCGGTTCGACCGAATGTGCCGAGCGGAACCACTCGCGAAAGAAGCCGCCTTCGGGGTGGGGCTGCAATTGCAGCAGCCGCACCAATTCCGCGGCACGTCCCGTGGTGCCGGGCGCGCGGCTCACTTGGCCTTGCCGGCCGGTGCCTTCTTGGTGTCGCTGCTTGTCGCAGGCGCGGCCGGCTCGTCCTTCTTGAAGTCGCCCAACGTGCTCTTGACCGGGCAGACTGAAAACGCCGGGCACTTCTTGCAGCCCACGGCGATGGCGATCGGGCATACCGTCATGATGCGTCTCCAAATGAGGGAAAGGGTGGCCGCAGGATACGCCGGC
The DNA here is from genome assembly GCA_031414975.1 of Methylibium sp. Classification (GTDB taxonomy): domain Bacteria; phylum Pseudomonadota; class Gammaproteobacteria; order Burkholderiales; family Burkholderiaceae_C; genus LGRD01. Next base: position 15,294 of record JANOQS010000326.1, on the reverse strand, counting down.
CGGGGGCAGGCCGCACAATGATTGCCCCGCGCTTGCGCCTTCAAACTGCCCGCCCTCAACCTGCTCCCCTTCGGCCATGACCCTTGCCCCGCCGCTGACCGCCCCGAACCGATTGACCGACGCACTGCGCGAACCCGGCCACACCGTGTGCAGCGCTGCCGGCCTGTGCGAGCGCATCGGTGTGCCGCTACCGGCGCTGTTGGCGCTGGCGCCGAGCTGGAACGACCTGCCGGCCGATGCCTACCTGCGCGACGGCGGCCGCTACCGGCGCCGCCGCCACGCCTGTTATGTGATCGACGGCGACCAGGTGCAGTCCGTGCCGCACCGGGCCCATTGGCAACCTCTCGAATACAACGCGCTGCACGGCGGGCTGGAGCGCTGGTTCGAGCCGGTCGCGCCGGCGGTGGCCAACGCCACAGCATGGCTGCAACTGCTGCGGGCCTTGAGTGCGCTGTGCTCGGAAGTGCGCGGCGTGCGGCCCTGGTTCGTCGAGGCGCACCAGTTCCGCATCGACACCACCGACGGCATCGGCCGCCCCACGCCGGAAGGCGCGCACCGCGACGGGGTGGACTTCGTGGCCGTGCTGCTGGTCGGGCGCGAAGGCGTGAAGGGCGGCGAGACGCGCGTGTTCGAATCGGCCGGTCCGCACGGCCTGCGCTTCACCCTGACCGAACCCTGGACCCTGCTGATGCTCGACGATGCGCGCGTGGTGCACGAGAGCACCCCGATCCAGCCGCTGGAAGGCAGCGGCCACCGCGACACCCTGGTGCTGACCTTCCGCGCTGGCGGCTTTCAGGGCCCAACGCCCCCACCGCCCCCACCGCCCTGAACCGCGTGCAGCGCGGCACCCTCACGGCTTGAGCAGCGTGGCCTGCAGGAACCGCACGGTGGCGTAGAACTGGAAGTCGGCGTTCTCCTTGCGCGCGAAGCCGTGGCCTTCGTTCTCGGCGCGCAGGTACCACACCGGCGTGCGCTGCTCGCGCAGCCTGGCGACGATCTGCTCGGCCTCGGTGAAGGGCACGCGCGGGTCGTTCTTGCCCTGCACGACGAACAGCGGCTTGTTGATCTTTGCGGCGTTGTTGAGCGGAGAGATGCTGTTCAGGAAGCTGCGCATCGCCGGGTCGCGTTCGTCGCCATACTCCACGCGGCGCAGGTCGCGCCGGTAACTTTCGGTGTTCTGCAGGAAGGTCACGAAGCTCGAGATGCCCACCACGTCGATCGCACCGGCAATGCGGTCGGGGTAGTTCGTGGCCACCGCCAGGCTCATGTAGCCACCGTAGCTTCCGCCGCTGACGACCACACGCGAAGCATCGAGGCGCGGCTGCGTACCGATCCAGTCGAGCAGCGCGCCGATGTCCTTGACCGAGTCTTCGCGCTTGCGCCCGTTGTCCAGGGTCAGGAAGGTCTTGCCGTAACCCGAGGAGCCGCGCACGTTGGGCTGGATCACGGCCATGCCGAGTTCTTCGACAAAGTAATTGCTGCGCGCCAGGAAGCCCACCTTGGCCTGCGCTTCGGGCCCGCCGTGGATCTGCACCAGCACCGGCCGCTTGCCGGCAAAACGTTCCGGTGGCAGGTTCAGCAGGCCCGAGATGGCGCGCCCGTCGAAGCTGTTCCAGCGCACGATCTGCGGGTCGGTGAAGCTGCGCGTGTCCACGCCGGGCGGGGCGAGCGCTTCGGTCCACTGCGCCAAGGTGCCCCTGGCCGGGTCGAGCGAGTAGATCTGGTTCGGCCCCTGCGCGCCATTGACCGAAACCGCCAGCTCGGCCAGCTTGCGGTGAAAGCGCGAACTGGTCACGCTGCCGGCCGGCAGGCGCGGCAGCGGCAATTCCCTGAAGCTGCGCGCGTCGAACAGACGCAACTCGTCGCGCCCGTCGACGTTGGCCTGCGCCGCGTACAGGTTGCCGTCGTCGGTGACCGTGCCGCCGCTGACGTCCCACGGAATCTGGCGCGTCAGCGGCGTCAGCAGCCCGGTCGAAAAGCGGTACAGCATCAGCTCGCGAAACTCGCCGTCGCGGTCGCTGTAAACGTACAGGCCCGAGTCGTCGCGCTTGAATTCGCCCGCGAAATGGGCTGAGCGCGACCTGCTGCCCGGGGCCGGCAGCAACTGGCGGTTCTTGCCGGTGGCCAGGTTCAACAGCCACAGTTGCGATTCGCCGGCCGAGAGGTAGCGCGTCAGCGCCACCTGCGTGTCGTCCCACGACACACCGCCAGCAAACCAACCCCCGCCGGGCAGCACGGCCACCGTGCGGGCGAGCTTGGGGCTGCGCGGGTCGAGCAGCTTCAAGGTTTGCGAGATGGTGGCGCGCGTGCCGCCGGCGGCGGTCTTGTCCAGCGGTACCGACATCACCAGCAACTGGCTGCTGCGGTGCAGCCAGCCCTGCATTTCGTGGCGCTGGTCGGGGTCGGTCAGCAGGGTGATCTTCTTCGAGGGCAGGTCCATGCGGTAGAGCTGGTCGGCTTCGTTGCCGCCGCTGCTGCGCTCGAACACCAGGTATTCGCCGCGGCGCGGCTCGTAGCTGGCCGTGCTCACCGGGTCGGCAAAGTCGGTCAGCGGCTCGGGTGGGGCCAGCGGCGCCGGCACGCGGAACAACTGCACCGTGCTGGCCCCGGCGGCGCGGTGCGATACCAGCATCTCGCGCTGGGTCGGGTGCCAGTCGACGAAGCTGTGGCCGCGAAAGTCGGTGTACTTCTCTGCCTGGCGCACCAGGCTCAGCGGGATCGGCGGAATGCCTTGCGCCACCAGGTTGGCGTTCGGGGCCAGCGTTTCGGTCAGTGCGGTGGCGGTAGCGGCGGCGGTTGTGGCCGCGGACGCGCTGACGGGCGCGGCAGGCACCGGTGTGCCTTGGGGCCGGCTGCCGCAGGCGGCGAGCAGCGCAAGCAGCGTTGGCAAGGCAAGGGTGGCGGCAAATCGCTTCATCGTGTTCGTCTCGGTTGACATTCGGTGCCGCGCGGGGCCGGTGCCGGTCGGGCCGCAGCGCAGTTCAGACTCCATTCAATGCAGTTCGTCGCAAGGCGCTGGCGAGCGTTGGGGCGGCTGTCGATACTGCCTCCATCGACGAACCCACACCACCCGTCGATACCCCAAGGAGAACACCATGAACACCACCGCCCGCCCCCTGACCGCGCTGACCCTGCTGACCTTGATCGCCGCCGCGCTGGCCACGGTGTTCCTGCTCCGCGAAGGCCCGACGGTGATGCAAATCGTGCAACTGGAGCCGGTCCACATGACCGCCCCGCGCGTGCCGGCGGCCGGCGTGGTTCAACTGCCGCTCGTCGAGGTCAGCGCACGGCGCAGCGATGCGACGCGGCTGGTGGCGGCTCCGATGCGCAACCCGGTCTGACTCGGGCTTCACCCCTCACGTCGCAGTCCTTCAGGCGCCACGCACATCGGCCACCGGGTTGGCGCCGAAGTCGGCCCGCTTCAACCAGGCCAGCACGCGCGCCGCGGCGTCGTGCGGCGATGTCAGCTGACCACCTTCTTTCAACTTGATGAAGTTGCCCTGCTCGGGAAAGCCGGCCGGGTCGGCCGCGCGCAGTTGCACCTGCATGTCGGTGTCGATCACGCCGGGTGCGAGCGACACCACGCGCGCGCCGTTCGGTCGCGCCGCTTCGTCCAATGCGAGCGCGCGCGAAAAGTGGTCCATGCCGGCTTTGGCCGCACAGTAGCCGGCGCTGCCCGCCATCGCGCGGCGCCCCAGGCCGGATGACATGTTGAGCACGCGGCGCTGCGCGCTCCAGCCGCGCGTCGCGCGCAGGAAGGCCGCGCTCAGCAACATCGGCGCTTCCAGGCTCACGCGCAAGGCGGCCGACAACTCGGCGTCGCTGCACTCGTCCACCGGCCCCACGCGCGTGATCACGCCGGCGTTGTTGATCAAGGTGGCGGCCTCGAAGCGCGCCGCCTCCAGGCCTTGCAGCCAGGCCTGCAGGCGGGCCGAAGCGGCCTCGGGTTGGGCCAGATCGATGGGCCACTGCTCCAGGCCTGCACCCACCGTGGTGGCTTTGGCGGCCAGCGTGGCGCTGGTCCGGCGCGACAGGCACAGCAGCCGGTGATCGGGCGCGAGCAGTTGGTCAGCCATCGCGGCGCCGAGGCCGCGCGACGCGCCGGTGAGGATGAAAAGTGATGTGCTCATGGGCTTGCTTTCGGTCCGAAAAACAGTTCGCGATGATGCCAACAATCGTTCACGAAAAAGATACTCAAGTTTTTTCGCCACTTGCCGAGCGGAAAAATGGAGCTCTTTGATCGCGAAATAAGCACGTCGAATCGGTCACTTTTCCGGCCTTCATTTACACCTGATTCAGGGGGTAACTGAGATGCTCCGGTCACCGCGCAACACCCCGTTTGCGTGTTGACAAGAACCTGCTCACGGAGCCCTCCCAGATGAATCTTCTGACCCCTTTCATTGTGCTGATCGAGCGCCGATGGCGCGCTGCGCTGGCTGCAGTGCTGGCGCTGTGCCTCGCCGGGCTCGGCCTGCAACCCGCCCAGGCGCGCCCCTTCGGCGGCGACCGGCACCACAAGGTCGCGCGCGACCTGGGCGACGAGATGGTCGAACACCGCAAGCCGCGGGCCCGCTGGGCGCGCGATGTGAACGGCGTGCGCCACATCCAGGCCATCATCGTCAGCGATTCGCCCGACCCGGAGATGACCGAGCTGCGCGCCCACGTGCAGCGCATCGGCGGCGCGGTGCATGCGGTTCACACGGCGGTGCGTGCGATCACGGTGCAGATCAAGGCCAGCCAGGTGAAGGCGCTGTCGGAGCGTGACGACGTGGTCAGCGTGTCGCCGAACCGCGATACGCAGCGCACCGCCAGCACGCTCGAATCCATCACCGGCACGTTGACCAGCAGCGTGCGCACGAGCAGCACCAAGACGAGCTGGTCGGGCCTGGACGGCACCGGCATCGGTATTGCCGTGCTCGACTCGGGCGTGATGCGCGAACACTGGGCGTTCGCCGACGCGAACGCCGGCTACCGCTTGAAGCGCAATGTGAACATGCTCAACAACAGCGTGGCCAACTGGGTCGACGGCACCGGCGGCACCTCGCTGACGCCGGGCAGTGCCGCGCTGGCCACCTACGAAAGCGCCATCGCCGCCGATACGTCGCTGACCCAGGACCCGTATGGCCACGGCACCCACGTGGCCTCGGTCGCGGCCGGCCGCGCCAAGTTCTATGGCAGCGGCACGCCCGACACGACCGGCGTGGCGCCCAACGCCAACGTCTACGACGTGCGGGTGCTCAACGGCATGGGCATCGGCACCGTCAGCGATGCGCTGGAGGGCATCCAGTGGGCGATCTACCACGCCAAGGAATACAACATCCGCGTGCTGAACCTGAGTCTGGCGACCGACTCGACCGAGTCGTGGCAGACCGACCCGCTGTGCGTGGCGGTGCGCAGCGCCACTGCCGCCGGCATCACCGTGGTGGTGGCGGCCGGCAACTTCGGCAGGAACCTGTCGAACCAGGAGGTTTACGGCCGGGTCAGTTCGCCGGGCAACGACCCGTCGGTCATCACCGTCGGTGCCGTCAACTTCAAGGGCACTGTGGCCCGCGCCGACGACAGCGTGAACCTGTTCAGCTCGCGCGGCCCGACGCGGGGTTCGTACGTCGATTCGAGCGGCGTGCGCCGGGTCGACAACCTGCTCAAGCCCGACCTGGTCGCGCCCGGCAACAAGGTCGTCGGTGCAGCGGCCACCAAGGCGCAGAGCGGCACGCCGGTCTGGAACACGCTGGCCAGCACCTTCTACGGCAACCTGGTGTCGCCGCTGGGCATTACCCAGGTGTATGGCGAGACGCAGATGATCATGAGTGGCACCTCGATCGCTGCCCCCGCGGTGGCCGGTGCCGTGGCGCTGATGCTGCAGGCCAACCCCGGCCTGACGCCGCCGCTGGTCAAGGCGATCCTGCAGTACAGCGCGCAGCCGGTGCCGGGGGCGAACCTGTTGCAGCAGGGGGCAGGGCTGCTGAACATCGACGGCGCCGTCAAGCTGGCCAAGGTGCTGCGCACCGACTTGGCCAGCGCGGTCAACGCCGGCACCCTCACTTCCGGCGGCACGCTGCTGGCCAGCGGCAAGAGCATGCCGTCCGCCACCTCCAGCGTCAACGGCGTGAGCTTCAACTGGTCGCGGATGGTGTTTGCCGGCGGCTCGCACGTGGTCAGCGGCTCGGCGCTGTTCACCAAGTACCAGTCGATCTGGGACCCGCGCCTGACCTGGGCCAGCGGCGTCGTGCGCAAGCGCGTGCCGGCCTACTGGTCGGGCACGGGCATCGCGGCCAATACCTTCGTCAAGTCGTTCAGCGACACGGCGGCGCCGAACCAGACGCTGCTGACTTCGGGTGTGGTCAGCGCCAACACGATGGCCGGCGCCTCGTCGTTCACCGGCAAGACCGGCGCCTTCATTCCGACCTCGACCCTGTCGGGTTGGCTGGTGAGCGGCAGTGGCCTGGTGCTGGGCAGCGGTCTGGTGCTCAGCGAAGGGCTGGTGTTGAGCGAAGGGCTGGTGCTCAGCGAGGGCCTGGTGCTCAGCGAAGGGCTGGTGTTGAGCGAAGGGCTGGTCTTGAGTGAAGGCCTGGTGCTCAGCGAGGGTTTGGTGTTGAGCGAGGGGTTGGTGTTGGGCGAGCCGTGATCGTGGCCCTTCAGTTCGCGGGTGGATTCACCGATAAGGAGTGAATCGACCCAGCGCGGGTGCCGGATGGGCCTGCGCGCGGGCTGCAAGCCACACGGATCCCACCGACCCCATGAACGAACCCGTCAATGCCGCAGATGATGCAGATGCGGATGCAAATGCCACCCTGGCCCCCTGGTGGAAGCGGCTGCATGCTGCGCTGATGCCCGACTACAACCGCAAGGCCGCGGCGTACTGGTGGACGATGGTCCTGGTGGGCGCCGCGGCGCTGGTCGGCGCGGGCTTCACCGTCGCCGGGCTGCCGCGGGAAGGGCTGCAGCAGGTTCTGGCGGGCTGCGTGGTGGCGATGCTGGCCGGCCTGTACCCGGTGCGCGTGCCGGGCTCGAAAAATTCCTTCGCAGCGGGCGAGATCTTCATCTTCCTGCTGTTGCTGATGCACGGCCCCGCTGCAGCAGCATGGGCCGCCGCGGGCGAAGCCTTCGTCGGCTCGGCGCGCACCTCCAAACGCTGGACCAGCCGGCTGGCCAGCCCGGCCATGGCCGCGATTTCGATGTCGGTGGTCGGCTGGGCGCTGCACGCAGTGTTCAAGGGCCTGAGCGCGGTGGGCGCCTTTAACGAGGCGGTGATGCTGGTCGCGTCGATGGGCTTCGCGATTGCATATTTCCTGCTCAACACCTTGCTGGTCACCCTGGTCATTCACCTCAAGCGCAACGAGCCGCTGCGCCTGACGGACTTCTTCGGCAACTTCGGCTGGGTCGGCATCACCTATGCCGTGAGTGCGCTGGTGGCGGCGCTGCTGTTCCTGACCTCGCAGCAGTTCGGCATTGCCGTGGTGGCGGCGGCGGTGCCCATCATCGGCATGCTGCTGACCATGCTGCACTACCACTTTCGCCAGCGCGAGACCGACAACACCGCGGCGCGCGTGCGGGTCGAGGCGGCCGAACGTGAAGCGGCGCAGTCGGCCAAGCACGTGATGGAACTGCAGGACAGCGAACGGCGCTTCCACAGCGCGTTTTCGCACGCTGCCATCGGCATGGCGCTGGTGTCCACCGAAGGGCAGGTGCTGCAGGTCAACGCCGCTCTGTGTACCCTGCTCGGGCATGCCGAGGGCGACGTGGTCGGGCGTGAATTCAACACCTTCCTCGACGTGACCGACGTGGACACCCTGGGCGAACAACTGGGCCGCGTGGTCGGCCAGCAGATCGAGACGGCGACGGTCGAACTGCGCTGCCGCCATGCGCACGGGCACGAGGTGTGGATCTCGCTGCACTGTGGCTACTTTTCGGGGCGCACCTCGGGCGCGCCCTGCCTGATCCTGCAGGCACAAGACATCACCGCGCGGCGCGACGCCGAGGCGCGCCTGCACCACATGGCCTACCACGACAGCCTGACCTCGCTGGCCAACCGGGCGCGTTTTGGCCACAGCCTGGCGCTGGCGGTGGATCGCTGCAACAAGGACCGGCGCCGCAACTTCGCGCTGATGTACCTGGACTTCGACCGCTTCAAACTCATCAACGACACGCTCGGCCACGGCGTGGGAGACGAGTTTCTGGTGACGGTGGCGCAGCGCATCCTGAAGCAGGTGCGCCCGGGCGATACGGTCGGCCGGCTCGGCGGCGACGAATTCGCGATCCTGATCGAAGACCTGGAAGGCGAACACCTCGCGGTGGCGATGGCCGAGCGGCTCCAGGTGGCGCTGCGCAAGCCCTACCTGGTGGGCGGCACCGAGGTCAACAGCAGCGCCAGCATCGGCATCACCTTCAGCAGCATCGGCTACGACACCCCGGGCGACGTGCTGCGCGACGCCGACATCGCGATGTACCGCGCCAAGGCCGGCGGGCGTGCGCGTTACGCGGTGTTCGACGCCAGCCTGCGCGCCCACATTGCCGACCAGTTGCACCTGGAGCGCGACCTGCGCCGTGCGATCGACGGCGACGAGCTGTTCCTGGCCTACCAGCCGATCTACGACCTGGGCAGCGGCAGGATCAACAGCTTCGAAGCGCTGCTGCGCTGGAACCACCCCGAGCGCGGCCTGGTCGGCCCCGACGTGTTCATCCCGATCGCCGAAGATTCCGGCCTGATCGGCACCGTGACCGAACTGGTGCTGACGCGCGCCTGCCGCCAATTGAAGGCGTGGCAGAGCAGCCTCGACGAACAGGGCACCAAACTGCGCATGCAGGTCAACGTGTCGGGCACCGACCTGTGCCGCCTGGCGCTGGTGTCGCACGTGACGCGCGCGCTGCTGACCAACGGCCTGGAGCCCTGGCAGCTGACCCTGGAGATCACCGAGAGCATGCTGATGAAGCGGCTGGACAGCGCGCTCGAGACGATGACGCAACTGCGCGAACTCGGCGTCGGGCTGAGCGTGGACGACTTCGGCACGGGCTACTCGTCGCTGTCCTACCTGTCCACCCTGCCGATCACGAGCCTGAAGATCGACCGCTCGTTCGTGCAGCGGCTGCAGGACGGCACGCGCAATTCGGAGGTGGTGAAGGCCATCGTCACCTTGGGCCATTCGCTCGGCCGGGCGGTGATTGCCGAGGGCATCGAGTCGCCGGCGCAACTGTCCAAGCTGCGCGAACTGGGCTGCGGCTTCGGGCAGGGTTACCTGCTGGCGCGGCCACTGTCGGCCGAGATGGCCGAGGCCTGGCTGGTCGATGAACGCTCTGCCGCGGGCGCCGCGGCCGCGCAACGCATCCCATCGGGCGATACCGATTTCTCCAGCATCACGGTGCACTGAGGCAAAGGGGCAGACGAAGCCTGAAAAAGAAGAAGGGGGCCGAAGCCCCCTTTTCTTGTCAGCTTGAAGCGCCTGGATCAGGCGTACTGCTGAATCCCGGCAATCGCCCATTCGCGGCTGCCGTCGGTCGGCTTGACGAGGTGCCAGACCTCATCGACCTCGTTCGCGGCGGCGTCCTTCTCTTCACGCACCCGGCCGTGGAAGCGCACGCTGACGATCTGGCGCTCGGCCTCGGCGACAAAGTCGACCACCTGGGCGTCGATCTTCTCGACGTCGGTGGTCTGGGCCGCGCCACCGCGGTCTTGCAGGTCGAGCTTGATCGACGCGAACATCTCCGGCGTGGTGAAGTTGCGCAGATCGTTCAGGTCGCCGCTGTCATTCGCGGCCTGCATGCGGATGAAGATCATCTTGGCAATGCGTTCAAACGCCGCAGCATCGAAGCCTGCCGGCAACGAGACCACACGGTCGGCCGGGGCCGCGAACGAAGCTGCGGCAGACTGCTCGGGCGCCACCGCAGCGGGCCCCCAGGTGGCACTGGAGCCGCCCGGCAACCGCGTTGCTGCGGGTTCGAAGCCGGCCGCGCCAGCACTTGCACCTTGGGCTGGTGCACCCGCGCCGGCAAACTGCAGGCCCTGCGTTGCGTTCGCGCCGCGCGCCTGCGGGCCGAAGCGGCGCAGCAGGAAGCGGATCGCGACGAAGGCGACGACGGCCAGCAAGGCCATCATGATGAAGTTGGCGAACTCGGCGCCCATCCCCAGGTGGCTCATCAGCGCGGCCAGGCCGAGGCCCGCAGCCAGGCCGGCGAGCGGGCCCATCCACGAGCGCTTGGGCGCGGCGGCCGGTGCGGCGCCGGCGGTGGCCGGCGTGGTGGGGGCGGCCTGGGCCGGCTTGGCCGGCGTGGCGTCGGGGGTGCGGGCCGGCATGTCGCGCTTCATGCCCGACGAGGCGCCGCCGCCGATGCGCTTGGCGTCTGCGGAAACCGGCAACAGTCCGGCCGCGGCAACCGCCACGGACAGGGCAAGAATCAGGCTTTTCATGGGCTTTCCTTTGCAGAGCAGGACACCGAGACGGCAATGGCGCAAATCATACAAGCGCTCACCGCACCAGGAGGCATGTTTGTCCCTGTTGCCAAAAGGCAAGGGCCTGCCGGCAGACATTGACGCGATGGTCAGGCTCATGGAACACTCGCGTCCCGACTCCCCAGCTCAAACAGGAGGCCCGCCATGCCAGCACAAGCCATTGTTCCCCTGTCGGCCGTTGCCTGACCCGCGGGTTCACCTCTTCAGAGTTATCCGTTCCGCCGCTCTCCCCGAGCGGCCTGCTCTCCAGAACTGACCTCCCGCCTGCGCACTGCACGCGGTCGACCTCTCCACGCCTTCGTTGCCGGCGCGCACTCGCGCCGGCTGCTTGACGTCGACCCGCCGGGCCGGCGCCGTGAGATTCCGAGGTTCACACATCACCATGATCGAGATTGACTTCGAGCGCCTGCGCTCATTGGGTTTGACTCATGCCGTGGCCGCTGCGGCCGCCACACTTCCCGAACCGGTGGCCGGCCGCCTGGCGCGCGTCACCGAGGTGCACCGCGAAAGCATGCGTGTGCATGACGGCCACGGTGACGGCAGCGCGCGCGTCCTGCCGCGCCTGGCACGCGCGCTGCAGGACCAGGAGACCGCCGTCGCCGTCGGTGACTGGGCCGTGCTCACCCGCGAGGCGCACGGCCAGGACTGGGTGCACGAGCGCGTGCCGCCGCTGTCGCACATTGCCCGGCGTGACGCCGACGGCCGGCGCCACCCGGTCGTCAGCAACGTCGACTGGGCCTTGCTCGTGATGGGCCTGGACGACGACTTCAACCTGCGCCGCCTGGAGCGCTACCTGGCGCTGGTGCATGGCAGCGGCATCACGCCGGTGGTGGTGCTGAGCAAGGCCGACGTGCTGGCCGACCGCCCCGCCGAACTGCAGGCGCGGGTGGATGCAGTGCGCGCCCGCGCCTCGGCGCGGGTGGACGTGCTGGCGCTCAATGCCACCCTGCCGGCGGCGGCCGAAGCACTGGCGCCGTACCTGGGCGTCGGCCAGACCTTGGTGCTGCTGGGATCGTCCGGTGCCGGCAAGTCGACCCTGACCAATACGCTCATCGGCACGCCGGTGCAGGACACCGGTGCCGTGCGCGAACACGACAGCCGCGGCAAGCACACCACCACCGCGCGCTCGCTGCACCGCCTGCCGTCGGGCGCCTGCGTGATCGACACGCCGGGCCTGCGCGCCCTGCGCCCGGATGTGGACGAAGCCACCTTGGCGGCCAGCTTCGGCGACATCGAAAACCTGGCGCCGGCCTGCCGCTTCCGCGACTGCAAGCACCTGGACGAACCCGGCTGCGCGGTGCGCGAGGCTGTGGACAGCGACCGCCTGCGCAACTACCACAAGCTGCTGCGCGAAGCCCGCCGCGACACGATGAGCGTGCTGGAACGCCAGCAGATGGTGGCGCTGTGGAAGGTGCGCGGGAAGGCCGGCAAAGCGCGTGCCAAGGCCAAGCGCGAGGAGGCGTGAATCGGTGCCGGGCTCAGAACGGAGCGGGCGAATCGAGCTGGATCCAGTCACCGCTGGTCGGGTGCGCAAAGCCGAGCGCGTCGGCATGCAGCAACAGACGATCGGCCTGGGCCTGAACCTCGGGCGGTGCGTACAGCGCATCCCCCACGATCGGGTGGCCGAGGGCCAGCAGGTGCACCCGCAACTGGTGCGAGCGGCCGGTCAGTGGCGTCAGTGCCAGGCGCGTGGTGTGCCGCAGCGGGTCGCGCTCGATCACGCGCCAGCGCGTCAGCGAAGGCTTGCCCTGGGCGAGGCAGACCTTCTGGCGCGGCCGGTTCGGCCAGTCGGCGAGCAGCGGCAGGTCGATCTCTCCGCTGGCTTGCGCCACTGCACCTTGCACCACGGCGACGTAGCGCTTTTCAACCGCGCGCTGCGCAAAGGCTTCGCTCAGGCGGCGCTGTGCCGCCGCACCGCGCGCGAACAGCAGCAGGCCCGAGGTGGCCATGTCGAGGCGGTGCACCACCCTCGCGTCGGGCCAGCGCGCCTGCACGCGGGCGGCCGCGCAGTCCTGCAGGTGCGCGCCACGGCCTGGTACCGACAGCAGGCCGCTCGGTTTGTCGATCACGACGCAGGCTTCGTCGGCATGCACCCAGCGCAGCGGCGTGCCGCCGCCGGCCTGCGCCAACGCGCTCACTGAGGTTTTCCCACGCCCTCGGTCGGGAACACGGTGACCCGCTCGGCAGACCCTTCGGGGCAGCCGGCGTTCAGGTCGCGGTAGGTCACGCGGCCCTTGCTGATGCAGCGCAGCACCTGGCGGCCGGCCTGCGGGTCGAGTTGCCGCAGCGGCGCCGAGCCGGCTTCTTCCACGCCAGCCAGGCTGGCCTCGGGCGCCCCGCCGGGCACTGCGCCGGCCGGCACTTGCGACGTGGTTTGTGCGGGCACCGGGGCCTCGACGCCGTCGGAGGTGCCGGGCGCCGGCGCCACGCTGGGGGGCGGGCGCATGCGGTCGAGGCGCTGACTTTGCCAGGCGCTGAAGGCCGCCACGAAACTCGCCACCGCCAGCAGCAGCCAGACCAAGGACGGCAAAGCGATGCGCAGCTTGGCCTCGGGCGCTTTCCGGGTGCGGTTCATGCGGGTCCGGCGCTCCATGCCAGTGTGCCGGCGCAACGCGGCGCTTCAGCGCACACCCAACGGGTCGGGCCGCCGTCGCTGCCGGCATCCGGCGGCGCGAGCATCTTCACGCCGCAGCGGGGGCAACTGGGGCGCCGGTAGTCACCCTGGGTGGCCACGGCGAGCAGCTCGCGCTGCAGTGGTTCCGGGCGCTTGTTCACCAGCGCCAGCAGGTCCGGCCCGCTGACGGCCATGATGCCGTGCCGGCGCGCCAGCGCCTCGGCTTCGGGGGTGAAGGCGCCGCAGCTCATCAGCGCGCCCGACTTGAGCCCGGCATCGACCATCGCGCCCAGGAATTCGCGCACCGCCGCCACACCGACCGGCTCGCCGCTCCAGTTGTGGCATTGCACGATGCGCACCGGCTGCTCCAGGTCCAGGCGCGAATGCAGCCACAGGGCCGCGCCACTGTCGGCGCCGCCGGGCTCGGACCGTTTGGTCACGTAGCCGTCTTGCTTGAAGATCTCTTCGCACAGCGCCTCGAAGCGGCGCCATTCGAGTGCGCGCAGCAGGCCTGCGCTCCATGGCGGCGGCCCCGCGGGGGCGGAGGTGGCGCTTGTTTCGGAGTTGGGGGCGGTCAGTGCGGCGGTGACAGCTGCCGATGGATCTTCGGCATTCGGCGTCTGGCCTGGTTCGGGTTCGGCCTCGGCCGGTTCCTCCATCGGCAAGGTCACCGGCGCAAACTCATACGGCATGAACGAGCTGTGCGTCAGCGACGACAGCGCCTCCTGGCGCACACGCGCTTCGTCGCGCCGCGTCTGCTGCCACATCAGCAAGGCGCCCGCGCCGAACAGCGCGAAGGCGAAAGGGCGCCAGGCGGCGAACGCCGGGCGCCAGAGCTCGTGGAAGAACCAGCCGGCCAGCAGCAGCAGCGCCGCCAGGGCGAGCGCCACGCCGGCAGCCAGCTTCAGGTGCATCAGCGCGTGGCGGCGCAACCCCGGCCATGGGCTGGCGTGCCGGGCCGATGGCGTGGCGGGGGCGGATGGGGTGGGTCTCACGCGGGCACCTGTGCTCGAGGGTCAGTCGGCCGCGGCGCGCTGCATGGCCGCTGACGAGAGCCGCTGTACCCCCGGTCGGCCCGCTTCCACGGCGGCCCGCATCGCGGCAGCCACGGCGGCGGCACGGATCGGCCGCACGCCGGCCGGCACCAGGCCCATCACCGGCCCGAGCAGCCGGGTGGCCCACACCTCGCCGGAGCGGACCGGCTGGCCCAGCGCAGCCCGGTCGCCCACCAGCAGTGAGGGCTGGGCGATGCTCAGCGACTCGAAACCGAGTTGCGCGAGGGCGGCTTCCATGTCGCCCTTGACGCGGTTGTAGAACACCCGCGACGCGGCATCGGCGCCGAGTGCCGAGACAACGGCCAGGCGGCGCGCGCCGGCGGCCTTGGCAGCACGCGCGGTGTTGACGACGAAGTCGAAATCGACCTGCCGGAACGCCGCTTCCGAGCCGGCGACCTTGATCGTGGTGCCGAGTGCGATGTAGGCATCGGCGATGCGGGGCAAAGGAGACGGCAGCTTGGCAAAGTCAACGACATGGACCTGCAGCTTGGGTGGGGCAGGCGGTTCGCTCAGCGGCCGCCGCACCAGCACATGAACGCATTCATAGAGCTCACCGTGCAGCAGCAGCGGCAACAGGGCCCGCCCGACCAGGCCGGTGGCACCGGCGAGCAGGGCGGTTCGGGGCGGTTCAAGGGCCATCCGCCGAATGTAACTGGTGGCCTCCCGCAGCGGCAAGCAGTCGCTTGTGCGCTGACGCCGCCTTTTCAGGCTGACGGGTTCAACGCTTGGGCTGCGTCAGCCGTGCCGGCGGGCGGCCGCTGTGCGGGCTTTCGGGGCGCGGGCCTTGCGGGCGCGGCGGCGGTTGGCCGTGAGCGTCGCGGCTCGGCGCGCGCGGGGCCGACGCGCTGGTGCGGCCGTCGCCACGTGGCGGCGCGCTGGAGCGTCCGTCACTGCGGCCGTCATTGCGTCCGTCACCGCGGCCATCGTTGCGGCCGCGGCCTGAATGGCCACCGCCACCACCGCCGCCGCCACCACCACCTCCTCCACCGTGGCCGCCACGCCCGTTCACGTGGTGACGATGACCGCCGCGGCCGGCGCCTTCGCCGATCACCATGCGGCCGAGCACGATGGGCTCGGGCTTTTCATTCGCCAGCGGCGCGAAGCCGGGCACGATCTCTTTCGGGATCTCGCGCTTGATGAGCCGCTCGATGTCGCGCAGGAAACCGTTTTCGTCCACGCAC
>JANOQS010000325.1:0-4512 GCA_031414975.1 Methylibium sp. | reverse complement strand
ATTGCCCACCAGGGCCGGCGTGTCGAGCCCGAAGCGCACCTGCAGCGGCCCTTGACCACGCGCGCGCTCACCTGGGTGGCGTATGGGCTGATGCGGTTTGCGCTGCTGCTGACGGGCAACCGGTACTGAGCGGCGTGCGCGCGATGCACCCCCACGACCTGATCGTGCAGCGCCCCGAAGGCCTGTACTGCCCGCCGGGCGACTTCTACATCGACCCGTGGCGCCCGGTCGCCCGCGCCGTCATCACCCACGCCCACGCCGACCACGCCCGCCGCGGCCACGGCCACTACCTGGCCGCCGCGCCGGCCGAAGGCGTGCTGCGTTCGCGCCTGGGCAGCGACATCACCTTGCAGCCCCTGGCCTACGGCAAGGAGGTCGACCACTTCGGCGTGCGCATCAGCCTGCACCCTGCTGGCCACGTGTTGGGCTCGGCGCAGGTGCGGTTGGAGCTTGGCGGCCAGGTGTGGGTGGCGTCAGGCGACTTCTATGTGGCCGGTGAGGCCGACGACGCGCGCGAACACAACCCCACCTGCGCACCCTTCGAGCCGGTGCGCTGCCACACCTTCATCACCGAAAGCACCTTCGGCCTGCCGATCTACCGCTGGCAGCCGCAGCAGGAGGTGTTCGACAGCATCAATCACTGGTGGCGCGCCAACGCCGACGCCGGCCGCGCCAGCCTGCTGATGGCCTACAGCTTCGGCAAGGCGCAGCGCATCCTGGCGGGGGTGGATGCGAACATCGGCCCACTCATCGTGCACGGCGCGGTCGAGCCGCTGAACCGCGCCTACCGCGAGCAGGGCGTGGCACTGCCCGCCACGCAATTCGTCACCGACGTGGCCGACAAGGCCAGCCTGAAGCGTGCTCTTGTGGTGGCGCCGCCTTCGGTGCAAGACAGCCCCTGGCTCAAGCGTTTCGGCGAGTACAGCGACGCTTTCGCGAGCGGCTGGATGCAATTGCGCGGCGCGCGCCGGCGCCGTTCGGTGGACCGTGGCTTCGTGTTGTCCGACCATGCCGACTGGCCGGGCTTGCAGCGCGCCATCACCGCCACCGGCGCGCAGCGCGTGATCGTGACGCACGGCTACGAGGCGGTGATGGTGCGCTGGCTGGCCGAGCAGGGCCTGCAGGCGGGCGCCTTCGCGACCGAATACGGTGACCAGGATGACGAGGCAGAGCCAGCGACGGCGGTCGAGGCGGGCTGATCGGAAGGAGCAACCTGTGCAACGCTTCGCCCAGCTCTTCGCCGAGCTCGATGCCAGCACCGCCACCGGTGCCAAGGTCGACGCGCTGAAGCGGTACCTCTCCCAGGCCGCAGCGGCCGACGCGGCCTGGGCCGTCTACTTCCTGTCCGGTGGCAAGCCGCGCCAAGTGGTACCCACCGCGGCCTTGCGCACGCTTGCGTGCGAACGCGCGGGCATTGCCGAATGGCTGTTCGAAGAGTGCTACCAGGCTGTCGGCGACCTGGCCGAGACCATCGCCCATGTGCTGCCGGCGCCACGCCAACGCAGCGATGTCGGCCTGGCAGACTGGGTCACGCAACGCCTGCTGACCTTGCGCGGCGCCGAGCCCGCCGAGCAGGTACGACGCATTGGCACGTACTGGGACGAACTCGATGCGGCCGGCCGCTTTCTCCTCACCAAGCTGATCGGTGGTGGCTTCCGCGTCGGCGTCAGCAAGCTGCTGGTGCAGCGTGCGCTGGCCGAACACGCCGGTCTCGACGCCAAGCTCGTGGCCCAGCGCATGATGGGCTACACCGACGCCAAGGCTTCGCCCGACGCGCAACGCTACGAAGCGCTGATCGACACCCAGACCACCGAGACGGCACAGGGCGGCCAGCCCTACCCGTTCTTCCTGGCCCATGCGATCGACGTGCCGCTGGCCGACTTCGACACCCGGTTGGGCCCGCCGACCGACTGGCTGGTCGAATGGAAGTACGACGGCATCCGCGCGCAGGTGGTCAAGCGCGCCGGCCAGGTGTGGGTCTGGTCGCGCGGCGAAGAGCTGGTGACCGAGCGCTTCCCAGAGGTCGTGGCGCTGGCCCAGGCGCTGCCCGACGGCACGGTGCTCGACGGCGAGATCGTGGTGTGGAAAGACCAGCGCCCGGCGCCGTTCAACCTGCTGCAGCAACGCATCGGCCGCAAGACCCTGACGAAGAAGGTGCTGGCCGATGCGCCGGTGACCTTCATCGCCTACGACCTGCTGGAGTGGCAGGGGCAGGACCTGCGCGCGCAGCCGCAGCACGAACGCCGCCGCGAGCTCGAGCAGGCGACCGGCGCGGCCGGCCTGCTGCTCTCGCCGCTCGAAGTGCGCGCCACCTGGGCTGACCTTGCCGCGCTGCGGCAAGAGTCACGCGCTCGCGGCGTTGAAGGTTTCATGCTCAAGCACGCCGACGCGCGCTATGGCACCGGCCGAAGGAAGCAGGAGGATCTGGCCGGCGGCACCTGGTGGAAGTGGAAGATCGCGCCGCTCAGCGTCGACGCAGTGCTGATCTACGCCCAGGCCGGCCACGGCCGCCGCGCCAGCGTCTACACCGACTACACCTTTGCGGTGTGGAACCGCGCGCCGCAGGGTGCCGCCGAGGCACAGGCCGTGGTCGATGCGATCGAACGGCGCGTGCCGCCGGTACCCGACACCCTGCAACTGGTGGCCTTCGCCAAAGCCTACTCCGGCCTCACCGACGAAGAATTCGCGCAGGTCGATCGGGTGATCCGCCAGACCACCTTGGAAAAGTTCGGCCCGGTGCGCAGCGTCAAGCCCACGCTGATGTTCGAACTCGGCTTCGAGGGCATCAACCGCAGCCCGCGCCACAAGAGCGGCATCGCGGTGCGCTTCCCGCGCATGCTGCGCATTCGCGCCGACAAGCCGCTGCACGAGGCCGACACCTTGCAGAGCCTGGAGGCGTTGCTGGCCGGCTGATCGAGCACCAGCCCCCGGTGCAGCAGGCCGGCCCTGGCCCCCCGGTGGCTCACACGAGACGCATCAACTCCCGCGCCAGTTCGACCGGCATGTCCACCATCACGTCGTGGCCGCACGGAAACCTGGTCACGCGCCAGGCGGGATCGCGCTCGAACCGCGCCGCATACCAGCGGAACGGGCTCGGGTCCCAGCCGTCGGCCAGGATGTACAGGCGTTGCGTCACCTGCGCGCCGGCGCCGGTCAGCAAGACCGGCATCTCGAAGGTGGCCAGCGCCTGCGGCACGCAGCGCCGGTCGACCCAGGCCCGATGGGCGGGGGAGACGTTGAAGGCTTCGGCGGCGCGCGCTTGCATCATGCCGTTGCCGTTGCTTCGCGCCTGGGTGCGAATCCGTTCGATGGCCTCGGCCGCGTCTGCGGGTGACCGGGCCTTGCGGTACTGGTCGATCATCGATTCACCATGCTCCGGCACGTAGGCGTCGAGGTAGACCAGCGCCTTGATGCGATCGGGCAGGCGGTCGGCCACGCCGGTGATCACCATGCCGCCGTACGAATGACCGCACAGGATCACGTCGCTCAACTCCTCCGCCTCGATGCAGCCGCACACGTCGCGCACATGGGTTTCGAGCGTGATGTCCTGGCCCGCCTGGTGCGCGCGTTCACCCAGGCCGGTGTGGGTGGGTGTGAACACCGTGTGGCCAGCGGCGCGCAGCGCGGCCGCGGTGTCGCGGTAACACCAACCGCCGTGCCAGGCGCCATGAACCAGAACGAAGGTCGCCATCAGAGAACTCCCGGCAAGGTGCGCGTGCGGATCGAATGAAGGGCTTCGGCGGGCCGCAAGGCACCGACCCGGATGCCGTTCCAGTTGCTCAAGGTCGGGCGGCTGAGCGTGGCCAGCAAGCTGGCGTCGCCATCGTCGAGCGCGACGAAGGCTTCGATCACCGCAGCCATCACCACCTCGGCGGCGCGGGCCGTGTTGCCGTCGTCGATCTTGATCGCCACGCCGAGCCCGCGCTGCGGCAGCGCAGCGCAGTACACGCCTTCGGCACCGACCTTGCAGAACACGCGCTCGCCCAGGCGCTGCATCACCTGGGTGTCGAAACGGTCGGTGCCGGCCACCATGAACGGCGCTTTCGCCACCGCCTGGCGCAGGCGTTTGGCGGCGCGTGCGTGGCCCTCGCTCAGGCCGGTGCCGGTGGCCACGCGCGCGAAGGCGAGCGCCAGGTTGCGCAGCGGAATGCCGAAGGTCGGGATCGAACAACCATCGACCCCGCGCGCCGCATGGGCCAGGTCGAAGCCGGTGGTGGCCTGCAGCGCGGCAGTCACTTCGCGCATCACCGGGTGCTCGGGCGCCACGTAGCCGCGTGCGTACTGGCGCAGGTTCAGCCCGCCGCTGCCGCTTCTGTAGTGGAGCGCGCACGCCAGGCACAGGAAGCCGGCGTGTTTGCCCGAGCAGTTGTTGTTCAGCGCGTCGGGTGGGCGGCCCTGCACGGCCAGCGCGCCGACGTCGGCCTCGCGCTTGGGCGGGTGCGTGCCGCACTCCAGCGCCGCCAGCTCGAGGCCGGCCTTGGCCAGCATGCGCGCCACGACCTGCGTGTGCGC
>JANOQS010000324.1:0-3165 GCA_031414975.1 Methylibium sp. | reverse complement strand
CTTCGACTGGACCGGCTCGTACCGCGCGGCGTTCGTCAACGGCATTGCGTGGAACCTGCTCAACGTGAGCATCGTGGTGTGGTTGCTGGTGCGGGCGCGGCGGTTGGGAATGGGGCGCCGGGCAGGGCTTTCACCGCAGGGTTCTTGATGATCTTGATATTTGCATCAATAATGTGCCAAGCAAAGCATGATATTGAGGTAAGTATCAAGTGCAGACCCTCCAGGAACTCGGCCAGGCCGCGTCGGCCCGCCGCCGTGCCCTGGGGCTCCGGCAGGCCGCCGTCGCGCAGCAGGCGGGTGTGACGGCCGAATCGCTGTCGCGCTTCGAGCGCGGGCGCTCGGCCGAATTCGGTTCCCGCAAGCTGTTGGCGGTTCTTGCCGTGCTGGGCCTGGAACTCGAATTCGTGGTCGCCGGCCAGTCGGGCATGCTGGATGAACTGCGGCGCGAACGCCAGCGCGCTGGAACAGGCTCCGGAACCGGCGCCGACCCGTCATGAAGCTCGCTGTTCACGTGCTTGGCCGCGACGTGGCCGTTCTGGAGCAGGCGGGCGACTTCAAGAGCGTGCTGACCTACCACGCCGACGTCGCGCAAGATCGCTTCGTTTCCCTCACGATGCCCGTGCGCACCGAGTCGTACGTGTGGGACGACCCCTTGCCGCCGGTGCTGCAGATGAACCTGCCCGAGGGTTACCTGCTGCAGGTGCTGCAGGAACAGTTCGGCCCGCACGTCGGCGCCAGCCCGATCGCGCTGCTGTCGGTGATCGGCCGCAACATGGTGGGTCGGGTGCAGGTGGCCGCGCCGGGCGCGCCTCTGAACCAGCCGGCCCAGGCCATCGAAGTGGCGGCGCTGCTGAAAGGCGACAACTCCGAAGCCGCCTTTGCCGAGTTGGTGCGCCAGCACGCCACCAGCGGCGTCTCCGGCGTGGTGCCGAAGTTCCTGGACGCCGGGCTGGCCGCGCACAAGAAGGCCAGCCTGGTCACGCGCAAGCACATCATCAAGGGTTCGAGCAGCCACCTGCCCTTCGTCGCCTTGAACGAGCACCTGTGCATGCAGGTGGCGGCGCGCGTGCTGCCGACCGCGCGGACCGAGGTGTCTGACGACGGCCAGGCCCTGGTGGTGCACCGCTTCGACGTGGACGAGAACGGCCAGCCGCATTGGGGCATGGAAGACTTCTGCGCGCTGCTGGGCCTGCGCCCTGCTGCCAAGTACGACACCACCTGGGAGCGCATTGCCCGTGCCGTGCGCGACCACGTGCCCGGCAGCCGGCGACTCGAAACGTTTCGCCAACTCGCCACCACCCTGCTGCTGACCTACGCGCTGCGCAACGCCGACTGCCACGCCAAGAACCTGGCGCTCATCTACACCTCACGCGCCGACGTGCAGCTCTCACCCGCGTACGACATGCTGACCACCGCTGTCTACGCCGGTTATCAACACAACCCGCCCGGCATCGAATTCATGGGCAAGAAGAGCTGGGCGCCCGGCAAGAACCTGCAGCGCTTCATGGCCGCCGTGTTCGGCATCGCTCCGAAAGAGCAGACGCTGATGGTCGAGGCCATCAGCGACGCGGTGGCCGACGTGGGGCCGCAGGTGCGCGAAGCGATGAACACGCACCCCCCCTTCGCCGACATCGGCAAGCGCATGCTTGCGGCCTGGGCCGAAGGTGTGCAGGGCTTGCGCGACGCGCGCGTCTACGGCGTGGGCGACTGGCAGGGCGGGGCGGCCTTCGAAGGTTTCTCTGCGCCACCGAAACTCCCCGCTGCCAAGACACAAAAGCTGGGACGCTCGCCGTTGCTCGGCCGGCGCCAGGCCGGTCGTTAACTGGAGTACAACAAGCCATGAACGCCCCGCCCACCCTGCGCCGCCACGCCGACCTGCCCGGCCCGCGCGGCTGGCCCGTCTTCGGCAACCTGTTCCAGATCCACCGTGACCATGTGCACCTCGACGTCGAGCGCTGGGCGCGCCAGTACGGCCCGCTGTTCCGCATCACGCTCGGGCGCCAGCCCCTGTTGGTGCTGAGCGACCACGAACACGTTGCCGCCGTGCTGCGCGACCGGCCCGACGGCTTCCGCCGCAGCGGGCACCTGCAGAACGTTGGGCGCGAGATGGGGCTCACGCCGGGGCTGTTCGGCTCCGAAGGCGAGGCCTGGCGGCGCCAGCGCCGCATGGTGATGAGCGGCCTGGACCCGACGCGCGTGCGCGCCTACTTTCCCCAGTTGCTGCGTGTGACCCTGCGCCTGCGCGCGCGCTGGCAACGTGCCGCGCGCGAAGGCCGCGCGCTCGAGCTGCAACCCGAGCTGATGCGCTACACGGTGGACACCGTGGCCGGCCTGACCTTCGGTGCCGACATCAACACGCTCGAGTCCGACGGCGACATCATCCAGCAGCACCTCGACAAGATCTTCCCTGCGCTGTACCGGCGCGTGATGTCGCCGCTGCCGTACTGGCGCTGGTTCCGGCTCAGCGCCGACCGCCAGCTCGACCGCAGCGTGGCCGAGGTGAACGCCGCGATCGCCGCCTTCATTGCGCAGGCGCGCGAACGCCTGCGCACCGAGCCCGCACGGCGCGCGCAACCGCCCAACCTGCTCGAGGCGATGATCGTGGCCGCCGACGACGGCAACACCGGCATCGACGACACCCAGGTGGCCGGCAATGTGCTCACCATGCTGCTGGCCGGCGAAGACACCACCGCCAACACGCTGGCCTGGCTGCTGCACCTGCTGCACCGCCACCCTGACGCGCTGGGGCGTGCGCGCGATGAAGTGCGCCGCTTGGCCGGCACAGCCGAAGACTTCACGCCTGAGCGCCTGGCCGGGCTGGACTACCTGGAGGCCTGCATCCACGAGACCATGCGCCTGAAGCCCGTGGCGCCTTTCGTGGTGCTGGAGGCGCTGCGCGAAACGACCATCGGCGACCTGCGCATCGAACCCCGCACTCTGGTGTGGTGCGTGATGCGGCACGACAGCGTGTGTGCCGCGCACTTCGAGCGGCCCGAACAATTCGACCCACTACGTTGGCTGGCTGACAAAAGCGACACCGACGACACCTCGGCCAGTGCCGACACCAGCCGTGCCAAACGCATCTCCATGCCCTTCGGCGCCGGCCCGCGCAGCTGCCCCGGCCGCTATCTGGCGCTGCTGGAAATGAAGATGGCGCTGGCGATG
>JANOQS010000323.1:0-1988 GCA_031414975.1 Methylibium sp. | reverse complement strand
GGCCCTGCTCAAGGCCGCCTGCCGCTGGGCCTGGCGCAAACACGGCCTGTGCGAAGCCGACCCCACCACCCGCATGCAGTTGCCCAAGGTGCGCAACGAACGGCACGTCTACGCCAGCCGCAGCCAGGTGGGCCAGCTGGCCAGGGCCGCCGACCGGCGCGACGTGCGCGCGCTCATCCTCGCCGCCTTCTACACCGGCATGCGCCTGGGTGAGCTGCAACGCGTGCACGTCGACGCTTCCGGGTCAGGTCATCGCCTGCTGCTGGCCGACACCAAGAACGGCGATCGCCGCGGCGTGCCCGCCCACCCCCAGCTCCAGCGCCTGGGCATTCTGGCCATGATGCCCTTCAGCGCGCCCAAGACCACCCTGCCGCGCGGCTTCCCGCGTGCTCGAGCACGCGCCGGCCTGCCCCACATCCGTCTCCACGACCTGCGCCACAGCGCCGCCAGCGAGATGATCAACAACGAGGTCGACCTCTACACCGTCGGCCAGGTCCTGGGCCACCGCGACCCCCGCAGCACCCAGCGCTACAGCCACCTGCTCGACGCCACCCTGGCCAGCGCCGTCGGCAAGATCGGCCGCAAGACTGGTCAAACGCCCCCGCACAAGCCCAAAGAAAAAGACCGCCCGAAGGCGGCCTGATGCGGAGAGATTTACCTATGGCGGAGAGGGTGGGATTCGAACCCACGGTACCTTGCGGTACGCCTGATTTCGAGTCAGGTACATTCGACCACTCTGCCACCTCTCCGGTGTTCGTTCAGATCAGCAGGTCGATGCCGAGCCGGCAATTCTAGCCCAGGCTTTTCAGGCGGTCGTGTTCAGCGTCAGGCCGCTCAGCCGGGCATCACTCAGGCGGGTCTGCCACTGCTGCCCGGGCAGCAGTGGCCAGGCGTCGGTGATGGTGCCGGTGGTGACCACATCGCCGGGCAGGATGGGCCAGCGTTGCGGTTGCGCGGCCATCGCATCGACCCACAGGCGCAAGGCGTTGAGTGGGCCGTCGAGTACGACCGTCGCTGCGCCACGATCAACCGCCTCGCCGTCGCGCAGCAGTTCGACCTGCAGCGCCGCGAGTTCAGGCCCGAGCCTGTCGAACCGGCTCACCGGCACCTGCGGGCCGATCAGCAGGCGGCCGTGCAGCGCGAAGTCAGCCACGGTGTCGGGCGCCTTGAAACGCCACGAATCGTAGTGCGTGTGCACGATTTCGAAGCCGTGCGCCACCCAGGCCAGGCAGCCGGTCAGCTCGGCCTCGCTCATGCCGCCACGCGGGGTGGCGTTGAAGCCGAATACGACCTCGGGCTCCAGGCGGGGTTGCGACAGGCCGGCCAGCGAAGCCTCGGCACTTGCGCCGTCGAGCTGCCGGGTCGTCGTGTTCCACACCGGCCCCCAGATCGGCTCGTGCACGCCATACACCGGCCAGATGCTGCGGTTGGTGAAGCCGATCTTGTAGCCCAGCGTGCGCTCGCCGCGCGCGAGGCGAAGGCTGCGTGCGTGGTCGGCGACGACGAACGCATCGGCCATCGAGAATCCGTCGTCGCGGCCGGTGACCAGCGGCGCGAGCGTGGCGGCGTCGTAGGCCGCCAGCAGCTCTTTGGCCAGCGCGTTCGGGGCAAGGGTGGTGGTCATGCGCGCAACTCCGTCAAGCCGCCCAGGTAGGGCCGCAGGGCCTCGGGGATCGTGATCGAGCCGTCCGCGTTCTGGCCGTTCTCGAGTACCGCGACGAGCGTGCGGCCGACCGCGAGGCCCGAGCCGTTCAAGGTGTGCACGAGATCGTTCTTTCCCAGCGCGTTCTTGAAGCGCGCCTGCATGCGGCGCGCCTGGAAGGCTTCGCAGTTGGAGCAGGAGCTGATCTCGCGGTAGGTGTTCTGCGCCGGCAGCCAGACCTCCAGGTCGTAGGTCTTGGCGGCGGTGAAACCCATGTCGCCGGTGCACAGGCTCATCACCCGGTACGGCAGGCCCAGCTTCTGCAGGATGGCTTCGGCATGGCCGG
>JANOQS010000322.1:0-2733 GCA_031414975.1 Methylibium sp. | reverse complement strand
GACGAGCCCGCCGGCACGCACGACGAGACCGAAGCCCGCCGCCTCGCCAAACGCATCGCCGCTGCGCTGCGACCCGCCGGCGCCGCCACCACCGAGGCGCAATTGATCGAGCAGATGCGCCACGCGCTGCGCCCGCTGGCCCTGGCGCTGCGGCGCTTCGAGCGGCGCGGCCACCTCACGTTGATCGCTCCGCCGTGGCCGACACTGCCGGTGGTCGACGAGCCGAATGCGTTGTTCGCGAGTGCCGGCCCGGCGGTGCAGGCGTTTGTCGATGCGGCGGCCGCGCGCCTGGGCATGACGGCGCCACCGGCGATCGCGCTGGACGACCCGACCCACGCGCGCTGGCTGCAGTTGCGCGCCGCGGCGGTGGCGGTGTTCGACTTCAGCGCCTACGACCGCACCCGCGCCGACCCGCCCGGCCCGCTGCCGCGCGAGGCCGCTGCGCAGACTGCCATCCTGCAAGCCGCCGCGCCGGTGGCGGCGGTGGCTTTCGAGGCTGGCTGGGCGCTGCTGCTCGGCGTGCCGATGGTGATCGTGGCGCATGAAGGGCAGGCGGTGCCGTTCGACATCGACATCGCGCCGGTGCGGCTGCAGGGCGATGAGGACGACGCAGTGCGGCTGGCCCAGGCTGTCGTCAGAGCGCAGTTCGGCGCGCAGCGCAGTACCCACAACACGGCTGGCGACGGCCTGGCGCACACGCTGAATGCGCTGCGCCACCACGCCGGTGCCGACGCGCAGACCGCGTCGCTGCTGAACGCGGTGGCCGGCAGCAGCGATGCGATGCGGGTGCAGTTCGCTGCGCAGGCCGTGCTCGACCGGCCGGGCGTCGCGCCGGGTCTGCTGGTGTGCCCGGCCTTTGCCGCGCAAGCGCCAGCGGCAAAGGCGATGCTGTTCCATGTGAGCGGGTTTCGCGACTGGTCGCTGCCGGTGCAGCAGGCGGTGCGCGCGGCCTGCGAGCGCGCCGGCATTCACTACCGCATCGGTCACGAAGACCTGGACCCCGCGATCCTGCGGGCGGTCTGGGCCGGCCTGGCGCAAGCCTCGTTCGTGGTGGTCGACGTGACGACCTTGAACCCGAACGCGGTGCTCGAGTTGGCCATCGCGCAGGCCATGGGCCGGCCCACGCTGATCCTGTCGCGCCACGCCGATACGGCGCAGGCCCTGCCCGCACTCGCCAAGCTGCGCATTCACAGCTACGACGTCGACGCCGCGGGCCTGCAGGCGCTGGGCCGTCTGCTGGATCGCTTTCTGAGTGAGCCCGGGCGTTAACATTTGCCGCATGACATCGAATGAACTGAACGAGGCCGCCCCACCCGAGGCCGTGAAAGAGCCGCGCCTGTGGATCGACAACGGCTGGACCGCCCGCGTCATCAAGAACGAAGACGACGACGGCTGGGCGGTGGAGATGATCCGGCACGGTGAGCCCGAGCCCGCGCTCGTCGGCCCCTGGACGATGGGGCGCGACAAGAAGAACCCGAAGCCGCTCGACACCTCGGCGTTCAACACGCTGGTGAAGACCGCCTCCGAGGTGATCCGCCGCCACGAGCAGCACCTGCATGCGCTGCACCACAAGAACGTGGTGGTCAGCGCACCGGCCGGGCGCATCAGCGTCACGCTCGACATCGTGCCCGACGAAGACGACCCGCACGCGCTGCTGGGGGCGCACGACGCGCTGGGCGAGCGGCTAGCGCAGGTGCGCGTCGGCCCGGGCTTCAAGCTGAACACCGAGAGCGCGAGTGCCTGGATCGCCGATGAGTTCCGTCGCCCCGGCTGATCGGGTGGCGGCCAGCTCCGCGCCCCTGAGCCGCTGGAGCATCGCGCTGGCGGGCGCGGTGGCGCTGGCCGTGGCCATGGGCATCGGCCGCTTCGCGTTCACGCCGCTGCTGCCGATGATGCTGCACGACGGCGTGATCGACCTGCAGGCCGCGAGCTGGCTGGCGAGCATGAACTACCTGGGTTACCTGGCGGGCGCGCTGCTGTGCACCTTCCAGCCCTGGTTCTGGGCCCGGCTGAAAGGCTTGCCGCCGGTCAACGGCACGGCGGTGCTGCGCGGCGGCCTGGTCGCAACCGGCGTGCTGACCCTGGCGATGGCGCTGCCGGTGGCCTCACTGTGGCCGCTGTGGCGCTTTGCGGCCGGTGTGGCGAGCGCGCTGGTGTTTGTGTTCACGTCGGGTTGGTGCCTGGCGCAGTTGGCGCGGCTCGATGCGTCGGCGATGGGCGGCGTGATGTACGCCGGGCCGGGCGCCGGCATCGTGATCAGCGGCTTGCTGGCCAGCGGCATGGTGGCGCTGGACTGGCGCGCCGCTGCGGCCTGGGGCGTGTTCGGCGTGTTGGCCTGGGGGCTGACGGTGGCGGTCTGGCGCCGCTTCGATGCGGGCGCGGCACCGCAGCCGGCGCCGGCGGCGGCCGCCGCCACCCTGGCGAGCGCGGGCAGTGCTGGCATTGCGGTGGCGCCCAGCGCCAACTCAAGCCCGCCCGCACCACCCGCCCACGGCGCCACCGAGATCTCGCTGCTGGCGCTTGCCTACGGCCTGGCCGGCTTCGGCTACATCGTCACCGCCACCTTCCTGCCGGTGATCGCGCGCGCCGCGCTGCCGGGTTCGCCCTGGCTCGACCTGTTCTGGCCGCTGTTCGGCGCCGGCGTGACGGTCGGCGAGCTGCTGTCGTCCCGCCTGCGCATGACGCGTGATCTGCGCCTGCTGCTCGCCGCCAGCTACTTCGCGCAGGCTGTGG
>JANOQS010000321.1:0-15685 GCA_031414975.1 Methylibium sp. | reverse complement strand
GTAGACCTGCAGCGGGTAGGCGCTGCGCGCCCCCTCCAAGGTGCCCGCGGCCAGCACAATGGCCACGAAGCACAGCACCATGTCGGCCATCATCGCGGTAAACGCCGCCACCG
The DNA here is from genome assembly GCA_031414975.1 of Methylibium sp. Taxonomy (GTDB): domain Bacteria; phylum Pseudomonadota; class Gammaproteobacteria; order Burkholderiales; family Burkholderiaceae_C; genus LGRD01. Next base: position 15,572 of record JANOQS010000321.1, on the reverse strand, counting down.
ACACGTGGTGCCGAAATACCATGAACATGTTTTCTCCCCGTCCTTCCCTGACCAGAGGAATTATCGGGACCAACCCTAAGCCCACCATCCCACAATCGTGGGGGAACTGCAACGCGCACTGTGGTGTTGTTGACGGTCCGGCGGATCGTTACCTTTGCGAAAGGCTTTCATGACGCTCACCGAACTCCGCTACATCGTTGCCGTCGCCAGGGAGAAACACTTCGGCCGCGCTGCGGAGGCGTGTTTCGTGTCGCAGCCTACCTTGAGCGTGTCGATCAAGAAGCTGGAGGAAGAGCTCGATGTGCGCATCTTCGAGCGCGGCGCGAGTGAGGTGAGCGTGACGCCGCTGGGCGACGAGATCGTGCGGCAGGCGCAGTCGGTGATCGAGCAGGCCGCCGCAATCAAGGAAATCGCCAAACGCGGCAAGGACCCGGCCACCGGCCCGCTGCGGCTGGGCGTGATCTACACGATCGGCCCGTACCTGTTGCCCGACCTGGTGAAGCAGGCCATCGAGCGGGTGCCGCAGATGCCGCTGATCCTGCAGGAGAACTTCACCGTCAAGCTGCTCGAGATGCTGCGCACCGGCGACCTGGACTGCGCGATCATGGCCGAGCCCTTTCCCGACACCGGCCTGGCCGTGGCGCCGCTCTACGACGAGCCCTTCATGGCCGCCGTGCCCAAGAGCCACGCGCTGGCCAAGCGCAAGAGCATCAGCACCGAAGAGTTGAAGCGCGAAACCATGCTGCTGCTGGGCACCGGCCACTGCTTTCGCGACCATGTGCTCGAGGTCTGCCCCGAGTACGCGCGCTTTTCGAGCGACGCCGAAGGCATTCGCAAGAGTTTCGAGGGTTCGTCGCTGGAGACCATCAAGTACATGGTGGCCTCGGGCATGGGGGTGACGGTGGTGCCGCAGCTCAGCGTGCCGAAAGACCCGCAAACGCACATCAAGTACATCCGCTTCGTCGCCCCGGTGCCGACGCGCCGCGTGGTGCTGGTGTGGCGGCGCACCTTCACGCGCTACGAAGCCATCGCGGCGTTGCGCAACGCCATTTACGCCTGCGAGCTGCCCGGCGTGCAGCGGCTGACCGCGACCTGAGCGGGCCACCTAGAATCGGCCCGATGCGCATTGCCATCGTCACCTTCGACGGCTTCAACGAGCTCGACTCGTTCATCGCGCTGGGCCTGTTGAACCGGCTCGGCGGGTTAGGCTGGAAGGCGCAGATCACCAGCCCCACCAGCCACGTCACGTCGATGGGCGGCGTGACGGTGCAGGCGCAACAGCCGCTCGAATTTGCCAACGACGCCGACGCGGTGATCTTCGGCAGCGGCATCTACACCCGCGCGATCGCCGAAGACCATGGAAAGAAGGGAGCGGCGCTCGACCGCCTGCAGCTCGACCCGCTGCGCCAGCTGATCGGCGCGCAATGTTCAGGCACCTTGCTGCTCGCGCGCCTGGGGCTGCTGGCCGACATGCCCGCGTGCACCGACCTGACCACCAAACCCTGGATCATCGAAGCCGGCGTGCGTGTGCTCGATGAACCTTTCCATGCGCGCGGCCCGATCGCCACCGCCGGCGGTTGCCTGGCCTCGCAGTACCTGGCCGCGTGGGTGATGGCGCGCGGCGCCGGCTTCAAGGCCGCTGCGCAGGCGCTGCACTACGCGGCGCCGGTGGGCGAGAAAGACGCCTATGTCGAGCGCTTGCTGAACGTGGTGCGGCCGTTCGTCGACGAGACGCCTGCCTGAACCAGGACGGCCCGCGCAAGCCGGCCGATCACGTCAGATCGTCGATGTGGCGCGGCCAGCTCGCCTTGAGCAAACGCGACAAGGCGCAGTGACGCGCGGCGCACGCGGCGCAGCGTGTCGCCGCGCAGCTTTGCTTCCAGGCTTTCGACGTAGACGGTGATGTCCGGCAGCTCGGGCATCAGGCCAGTTTGCCACCGCCACGGATGGGCAGAGTCTGGCGACCTGTCGCTTGACCGCAATGACGACCGGCACAAATTCAGATCTGATCGGCAGCCGCAACTCAGGGAAACTCTAACTTTCGCGTATTTGAAATGCGCGAAAGTAGAAATTTCTTGCCCTTATGAAGGATGAATGCTAACTTTCTCGCATCTGAAACACGTGAAAGTTTGAAAAGTGTCCCTCCATCTGGTCGGAGAAACCATGGACAAGACCCGCAGCCATTACCTGGCGGCGACGGGCAAACTCATCCAGCTGATGCGCGGCATCTACGTCGATGCTGCCGATGACATCGACCAGACCCTCCTTGCCCATGCCGTGCGCATCGCGCGCTACCTCTATCCGAATGCCTATCTATCGGCCGCAAGCGCCGTTCTGCTGGGCCCCACCCGCGACGGCCGCCTCTACCTGAGCGGGCCGCGCGTTCAGCGCAAGCGCATCCGGGCATTGGAGATCGTTCAGAACAGGGCCCCCGCCAGGCCCTCGCTCGCCTCCGCTGCGGTGGCCGACAGCATGGGCGAGTTCTCCGTCAATGTGTCGTCGATCCGTCAGAGGTTTCTCGAAGCCTTTCGCCTGCGAAGCGAACATGCTGCATCCATCGATGCGGTGACACGCGAGGCCCTCGCGGCCCGCCTTGTCGAGGAGTACAAAACCGCGAAGGCCGCAAGTGATGCCGTGTGGGCGCTGGCCCGAGAGAACGACTGGTACAGGGAAGGCGAAGGGGCCGAGAAGTACTTGCTGCGCGGCCCCTTGACTGCGCCCGCGCGCAACGAGGCCGCGTTCGCGTTGACCGTGGCATGGCATGGCCTGCCGATGGGCACCCTCGTTCACGATGGCTTCGAATGGCGATGGTCGCAGGCAGACAGCGGCGTGCCTGTACCACCCCTCATTCGCCAGACGATGCCGGGCAGGCTGCCACCTTTCGTGGTCTCGCTGTTGCCGGAGGGCTGGTTGGAAGGCGTCCTGCATGACCGCGACGAACGGGCCACGCTCCGCTCTGGCAAGCGCTACCTGTCCAACATCACGATTGCCGAGACCGCAGATGAGCTTGCCGCTCTGCCGCTCCATGTCCTCGCGGCGCCGCTCGCCAGCCATACGGCGGTGGGCGTGTTCACCGGCACCTACGCCGGGCCAGGCCGCAGCGCCATGGAGCAGGACTTCGAGCGCAACCTTGCCACGATCTGTGCGCGAGGCGACACACCGCGCCTCTCCGGGGTGCAGATCAAAGCCCCCATGACGCTGGAACCGGGCGGCAGGCTCTCGCCCAGCATCGGCACGCCGTTCACGCACATCCTGAAACCCGCAGGGACCAGCGGCTTCGAAGCCTTGCCGCTGGTCGAGTGGATCGGCCTTGCCTTGGCACGGGAGACCGGGTTCACCGTCCCGGCAAGCGCGCTGATCGAGATGCCTGATGGCATCCCGCCGGCACTTCTGGTCGAGCGGTTCGACATCCGCACGGATGCGAATGACCGGCGCCTGCTGGCGATGGAAGACCTGTGCTCGGTGCTCGACCTCTCGCCAAAGGCCAAGTACGACGGCACCATCGAACGTGTGGCGCGTGCCTTGAGGGGTTTGTCGACATCGCCTGATGAAGACCTCTTGATCCTCATGAAGCGGGTGGTGTTTGCGTGGCTCATCGCTGACGGCGACATGCACCTGAAGAACATGGCCGTGCTGAAGATCGCCGAACCCGGAAATTCATCCTTCCGCAGCGTTCGCCTTGCGCCCGTCTACGACACGCTGACGACACGTGTCTTTCCACGCCTTGAACATGACCGCATGGCGCTCAAGCTCAACGGCAAGGACGAACGGCTCAAACGTGCCGACTTCCTCGCCGTCTCTGCAATCGCGGGACTCCGAGCGTCGGAGACGCACGCCGCGATCGATGACGTTCTGGAACGGATGCGGGCTGCCACGGCCACGATTGCATTGCCCAAACTCCCTGGCTACGGGCCGTCCGGCGAGGCCGCCGTCAACCGAACGCTTGAAATCTGCCGCGAGCGTATCGCCTCATTCGCGTAAACCGAGCGTGCCCTGGTTTGCCACCGCCGCCGATAATCGACGGTTTACCCGAGGTGGCCTGCGTGAGGGCCGAACGACCATGGCCGACCCGACACCGCTCGACAAGGAAGTGCGCCGCCGCCGCACGTTCGCGATCATCAGCCACCCCGACGCCGGCAAGACCACGCTGACCGAGAAGCTGCTGCTGTTCTCCGGCGCGATCCAGATCGCCGGTTCGGTGAAGGCGCGCAAGGCCACGCGGCATGCCACGTCGGACTGGATGGAGATCGAAAAGCAGCGCGGTATCTCGGTGGCCAGCTCGGTCATGCAGATGGAGTACCGCGACTGCGTGATCAACCTGCTCGACACGCCCGGCCACCAGGACTTTTCGGAAGACACCTACCGCGTGCTGACGGCCGTGGACGCCGCGCTGATGGTCATCGACGCGGCCAACGGCGTGGAGCCGCAGACGCGCCGGCTGCTGCAGGTCTGCCGCGCACGCAACACGCCGATCCTGACCTTCGTGAACAAGATGGACCGCGAGGTGCAGGAGCCGATGGCGCTGATGGACGAGATCGAGCGCGAGCTGGGCATGGAGGTCGTGCCGTTCACCTGGCCGGTGGGCATGGGCAAGGCGTTTCATGGCGTGATGGACCTGCGCGAGAAGCGCATGCGCGTGTTTGGTGGAGCGGAAGGCAGCGGGGAGTTTCTCGACGGGCTGGACAACCCGGCGTATCCGGCGCGCTTCGGCATGCAGTACGCGCAATCCAAGGGTGAGATCGAGCTGTTGCGCGACGCCGCACCGCCGTTCGACCGCGCCGCGTTCCTCGACGGCCACCAGACACCGATGTTCTTCGGCTCGGCCGTCAACAACTTCGGCGTGCAGGAGGTGCTGGACGCGCTGGTCGACCTGGCGCCGGCGCCGGGCGCGCGCGCCGCGATCCAGCGCGTGGTGCAGCCCGACGAGCCCAAGCTGACCGGCGTGGTCTTCAAGATCCAGGCCAACATGGACCCGGCGCACCGTGACCGCATCGCCTTCGTGCGCGTGGCCAGCGGGCACTTCAAGCGCGGCATGCGCATCAAGGTCACGCGCTCGGGCAAGGAGATGCGGCCGAACACGGTCGTGAGCTTCCTGTCGCAGCGGCGCGAGCTGCTCGATGAGGCCTTTGCCGGCGACATCATCGGCATCCCCAACCACGGCGTGCTGCAGTTGGGCGACACGCTGACCGAAGGCGAAGCGCTGCAGTACACCGGCCTGCCGTTCTTCGCGCCCGAGATGTTCCGCAGCGTCGAGGTGGCCGACCCGCTGCGCACCAAACAGCTCAAGGCCGGCCTCACACAGCTCGGCGAAGAAGGCGCGATCCAGGTGTTCCGCCCGGTGGCGGGTTCGGTGCTGCTGCTGGGCGCCGTCGGCCAACTGCAGTTCGAGGTGGTGGCGCACCGGCTCGAGCACGAGTACGGCTGCAAGGCGCGCGTGATGCCGAGCCGCTTCCAGGTCGCCCGCTGGGTCACCTGCGATCCGGCCGACGGCGGCGCGAAGGAGCTGCAGCGCTTCATCGACGGCAACGCCCACCGCGTGGCCTACGACGCGGTCGACGCGCCGACGGTGCTGGTGGAGTACGCGCCCGAGCTGCGCGCGATCGAGGCCAACTGGCCGAAGATCAAGTTCCACGCGCTGCGCGAGCACGCGGGGCTGGTTTTCCAGAAGCAGCTGGAGGGTTGAGCGGGGTCAAGCATCGCTCTCCGGCAGCCGGCTGAGCAGGGCAACGAGTGCCGCGCGAAGGTTGGGCAGTTCAACGGTCAGGATGTCCCATACCGTGGACGGCGAGATGCCGAGGTAGGCGTGTGCAACCCGGTTGCGCGTGCCGACGATCTGGCGCCAGGGAACATCTGGTGCGAGTGCTCGCTCTCCGGCATCAATATGGGTGGCTGCTTCCCCGATCAACTCCAGGTTCCGCAGGATGGCGTCGTAGCGCATCGAGTCGCGAGCAATGCCGGCAACTCGAAGCCATCGGCATAGCGCAGCGCCCGCTCGCAGAACTCGAGCATGTCGTCGACGTACAGGCGAACGTCGCGGTCAGACTTCGACGGCATCACGCTCGACGCAAGGCCGCAGTCGAGGCCGCAGCGCGTCGGCCGTCACGAGGTCGACGTCCAAGCCCAGCAGGTCCTCCAGATAGAACTGGACGCCGAAATACCGCTTCGCGGTCGGCACCCCGTCGAAATCGACCAGAAGATCGACATCGCTGCCCGCGTGCGCAGTGTCCCGCGCCACGCTGCCGAACACGGCCAATCGGGTGACGCCAAAACGCTCCGCGAGCACCGGCTTGTGCTCGCCCAACAGCGTCAAGATGCGTGATCGATCCATGCCCGGATGATGCCGCATCGCGCGCGACGGGGTCAAAGCACCTCGGCCGACCGGTCGCCGAGCAGGTAACGCGCGCCGCTGCCGCGCCCGCGCGCCACATCGCCCGGGTTGTACAGCGCACAACGGCGCAGCGACAGGCAACCGCAGCCGATGCATGAACTCAGCTGGTCGCGCAGCGCCACCAGCGCCGCGATGCGCTGGTCCAGCAGCGGCCGCCAGGCCTGAGACAGGCGCTCCCAGTCGGCCTTGGTCGACGTGCGCTGCCCCGGCAACCCGGCCAGCGCGGCCTTGATCTGCTCCAGGCTCAGCCCGACCGACTGCGCGGCGCGGATGAAGGCCACGCGCCGCAGCACGTCTCTCGGGTACTGGCGTTGGCCGCCGGGCGTGCGCGTGCCGGCAAGCAGGCCCTGGTCTTCGTAGAAGCGCAGCGCGCTGGCGGCGGCGCCGGAACGGCGGGCCAGCTCGCCGATCGTGATCCATGACTGCGGCATGCGCGTTCCCCTCGATGACAACGTAGTGATGGCTTGACCTCAAGTTCACTTGAACTTGCATATTGGCACGCAGGCCCACTGCGCTGCAAGAGGCCGGCCTTCAACCCGTTTCAACCCTGGAGCTCCTGCCATGACCCAAGCCTACATAGAACACGTCAACATCACCGTGAAGAACCTGGACAAGACCGTCGCCTTCCTGCTGGCCGCCCTGCCGGACTGGCGCGTGCGCGGCCAGGGCGCGGTGGACTGGTTCGGAAAACCCGCGCACTGGCTGCACGTGGGCACCGACGCTTCCTACCTGGCGCTGATGGACGGCGGCGAAGGCAGCGGGCGGCACTGGACCGGCCACCACGTGGGCCTGAAGCACGTCGGCATCGTGGTGTCCGACGTCGATGCGGTGGTGGCGCGGCTGGCTGCGGCCGGCCACCCGCTCGACCACTGGGGCGGTGCGCACCCGCACCGCCGGAGCGTCTACGTGATCGAGCGCGACGAGCTTCAGTTCGAGTTCGTCGAGTACCTCTCCGACGTGGCGGCAGAACGCAACGACTACTCGCGCTGAGTCACGCACCGATCCAGGCGCCGGGCCCCGGTCGCAGCAGCGCGCCGAGGCTGCGGATAATCCGCGCCATGCCGGAGCCCACCCGCCTCTCGCTCTACCTGAACCTGATCCGCTGGGACCGCCCTGCGGGCAGCTACCTGCTGCTGTGGCCTTCCCTGTCGGCGTTGTGGATCGCGGCCGGCGGCTTTCCGGGCTGGCACCTGTTGATCGTGTTCATCGCCGGCACCTTCCTGATGCGCAGCGCCGGCTGCGCCGTCAACGACGTGGCCGACCGCGACTTCGACAAGCATGTCAAGCGCACCGCACAACGCCCCGTGACCAGCGGCGCCGTGAGCCCGCGCGAAGCACTGTGGCTCGGTGCGGTGCTCGCGCTGGCGGCGTTTGCGCTGGTGCTCACCACCAACCTCGCCGCCGTGGTGTGGAGCGTGGCCGCGCTGGCCGTCACCTTGTTCTACCCGTTCACCAAACGCTTCTTCTCGATGCCGCAGGCTGTCCTCGGCGTGGCCTTCAGCTTCGGCATTCCGATGGCGTTTGCGGCGGTGCGCGGCGGCAGTTCGTGGGAGTGGGCGTCGGTGGTCGGGGCCGTGCCCGCGCTGGCGTGGTGGCTGCTGCTGGGCAATCTGTTCTGGGTCATCGCCTACGACACCGAATACGCCATGGTCGATCGTGACGACGACCTGAAGATCGGCATCCAGACCTCGGCCATCACACTCGGCCGCTTCGACGTGGCCGGCGTGATGCTCGGCTACGCGCTGTACCTGGCGCTCTGGGCCGGGCTGGGCATCACGCTCGGCCTCGGCGGGGCCTACTTCGCCGGGCTGGCGGTGGCGGCCGGCATTGCGCTGTGGCATTTCACGTTGATCCGCGGCCGTTCGCGCGAGGGCTGCTTCCGGGCTTTCCGGCTCAACCACTGGCTTGGCTTTGCGGTCTTCGCCGGCCTCGTGGTCGACTATGCATGGCGCGCGATGGAATAGCCACGGCGCCGGCCGCGTACACCGGCACCTCACACAGTCAGGAGATCCCATGACCCGAACCGGTCTCACTCTGCACAGCCTGGCCGCCCTGTTGATCGCCTCGCTGGCCGCCTGTGCCGCCCCGGGCGGCGGCTCTGCCGATGCCGCTGCCGTGCTGGCCCGGGCGAACCAGGCGATGGGCGCCGCACCGCTGAAGTCCCTGCGCTTTGTGGCCGAAGGCAGCGGCCACAGCTTCGGCCAGGCTTGGCAGCCGGGCGGCGCGTGGCCGAAGATCACGCTGCATTCGGTCACCCGCACGATCGACTTCGACGCTGCCGCGATGCGCGACGAGATCGTGCTCAGCCGCGCCGAGCCGCAAGGCGGTGGCGGCTACCCGCTGCAGGGCCAGCAGCGCAACGACCAGTTCGTCAGCGGCGAGCTGGCCTGGAATGTGGTCGGCGGCAATGCGGCACCCGGCCCGCGTTTCGTGGCCGACCGCGTTCATCAGCTCTGGATCACGCCGCACGGTGTGCTCAAGGCCGCGGCGCGCCACAACGCCAGCGCCAGCCGCGCGGCGGGCGGCGCCGCGGCGCTGTCGTTCACCGTGCCCGGCCGCTTGCGCGCGACCGCGCTGGTCAACGCCGAAGGCCAGGTCACGCAGGTCGATTCGGTCTTTCCCGACCCGGTGCTCGGCGACACCGCGGCGGTGACGACCTACTCGGACTACCGCACGGTGGCCGGCATCCAGTTCCCGATGCGCATTCGCCAGACGCTGGGCGGCTACCCGGTGCTCGACCTGGTGGTCAAGGAAGTGCAGGTCAACGTCGACACCACGGCGCTGCAGGTGCCCGAGGCCGCGCGCAACCCGGTTGAACGCGCGACTGCCGACAAGGTCGCCGAGGGCGTGTGGTTCGTCGCCGGCGGTTCGCACAACAGCGTGGCCATCGAGATGGCCGACCACCTGGTGCTGGTGGAAACACCGCTGAACGACGCCCGCACGCAGGCCGTGATCGACCAGGTCAAGACCCTGGCACCGGGCAAGCCGATCCGCCACGTGATCAACAGCCACACGCACTTCGACCATGCCGGCGGCTTGCGCGCCGCGGTGGCCGAAGGCGCCACCCTCATCACGCAGGCGGCCAACGTGCCGTACTTCGAACGCGCGCTGGCGCAGCCGAACAGCGTGCGGCCCGACCGGCTGGCGCAGTCGGGCAAGCGCCCGAGCCTGCGCGCGGTGGCCGACAAGCTGGAGCTGCGCGATGCCATGCGCAGCATCGAAGTCCACGCCATCGCCGACAGCGCGCACAGCACGGCTTTCCTGATGGTCTACCTGCCGAAGGAGAAGCTGCTGATCGAGGCCGATGCTTTCACCCCCGGCCCACCGAATGCGCCGCCGCCGGCGGTGCCGAACGCGAACCATGTGAACCTGGTCGCCAACATTGAGCGGCTCAAGCTCGACATCGAACGCATCCTGCCGCTGCACGGCCGCGTGGTGCCGTTGGCCGATCTGTACGTGGCGGTCGGCAAGGCGCCGCCGCGCTGAGGCGCAAGAGGAGCTGCCGCGTCAGGCCGGCGGGTTGCGGTTCGGTATCTGCAGCCCGCGCTGCACCGCGGGCCGCGCCGCAAACGCCTGCGCGACCCGCTCGACGTGCGGGAAGTCCTTGAATCCGACCAGCTCACCCGCGCCGTAGAAGCCGACCAGGTTGTTGACCCACGGGAAGGTGGCGATGTCGGCGATCGAATAGGCGTCGCCCATGATCCAGGCGCGCTCTGCCAGGCGCTGGTTCAGCACGCCCAGCAGGCGCTTCGACTCGGCCACGTAGCGGTCGCGCGGGCGCTTGTCCTCAAAGTCCTTGCCGGCGAACTTGTGGAAGAAACCGACCTGGCCGAACATCGGGCCGATGCCGCCCATCTGGAACATCAGCCATTGAAGGGTCTCGTAGCGGCCAGCCATGTCGGCCGGCATCAGCTGCCCCGACTTGTCGGCCAGGTAGACCAGAATCGCGCCCGACTCGAACAGCGCCAGCGGCGCGCCCCCCGGCCCGTTCGGGTCGATGATCGCGGGGATCTTGTTGTTCGGGTTGAGCGACAGGAATTCCGGCGACAACTGGTCATTGCGGTCGAACCGCACCAGGTGCGGTTCGTAGGGCAGGCCCGTCTCCTCCAGCATGATCGACACCTTCACGCCGTTCGGCGTGGGCAGCGAGTAGAGCTGGATGCGCTCAGGGTGCTGGGCGGGCCACTTGTGGGTGATCGGGAAGCTGGCCAGTGCGGTCATGCGGTTCATTTCTTCGACAGGAATGCGGGCACGCGCAGGCCGTCGCGCACCGCCTGGTCCATCGCCGCTTCGGCGCTGCGGATGGCCGGCAGGCGCGCAATCACTTCGTCGAGCCGCGCCTGCGGCACCACCACCACGCCGTCCGGGTCGGCCACGATCACGTCGCCGCTGGCCACCGGGTGGCCCGCAATCGTGATCGGGAAGCCGATCGTGCCGGGCCCGCTGCGGGCCGGCGAGTTGGGCGTGACGCCGACGCAATAACACGGCAGGCCGACCGCGCGGATGCCCGGCAGGTCGCGCACGCAGCCGTCGGTGATGAAGCCCACCGCGCCCGAATTGCGCGCCATGCCCAGCACCAGGTCGCCGGTGATGGCGCAGCCGGTGTAGCTGCCGGTGGCGGCCACCAGCACATCACCCGGCTGCACCGATTCGAGCGCGGCCACCAGCGCCAGGTTGTCGGCCGGGCCGGCGTCGCAGGTCAGCGCCACGCCGCAGCAGGCGGCCTGTTCGGCGATGGCGGGCTTGATGCGGTAGTCGAGCGCGCCGCTGCCGCCGAGCGCATCGACGATGAAGCCGGTGGGCGTGCCGCGCAGTGCGTCCACCTGCGCGGCGCTGGGCCGAACGATCGGCCGGTGCTGGACTCGGGGGGCTTCGTCGATCATTGACTTATCCTTGCGCGGCGGAAATCACATGGTATCGCCTGCGCTGCGCCACCCCAACATTCGCCTGATGCGTGCGGCGGCGCAAGCGCGCTTGCCGCAGTCGGTGTTCGACTTCGCCGATGGTGGCGCCGAAGACGAAGTCACGCTGCAACGCAACGAGGCCGCCTTCGCGCGCTGGGCCTTCCTGCCGCGCCCGCTCGAAGGCGCGGGCACACGCGACCAGTCGGTGCACCTGTTCGGCCACACGCTGGCCAGCCCGGTATTGATCGGCCCGACCGGCCTGGCAGGCCTGTTCTGGCCGGGCGGTGAAATTGCTTCCGCGCAAGCCGCCGCCGCCGCTTCGACCGTCTACTGCCTGAGCCACGGCTCGGTCTGCTCGATCGAGGCGCTGGCCGCGCAGCACCGCGGCCAACGCTGGATGCAGGTGTTCGTCTACCGCGACCGCGGCTTCACGCGCGAACTCACGCAACGTGCGCGCGACGCCGGCTGCCACGCGCTGGTGCTGACGATCGACAACCAGCTGCTCGGCAAACGCGAGCGCGACATTGCCAACGGCTTTTCGATCCCGCCGCGCTTTTCGGCCCGGCAGTGGCTGGGCATGGCGTCGAAATGGCGTTGGGCCTGGGCGATGCGCAATGAATTGCCGAGCCTGACCTTCGGCAACTACGTGCGCCCCGGCTCCACCGAATCACTCGCCACCTTGGCCGGCCGCATGGGCTCGCTGCTCGACCCTGCGATGAATTGGAATGACGTGGCGCAGTTGCGTTCGGACTGGCCAGGCCCGCTGTTGCTCAAGGGCGTGATGCACCCCGCCGAAGCTCGCCGTGCGCTCGACCTGGGGCTCGACGGGCTGATCGTCTCGAACCACGGCGGCCGCCAGCTCGACGGCGCTTCAAGTTCGCTCGAAGCGCTGCCGGCCATCGTCGATGCGGTGCAGGGGCGCGTGCCGGTGCTGGTGGACGGCGGCATCCGGCGCGGCAGCGACGTGGTCAAGGCCATTGCGCTCGGCGCCCGCGCGGTGCTGATCGCGCGGCCGCAGTTGTGGGGCCTGGCGGTGGCGGGTGAAGCCGGCGTGGCGCATGTGCTGTCGATCTACCGCTCCGAGGTCGACCGCGTGATGGGGCTGCTCGGTGCCTCGAACCTGGACGCGTTGCGCGGGCTCGACGTGCTGGTTCAGGCCGGCAGGGTCGCCGGCACGTAGAGAAACGCCGCCGCCTGCTCGGCGCGCATCGGGTGCGCCAGCAGGTAACCCTGGCCCACGTGCAGGCCGAGCCGGCGCAGGGTGCGCAGTTGCTCCGGCGTCTCGATGCCTTCGGCCACCACCGTCTTGGCCAGCGCACTGCCCAGGGTCAGCACGGCGCGCACGATCTCGACGTTCTCGGGCCCCTGCGTAATCGAGCTCACGAACGAACGGTCGATCTTCAGGCAGTCGATCGGCAAGGTGCTCAGGTAAGTGAGTGACGAATAGCCGGTGCCGAAGTCGTCGATCGCCAGTTTCACGCCGAATGAGCGCAGGTGCGCCAGGGTGTCGCGCGCCTGCGCCAGGTGGCTCATCAGCACCGACTCGGTGATCTCCAGGGTCAGATGCCGGGGCGCCACACCATGGCGCTGCAGCACGGCCAGCACACGGTCGCCGAAGCCGGGCTGGGCCAGGTCGCGCCCCGAGATGTTCACGCTCATGCCGACCCCGGCCATGTGCGGCGCATCGCGGTGCCAGGTGGCGAGTTGTTCGACCGCCCTGTCGAGCACCCAGGTGGTCAGCGCCTCGATGTGGCCGGCCTCTTCGGCCACCGCGATGAACACCGTCGGCCCGATCGGCCCGCGCGCCGGGTGCACCCAGCGCGCCAGCGCCTCGAAGCCCACCAGGCGGTAGGGGTCGAGGCTGAACAGCGGCTGGTACGACAAGGACAACTCGCCTTCGCCGATGGCGCGGCGCAGGTCGGCTTCGAGCGACAGCTTGTCGGCAATCCGGTCGTGCATCGTGCGGTTGAAGGTGACCACGCGGCCGCGCCCGGCCGACTTGGCTTCGTACATCGCCAGGTCGGCGTCGCGCAGCAGTTCGTCCACCGAGCGGTAGCTCATGTCGCTGAAGGTGATGCCCACGCTCGCGCTCGGCACGATCTCGTTGCCGAAGATCAGCACCGGCCGGGCCAGTTCGGCGAGCATGCGTTCGGCCAGGCGCAGGCCATCGTCGCTGCCGCACGGGTCGCGCAGCAGCACCGCAAATTCGTCGCCGCCCAGTCGCGCCACCAGGTCGTTCGGGCGCAGGCATTGCAGCAGGCGGCGGCCTACCTCGCGCAGCAGTTCGTTGCCGGCAAAGTGGCCCAGGCTGTCGTTGACGACCTTGAAGCGGTCGAGGTCGAGGAACATCACCGCGAAGTGAACGTCGGCGTCGAGCCGGCTCGCTTCGACCGCGACCGCCAGCTTTTCATGGAAGTAGGCGCGGTTGGCCAGATCGGTCAGGCTGTCGTGAAAGGCAATGTGCTGCAGGCGGCTCTCGGCCACCTGGCGCGAGGTGATGTCCTGCAACTGGTAGATCAGGCCGTCGACGTTGCTGCCGGGGTCACTGAAGCGGCCGCAGTGCAAGGCGACCCAGAGCTCACCGCCGGCGCCCGGCAGGCAGCGCAGCTCGATCGAATAGGCCGGGCTGTCCTGGAGCGACAGCACCTCGCGGGTCTGGCGTTCGAACAGCGCCACATCGCTGGGGTGCAGCACGGCCAGGAAGGGCTGGCCGGTCAACTCCGCCTCGCTGCGTTGCAACAGCGCGCACAGCGCCTTGTTGGCGCGCACGATGGCGCCGCCGGGCGCAACGATGGCCATGCCGATGGCCGCCTCGGCGAACGCGGCGACAAAGCGCTGCTGGTTGCGCTCGGCTTCCAGCTCGGCTTCGGAGATGCGCGCTTCCTGGGCCCGGTGTTCGGCCTCGTTCTTCGCCACCGAGATGCGCAGCAGGATCACCACCGCCAGCGCCGCGGCAGCGATGATGGCCAGCGCCACCGGCCCTTCGGAGAGGGCGCTGAGTTGCACGATGCCGGCCACCAGAGCCGCCACGACGTAAGCGGCCGCCACCCAGCTGAAGCCGGAAAACCATTCGCGCAGATCGGGCCACACGCCGCGCTTGAGGGTGACCACGGCCAGCAGCGGCAAGGTGCTCAGCACGAACGGCACGAAGCTCGCCAGCACGAGCGCGGCCAGGCCGGCCGTGGCGGGGCTCCAGCCCGAACCCGCCAGCCATCGGGCGAGCGCGCCGAACAGCAGCCCGCAAACCGCCATCGCGGCCATGTGCGCCGCCGGCGTGCTGACGCGGCTGGACAGGCGCGGCGTGCTGCGCACGGTGCCGACCAGACCGTCGGCGCCGGCCGCGAGGATCGCTGCCGGCGGGCCCAGCACCGCCAGCACGGTGAACACGAACGCATCGGCCGCGCTGAGCGAAAACTTGCTGCGCGGAATTTCGACCGGGAACCACGCCGCCACCGCGACCAGCACCACGCCGACCACGGTCTGCAGCAGGTGGGCCGGCGTGGCCTGAGCCAGCGCCACCAGCGCCCAGACCAGCGCCAGTGCGCCTGCCACGCTGATCGCCAGCCACATCCGGAACGCGGCCGGCGTGTAGTCGTGAAAGTGCGCCACGCGCAGGCGCGCCCGCCAACTTGTATTGGCCGCCGACTCCAGCACTTCGGGTTCGGATTTCAGTCCCATTCTTCCTGTTGGGCAGGCTCGAAATTCGAGGCCGCCAGTGAAAAGGCCGACGCCGGGCGGAACCCGGCGTCGGCCTCTCGCGCGCAGGGCGCTTTTTCTAGTCGCCCAGCACGCTTCGGTCGGCGCCGGCAGCCGCATCGCCCGCGGATTCTCGCAGGATGATGCCCTCATTGAGTATGAATCCTTCGCGCAGGATGATTCCTTCGTTCAGGATGAAGCCTTCATTCAGGATGAAACCTTCGTTGAGGATGAACCCTTCGTTCAGGATGAAGCCTTCGCGCAGGATGATCCCTTCACGCAGGATGATCCCCTCGTTCAGGATAAAGCCCTGGCTCAAGGTGAAGCCGTCGGCCGCAATGCCGTCGCCGGTGAAGCTGAAGCCCAGCCCCAGGGTGACGCCGACGCCAGCGTTGGCGCGGGCCCGCAGCGTGGTCACTGGCGTCATCAGCGCAGCGGGACCTTGCGGCATCGTGAGTGCCACGCCGTCGAGCAGGCGCACGCCAGCGGTCAGCAGGCCTTGCGCCGGCGCATTGCGCTCGACGATGGCGCTGGGCACGGTGTTGGCGCCCCAGTCACCCCAGCGTGAGGCGGGGTAGTAGCTC
>JANOQS010000320.1:0-4485 GCA_031414975.1 Methylibium sp. | reverse complement strand
CAGCGCCAGCGCCGGCACCGCCGCCCGCCCCGCCGCCGAACGCCGCGGCAGTCGCGACGGCTCCGCCGGCCCCAGCCGCGGCCGCCACGCCGAACGCGCTGCCGCTGGACTGGCGCTTGAGTTCCGGCGGCTGCCTGAAGGGAGACGTCACCGTGTCCGGCGACGCGAAGTTCTGGATCGAAGAAGGGCCCGGCAACCAGGTGATCGTGCGCGAGGAATTCGTCGGCACGGGCGGCCGGTTCACCGTGAAGGTCGTCGACACCCGCAAGGCGGTGGCGCGCACCACCAAGGGCTACTACGACGTCGAGACCGAAGGCGAATGGTCGGGGCCCGCCGGCCGCCAGTTCAAATCCATAGGTATCGATCGCGTCTTCGTGAAGGACGGCTCGACGCCGATCCGGGCCAACGTCCTCAAGTTCAAGACCGTGTGCCCCAACTGATGCCGCCGCCTACCTGCGCACCACCGCCGTGCCCGGCGCGAAGTCGGCCGCCTTGAGCGGGTTGCGCGCCCACAGGAAGTTGCGCAGCATGTCGGCATCGACGTAGCCGGTGTCCACGTAACCGGGCCGCTCTTTCAGGCGCGGATAACCGTCGCCGCCGGCGGCCATGAAGCTGTTGACGGCCATGCGGTAGGTGGCGGCGGGGGCTATCGGCTTGCCCTTCAGAAGCGCCTGCTTGACCACGCCGCTCTCGATCACCAGCTCCACACCGGCGAACTGCGCGAAGGCGCCGGCGCCGGGGGTCATCCTGGCGGCGGCGTTCAGGTAGGCGAGTGCGTCGGCGCCGCTGAAGTCGATGAAGCCCAGGGTGCTGCTGAAGGGCAGCACCTTCAGCACGTCCTTGTAGCTGATCTCGCCGGCCGGCAGCGAGTCGCGGATGCCGCCGGAGTTGAGCACCGCGAAGTCGGCCTTGGCACGCTCCATCATCGCGCGGCCGATCAGCACGCCGAGTTCGGTGGGCCGGCCGCGCACCGCCGTGCGGTCGCCGTTCAGGCTCGCGTCACTGCGGCCGACCACCACCGACAGCGCCTGCTGGCCCGCGTTCTGGAACGGTTGCAGGAAGGCCAGCATCTCGGCGTTTTCGGCGATCTCGGGGGTGTAGGTCTGCTTCTGCGGTTTGCCGTCGGCACCGGTCACGACCTTCTTCAGGTTGACCGGCAGCAGCTGGTACTGCACCAGCTTCAACTCGCCGTTGCGGAACTCGAAGTCGGCCCGGCCGACGTACTTGCCCCACTCGTGCGCCTGCACGATCCAGGCGCCGTTCTGGCGGTCGGGGCGGCACGCGGTGCCAGGCACGTAAGCCATGTCGGTCACGTTCTCGGCCTTCATGCACACCGGGTTCTGGCTGTGGCCGCCGACGATCAGGTCGAAGCCCTTGACGGCACGCGCCATCTCCACGTCACCCGGCGCGTTCACGCCGTGCGCGCCGTCGGCAAAGTGGCCCATGTGGGTGGCGGCAATCACGATGCTGGCCTGTGCCTTCAGTTCGGGCATCAGCGCGCGCGCTTCGTCGGCCGGCTTGCGGAACTCGACGCCGCGGATGCCGTCTGGGTTGACGAGCTTCCAGGTGTCGTCGGTGGTCAGGCCCAGCACCGCCACCTTCAGGCCGCCCAGGTCGAACACGGTGTAGGGCTTGAACAAACGCTTGCCGCCCTGGTAGATGTTGGCCGAGAGCATGGGGAAGTTGAGCCAGCCGCGCTGCTTGTCGAGCACTGCGAGCGGCTTGTCGAACTCGTGGTTGCCGACCGCCATGGCGTCGTAGCCCAACTTGTTCATGCCCTTGAAGTCGGGCTCGGCGTCTTGCAGGTCGGACTCGGGCACGCCGGTGTTCACGTCGCCGCCGTCCAGCAGCAGGCTGTGGCCGCCGCGCGCGGCGACCTCGGCGCGGATGCCGTCGATCAGCGTCTTGCGCGCCGCCAGGCCGTACTCGCCTTCGGCTTTCTTCCAGAAGCGGCCGTGGTGGTCGTTGGTGTGCAGGACGGTGAGGGCGTAGGTCTTGTCGGCCTGGTAGCCGCCGGGGCCGGCGCAAGCGGCCAGCAAGGCTGCAGCCAAAAACGCGGCCGCGCGGTGCGGCAAGAGGCGCGGGAAGGACAGAAACATGGGCGACTCCGAAAGGTGCCGCGGCAGTCTATTCCACGCCGCCGCTACAGTTCACGGCCTCACTGCCGGCCACCCTCATGCTGCTGTCACTTCAAGCCCTGCGTCGATCGATCCTGCCAGCGCTGCTGTGCGCTGCGGCGCTGCTCGGTGCCGCGGCGAGTGCCCAACCGGCGCTGCTGCTGGCCAATGTCTACGCCGGCCACATCGACCCGACGCAGTACCTGGTGAGCGAAAAGTACGACGGCGTGCGCGCGGTGTGGGATGGCACCAGCTTGCGCTTTCGCAGCGGCCGCACGGTGCCGGCGCCGGCCTGGTTCACCGCCAGGCTGCCGGTGCAGCCGCTCGACGGCGAGCTGTGGCTCGCGCGCGGGCAGTTCGACGCGCTCTCGGCCATCGTGCGCAAGGAGGTGCCGGTGGACGACGAGTGGAAGCGCGTGAACTACATGGTGTTCGAGCTGCCCGACGCTCCGGGCAGTTTTACCGAACGCGCGTTGGCCATCCGCGCACTGGCCGCGCGGCTGGCGTGGCCGCAGCTGCAGGCCGTCGAACAAAGCCCGGTGACGGATCGCCAAGCCTTGAAGCGCCGCCTCGATGCCACCGTGGCCCGCGGCGGCGAAGGCCTGATGCTGCACCTGGCATCGGCGCCCTACAGCACCGGCCGCAGCGACGTGCTGCTCAAGCTCAAGCCCTACCTCGACACCGAAGCCACGGTGGTCGGCCAGCGCCCCGGCAGGGGCAGACACGCCGGCCGCCTGGGCGCGCTGCAGGTGCAGACGCCGGAGGGCCGGCGCTTCTACATCGGCACCGGCTTCAGCGACGAACAGCGCCGCAACCCGCCGCCGCTGGGCAGCACCGTGACCTACCGCTACCGCGACCTCACCAGCACCGGGCTGCCGCGTTTCGCGAGCTTCTTGCGCGTGTATTCACCGCCTTGAGCATCCCTGGCCGCAGTCGGCGCCCGGTGTTCGCGCAACTTCTTCACCGCAGAGGCGCAGAGGCCGCAGAGATCACGCAGAGGGCCCCGCTTCTACCTCTGCGGCCCTCGGTGTCCTCTGCGCCTCTGCGGTGAGGCAATCTTGCAGCTCATGATGCGCCTGTCTGCCCGGCCGATACCGCAAGTTCTTGTGCGGTCAGGTACAGCCGCAGGTCGAATTCGAGCTGGTGGTAGTCGGGCTCCATGTGCTCGCAGAGTTGGTAGAAGGCCTTGTCGTGCTGCGGCTCCTTCAGGTGCGCGAGTTCGTGCACCACGATCATCTTCAGAAACTCGGGCGGCGTGTCCCTGAACAGGCTGGCGACGCGGATCTCGCGTTTGGCCTTCAGCCGCCCGCCCTGCACCCGCGCCACCGTGGTGTGGGTTCCCAAGGCATGCTGGAGCAACTGCAACTGCTTGTCGAACACCACCTTGCTCAAGCGCGGCGCGCTGCGCATGCAGCGGTTCTTCAGCGCCACGGTGTAGTCGTACAGCGCGCGGTCGGTGCGCACATCGTGGGTGCCGCCGTAACGCTGGCGCAGGCGGTCGCCCAGGCGGCCTTGTTCGATGAGCTGGCGCACCTGGGCCTGCACGTCGTCGGCGTAACCGGCCAGGTACTTCAGGTTCGGCGGCGGCATGGCGGGTGAACCGGGGTGATCGGCGAGGGGGGGGTGCGGGCGGTGCCCGATACTCGACTGTAGCCACATGGACATCCGAACCGACACCGTCATCCGCGAAACCCGCGCCTGGGTGGAACGGGCCGTGATCGGCCTGAACCTGTGCCCATTCGCGAAGGCACCCCAGGTGAAGGGCACGGTGCGCTATGTGGTGAGCGAAAGTGGCGACGCCGCAGTGCTGTTGGCCACGCTGCGCGACGAACTCCAGCACCTGGCCAGCGCCGACCCGGCGGAGGTGGAGACCACGCTGCTGATCCATCCGCAGGTGCTGACGGACTTCGCCGACTTCAATGACTTTCTCGACGTCGCTGACGCCGCGGTGCACGAGTTGGATCTCGAAGGCGTGCTGCAGCTCGCCAGCTTCCACCCGCACTACCAGTTTGCTGGCAGCGCGCCCGACGACCTGGCCAACGCCACGAACCGCTCGCCCTACCCTTGCCTGCACCTGCTGCGCGAAGACAGCATCACGCGCGCGGTGGAGGCGTTCCCCGAGCCGGAAGCGATCTTCGAGGCCAACATCCGCACGCTCGACGCGCTGGGCCCGGCCGGCTGGGCCGAACTGCAGGCGGCCTGCCGGCGCGACGCCGAGGCCGAGGCCGCCGACTGACGCACCGGCAGGCGACAGTTCGGGGCCGGTTGCACCAAATCCGGTCGCATCGGCGCAAAACGGCACCCGTCCACGCACCGGCGCCGCTGGTCAGGGACCCGCCTGTCTTCACCGCGCGCCTGACAGCGCAAA
>JANOQS010000319.1:0-3668 GCA_031414975.1 Methylibium sp. | reverse complement strand
GCGACCATCTCCTTCACCGCCGCCTTGCTGTCGATCTGGCCGTTGAAGTGGCGCGTGATCACGTCGTAGAACGCGTTCTTGATGGAAGCCGGCACCGCATGGCCGTGCGCCATCGAGCCCACCAGCGTGTTCTTGGTGTTGGCTTCGGCCAGGTCCTTCATGGCCTTCTTGCCGCAGGCGTCGAAGGCGGTGTCGGGCACGTCGGTGCGCGCCGGGGCCGAGCCCTTGACGACGTTGAAGGCCGACTGGAAGGCCGGGTCCATCACCGCGCTGGCCATCTTGTTCTGCGCCTCGACCTTGCCGGCACCGACCTTGAACATCGCGAACTGGTCGGAGTTGAACGACACCATGCCCTGCGTGCCGGGGAAGCGCATGCACAGGAAGTCGGTGCCCGGCACTTTCTTGGCGTTGATGAACTCACCCTTGGCCCAGTCGCCCATGATCTGGAAGCCGGCCTTGCCGCTGATGACCATGCCCGAGGCCACGTTCCAGTCGCGCCCCGAGAAGTCCTTGTCGACCAGCTTGCGCAAGGCGGCCATGCGCTCGAAGGACTTGAGCATGGTGTCGGAGCCGAGGGCGGCCTTGTCTTTCTCGATGAACGCCTTCTTGTAGAAGTCGATGCCGCCGGTGGACAGCACCACGCCGTCGAAGATGGTCGCGTCTTGCCAGGCCTGGCCACCGTGCGCCAGCGCCACGAAGCCGGCCTTCTGCACCTTGTCGGCCGCGGCCATGAACTCGTCGAAGTTGGTCGGCATGGCGGTCACGCCGGCCTTGTCGAGCACGGCCTTGTTGGCCCAGACCCAGTTGGTCGAGTGCACGTTCAACGGTGCCGAGATCCACTTGCCGTTGAACTTGGCGAACTGCTGCAGCGCCACCGGCACGGTCTTGTCCCAGCCCTCCTTGGTGGCCACGCTGTTCAGGTCGGCCAGCGCGCCCTGCTTGGCCCAGTCGAGGATGTCGAAGCCGAGCAACTGCATGGCGGTGGGCGGGTTGCCGGCCGTCACGCGCGCACGCACGGCGGTGTTGGCCGCTTCGCCGCCGCCACCGGCGACCGGCATGTCGTTCCACTTGACACCCTGCTTTTCGAGGTTGCCCTTCAGCACGTTCAGCGCCGCGGCTTCGCCGCCGGACGTCCACCAGTGCAGCACTTCGACGGCCTGCTGCGCCGACGCGGCGCCGCAGACGGCCAGGGATGCGGCCAGGGCCAATGCCTTTTTCATGAGAGTCTCCTTCGTGGGTTTGGAAGCAGGGTGGCCGGACCACCCGGTCGACTTGACGCTGTTGCGCGGCCTGAGAGTAGGACCGCGGCGCCGCGCAACGTAGCGGAGATTCCCTGACCGGAGTCAACGTTGGCGACGCAACAAGGGCCGCGGCGGCGCTTCCATTGCCGTAGTTACAGCGCGCTACGACCGACCGCGCGGGCGCGGTTCGCGGCGCGTCAGCGCTCGACGCGCCGGGCCTCGAAGATGTTCAAGCTCGGCGTGCCGACGGCAAATTTCCCGATCGCCTTCGCAAAGGCCCGCGTCGCCGGCACCGCGAAGTGCGCGACCAGCGCCGCGTGGTCGGCCCACTCCTCGACAAACACCAGCCGCGACGGATCCTCAACGTCCTGGTGAACGGCGTGCGAGAGGCAGCCGGGCTCGGCGCGCGAACGCCGCACGTGGTCCAGGCTCAATGCCAGGGCCTCGGGAAGGAGATCGACTTTCGCGATGACGCTTCCGGTGAGGATGATCATTTGGATTCCGATCGCTCAAGGGGCGGGACGGCCGCCGGCTTGAAGAGGACGGCTCGAGCTTTAGGGTCCTTGAGAGACGATTCGACCAACTGAGACAGCAACCGGTCGACTTCCTCTGTCGGCGGGCTTATAAGTTGCCTGTGACGTTTTCGGATGAGTAAGTGTCGAGGTACCACCCGGCACATTGAACAGCGTGCTCAAGCAAGCAGGTCTGAAGAAGTGAGGAAACCCATGCAGTACCTGGTCATCATCGAAGAAGGGCCTACGAGCTTCGGCGCCTATGTCCCTGATCTTCCGGGCTGTGTGGCGGTCGGAGCCGATCGGGCCGAAGTGACGGCGCTCATCCACGAGGCGATCGAGTTTCACATCGAAGGCATGAAGGAAGACGGCCTGCCGATTCCCAAGCCCAGCTCCACAGTCGAACTGGTTGAAGTTCACGCCTGAACTTCAGCCCTGCGTACTCCCCCTTGCCAGCAACTCCACCGGCACGGTGATGTCCTGCGGCATCTCGCTGCCTTCCAGCACCAGTTCGACGCCGATGCGGCCGAGCGCTTCCTTGTCGACGCGCAGGGTGCTCAATGGCGGCGAGGCGCTGCGCGCGGCGGGGATGTCGTCGAAGCCGATGATCGCCACGTCTTGCGGCACGCGCAGGCCGGCCTGCAGGCACACGCGCAGCGCGGCGAGTGCGGCGGTGTCGTTGTAGGCAAAGATCGCGTCGGGCCGCTGGCGCAGGCGCAGCAGTTGGCGGGTCGCGGCTTCGGCGCCGGCATCGGGGCCCATGCCGGGTGGGGCGACGACCTCGAGGTCGGGGTCTGCCAGCACGCCGGCTTCGAACAGCGCGCGCCGAAAGCCTTGTTCGCGTTGGCGAATGCTGAAGTGGGCCAACGAACCGGCTACATACGCGATACGGCGCCGTCCCAGCGCCAGCAAATGTTGCGTGGCCAGGTGGCCGCCCTGCACGTTGTCGGGGTTGACCGACGGCAGGCCCGGCAGCCAGAAGTCGATCAGCGCCATCGGCAGGTCCAGCCCGGCCAGCAGGGCCAGCACTTCGGGTTCGAAGAAGCCGGCGACGAGCAGCGCGTCGGGTTCGTGCAGGCGCAACTGGTCGCGCACCGGATCGGCCGGGCCGGTGGCCAGCAGGGTGGGCACGGCGCCCAGGTCGCGACACGCGGCTTCCACGCCCTGCAGCACGTAGCTGAAGAACGGGTTGGTGCTGAAGTTGCTGTGCTGGCGGTGCACCAGGAAGACGAGCCGGCGCGCCTTGTCGCCGCGCAGGCGGTCGCTGTCGTAACCGAGTTTTCGCGCGGTGGCGCGCACATGGCGGCGGGTTTGATCGGACAGGCCGCGCTGGTTCTTCAGCGCGCGCGACACGGTTCCGACGGAGACCCCGGCAGCCTCGGCAACGTCGCGGATGGTGATGGCCATGGTCTGCGGTGCCGTTGCGTCAGATGCCGGGCCGCGCCTGCAAGCGGTAGTGCAAGCTCAGCGGCCAGTCGGGATGCAGCGCGACGCCGGCGTGCCGTGCCACGGCATGGCTGCCCGGTGGCGAGGCCACCCGACCAAGGTCGAACGCGCCGTTGACCGGCTCCACGCCGAGCGCCCAATGCCGGCCATTCCAAGGGGGCGCGCTGCGGCCGCGGTGGCTGACCCACAGCATCAAGTCGGGCAGCAGCGTGCGGTCCCAGTCGAGCTGCAGAGTCCAGCGAAGGTCAACGTAGTGCAACTCCACCGGGGCGTTGACGCCTTGCAGTTGCAGCAGTTCTTCGGTGTCGAACCGCAGCGGGTAGCGAGACAAGTCGAGCGCGTCGCCATCGGCCATCGGCACGGCGCGCACGCTGGCGAAGACGGCGTCGGGCCGCAGTCGCGAAATGCCTTCTTCAGCCGGCACCGGGTAGCTCAGGCCGGGGCCGGTGTGCTCGACCTTCAGTTCGAC
>JANOQS010000318.1:0-5318 GCA_031414975.1 Methylibium sp. | reverse complement strand
CGTATCGGTCTGGCCGAAGCATGCCACGGCGACGACCGCCCCGCCTGTGCCCGACATGGCGTCGAGGGCCGTGCGTGAGCATCGCAAGCAGTCGCTCAGCAAGCCCGCGCCATGAGCAATGCTGCATGGACCCGCACGGTGGCCTGCCCGGAGGGACTCGAACCCCCGACCCCCAGCTTAGAAGGCTGGTGCTCTATCCAGTTGAGCTACGGGCAGTGGGTGGGCGGTGAGTGGTCGGGGTGGCGGGATTCGAACTCGCGACCTACTGGTCCCAAACCAGTTGCGCTACCAGGCTGCGCTACACCCCGAACGGCGTGATTGTACGCAGGCACCCGAGCCGCGGCGCGATCGCGTGGTCCGCGACCCGTTGCCTCGGAGCGGCGATGTCAGCGCCGCTGGTATTGCTTGGCGCCGAACAGCACCTCGCGCGACTTGTCGTCGGTGATCGGCCTGCGCAGGTCGGCCAGCACCTGCACGCCGCGCTGCACGGCGGGCCGCGCGGCGATCTCGTCGAACCAGCCCTTCAGGTGCGGGTGGTCGTTCCAGGCTATGCCCTGGTTCTTCCACGAGCGCAGCCACGGGAAGATGGCGATGTCGGCGATGCTGTACTCGGGCCCGGCGATGTACTTGCTCTTGGCCAGGCGGCCGTTCATCACGCTGTACAGGCGCCTGGCTTCGTTGCTGTAGCGGTTGATCGCGTACTCGATCTTCTCGGGCGCGTAGATGCGAAAGTGGTGCGCCTGCCCCAGCATCGGCCCGACGCCGCCCATCTGGAACATCAGCCACTCCATCACGGCGAACTTCTCGCGCGTGCCGGTGGGCAGGAACTTGCCGGTCTTGGAGGCCAGGTAGAGCAGTATCGCGCCCGACTCCATCAGCGAGATCGGCTTTCCGTCCGGCCCGTCGGAGTCGACGATGGCCGGGATCTTGTTGTTCGGGCTGATGGCCAGGAACTCGGGCCTGAACTGGTCACCGGCTCCGATGTCCACCGCATGCACCTTGTACGGCAGGCCACATTCTTCCAGCATGATGTGGACCTTGTGGCCGTTCGGAGTGGCCCACGAATGCACGTCGATCATGGTGGTGGCTCCTGGTTGAGCCGTGATCTTAGGTCAGTTAGGCCCGCGCCGAATTCGCAATCCGCCAGCCCATCTCGGCCAGCGGGCGCGCCCCGGCACCGGCCTGTCTTGCCTGCGCGCTGGAGGCGGTGCCATCGACCACCCGCTTGGCAATGCCCTGCAGGATGCCGGCCATGCGGAACAGGTTGTAGGCCATGTAGAAATTCCAGTCGGCCATCACCGCGGCCGGGTCGCCGCCCTTTTCGATCCTGCCGGTGCGTTCGCAATAGCGCCGCACATAAGCCTTCTCGTCGGGGATGCCCAGGCTCGCCAGGTCGAGCCCGCCGATGCCGCGGAACGAGCCTGGCGTGATGTGCCACGACATGCAGTGGTAGCTGAAGTCGGCCAGCGGATGGCCCAAGGTCGAGAGTTCCCAGTCGAGCACCGCAATGATGCGCGGCTCGGTGGGGTGGAACACCATGTTGTCCAGGCGGTAGTCGCCGTGCACCACGGTCACCTGGCTCTCGTCACGCGCGCTGGCGGGCATGTGGGCGGGCAGCCATTCCATCAGCCGGTCCATCGCGTCGATCGGCTCGGTGATGGAGGCCAGGTACTGCTTGCTCCAGCGGCCGATCTGGCGGTCGAAGTAGTTGCCCGGCTTGCCGTAGGCCGACAGGCCCGCGCCGGTCACGTCGACCTGGTGCAGCGCTGAAATCACACGGTTCATCTCGTCGTAGACGGCGGCGCGCGCGGGTGGGTCGAAGTCGGGCAGCGACTGCTCCCACAGCACGCGGCCCTGCATGAACTCCATGACGAAGAAGGCCCGGCCGATCACGCTTTCGTCCTCGCACAGCAGGTGCATCTGCGGGACCGGCACGCCGCTGCCCTGCAGCGCCTTCATGACCGTGAACTCGCGGTCGATCGCGTGGGCCGAGGCCAGCAGCTTGGCGGCCGGGCCCGGCTTGGAGCGCATCACATAGGCTCGCTGCGGCGTCACCAGTTTGTAGGTCGGGTTCGACTGGCCGCCCTTGAACTGTTCGACGGTCAGCGGGCCGGCGAACCCGGGCAGCCGGTCCTGCAGGTAAGCCTGTAGCGCAGCCGTGTCGAAGGCGTGTTGATCGGCGACGGGCTTGGTGCCTGAGTAGTTTTCCATGGGGGGCGAGGTGAGGAGGTGACGAGTTGGAGATCGGGATCAGCGGTCGGCCACCGCGAGCAGCTTTTCTTTCGAGAGCACAACCAGCCGTGTCGGCTCGATGCGCACCGCGCCGTCGCGCTCGAAGCCCTTCAACTCCTGGTTGACTCTTTGGCGCGAAGCACCCAGCAACTGCGCCAGGTCTTCCTGCGCAAGCTGCAGGCCGATCCGGATTTCTTCGCCCTGCGCCACGCCGTAGCTGCGTGCCAGCAGCAGGATCTGCTTGGCCAGACGGGCCGCCAGCGGGCGCGTGTTCAGGTCTTCGACCACGTCGAACAACAACCGCAGGCGGCGGCAGTTCAGGCGCAGCAGCGCTTCGTAGAGTTCGGTGTGTTGTGCGAGCAGTTCCTTGAAGTCGCCTTTGTGCACCACCAGCAAGGTCGTGTCGCCGTGGGCGTTGGCATCGTGCGTGCGCGGTAGGCCGTCGAACAGTGCAATGTCTCCGAACCAGGTGCCGGGCTCCACATAGGTCAGGGTCACCTGCTTGCCCGATAGCGACACCGAGCTGACTCGCACCGCGCCCTTGGCCACGCCGCACCACTGGTCGGCCGGTGCGCCGCGCGAGGCCAGCATCGCGCCGTCTTGCAGCCGGCGCACCGAGGCACGCGCCAGAATGGCGTCGCGCAGGCGCTGAGACAATCGCGCGAACCACGAGCCGGCCTCGATGCCGGCGCGTTCGGGAGGGGTCAGAACGGCAATGTCCATGTTCGGTCGCTGGCGTGGCCGCATGATGCGGCCGTGCAAGCCTATTGTCCATGAGCGCTTGCGCCGCCGCCGCCCCTGAGGAGAACCCCATGTCGACCCGCACCTTGTCCATCCCGTCGCTCGAAAACCGTGTCAGTGCCGACGAGTGGCAGACCCGCGTCGACCTGGCCGCCGCCTACCGGCTGGTGGCGCTGTTCAAGTGGGACGACCTGGTCTTCACGCACATCAGCGCGCGCGTGCCGGGCACCGAGAACCACTTCCTGATCAACCCGTACGGGCTGCTGTTCGAAGAGATCACCGCGTCAAGCCTGATCAAGATCGATCTGCAGGGCAACAAGCTGGAGGAGTCGGCCTTCTCGGTCAACCCGGCCGGCTTCACGATTCACAGTGCCATCCACGCGGCGCGCCACGACGCGCAGTGCGTGATGCACACGCACACGCTCAATGGCATCGCGGTCTCGGCGCAGCAGGGCGGGGTGCTGCCGCTGTCGCAGCAATCGATCTTCGTGCTGGGCAGCCTGGGTTACCACGACTACGAAGGCTTGGCCTTGCGCGATGACGAAAAGCCGCGCCTGGTGGCCGACCTGGGGCGCAACACCTACCTGATGCTGCGCAACCACGGCCTGCTGACTCTGGGGCCGACGATCGCCGACGCGTTCCTGGCGATGTATGTGTTCGAGACCGTCTGCACGATCCAGGTGCGCGCCATGGCCGGTGGCGCACCCCTCATTCGGGTGGACCCGGGCATCATCGCCACGGCAGCCGAGCAGGCCCGCCAGGCCACGCGCGGTGTGGGCGGCGGGGCCCTGACCTGGCCCGGCCTGTTGCGCCGGCTGGACCGTGCCGACCCCAGCTATCGAGGCTGAATCCAGGCTTGATTCAAGACCCGGGAGCGGAGCCTTGTGCGCCCGGAGCAACAGGCGGTTCCGCAGCCGAATCGAGTAACTGTGGCATGCAGCACACCCGTTTCAAGTTGGTGATCCCACAGGCTGGCTGAATGTGTCTTCATGCTAGAGTTCGTATGCTTTCAGCACCACAACACGCATGCGCAGAGCTTCGACCCACTACACCATCGGCTCCATGCTGTGGGTTGCTGTATCAGCGGCCCAGGCCATCGGGTTCGGACGGGTCAGCAACTCAACCTTCCTCGGGCAGCCGCTCAATTTCGAGGCCACCGTCCGGCTGTCCGGCGACGAAACGTTGACATCCGAGTGTGTGTTCGCCGAAGTTTTTTCCGGCGACAACAAGCTGGTGCAGCCGCTGGTTCGCGTGCAGCTCGACCCGGGCGAAGGCGCCGAGCGCAAGGTGCGGGTGCGCACCAGCTCCCTGATCGACGAGCCGGTCGTCACCGTGTTGCTCACCTTGGGCTGCGACAGCAAGACCACGCGCAAGTTCGTGGCCTTCATCGATCCGCCCGCGATGGGCCTGGCCCAGGCGGGTACGCCGGCCGAATCGGCCGCGCCGTCGGCGCCTGCTGATGCGGCATCGGCGCCGCTCTCTCCAGGCTCCCGGCCGGCCGCCGATCAGAGCGGCGCGTCGGCCGCGCCTGTCGCTGCAGCCCCGCGGGCCGCGCCGCGCCCGCGCTCTTCTGCGCCGCGCACTGCAGCGCGCCGCAGCACCAGTACCAACACCGCCACCGCGTCGCAGGTCCGGCGCACCCAGGCACCGACCTTCAAGACAGCGGCGGCGCCAGCGCGGCCGGGCCCGCGCCTGAAACTCGAGCCCGCGCCGTCGATCCTCACGGCCAAGGCCTCTGCGCCCGAAACGCCGGTCGCAGCGCCGCCTGTTCCCACCCCGACTCCCCCGCCGACGCCGACGCCACAGGTCACGGCAGCCCCGGTCGCAGCCGCCCCGGCCTCGGCCGTGCTGCTGGCCGAAGCACCCAAGCCCGCGCCCATCCCGGTCGCGCAAGAGGTCTTGTCGGCCGATCAGGCGCGCCTGAAGGCGCTCGAAGACAGCCTCACCCGCGTGCGTGATGAAACCCAGGCGGCGCAAAAGTCGTTGGCCACCTTGCAGGCACGCATCAAGGAAGCCGAGTCGCAGCGTTACGCCAACCCGCTGGTCTATGCATTGGCCGCGATGAGTGGCTTGCTGGCCCTGGCGGTGGCCGCCCTGTGGCGGCGCCAGTCGCGCGCCCGCAATGAACCCAAGTGGTGGGGCACTGTGGCGCCCAGCGCGGCTGCGCCGAGCCGCCCGCCCGAGCCAGACGTCGGCCCCCAGTCGCAGTTTGCCGACGAGCCCGAAGTGCTGAAGCCGCCGGCCAAGGTCGTCGTCACGCCCGAGCCCGCCAAGCCGATGACCTGGGCCGATTCGCGCCAGACCGAGCCGGCGCCCGACCTGGTGCCCGAGCCGCGCCGCGACCT
>JANOQS010000317.1:0-2610 GCA_031414975.1 Methylibium sp. | reverse complement strand
GTCAAGCGCTTCCGCATTCCGCGTGCGCTGCTGCTGGCGCTGCTCGACGGTTTTCAGTGGGACATGGACGATCGCCGCTATGAGACCTTGGCCGACCTGCAGGCTTACGCCGCGCGCGTGGCCGGCACGGTGGGCGCGATGATGGCGCTGATCATGGGCGCGCGCATCCCGCAGGCACTCGCCCGCGCCTGCGAACTGGGCGTGGCAATGCAGCTCACCAACATCGCGCGCGACGTGGGCGAAGACGCGCGCCTGGGCCGCCTGTACCTGCCGCGCGCGTGGCTGCGCGAGGCCGGGCTCGACCCCGATGCGTGGCTGCTCGCGCCGAGCTTCAGCCCCGCGCTGGGCACGGTCGTGGCGCGCCTGCTGCGCAGCGCCGACGCGCTGTACCACCGCGCCGAACTCGGCCTGGCCGAACTGCCGCGCGACTGCCGCGCCGCCATTCAAGCCGCGCGGCTGGTCTACGCCGAGATCGGCCGCGAGGTCGAACGTGGCGGCTGCGACTCGGTGACCCAGCGCGCCGTGGTGTCCACCAATCGCAAGCTGACGCTGGTGGCGCGTGCGTCGCTGGCCGCGCTGGTGCTGCCGCGCAGCGTGCGGCACGACGACGGTGATCTGCTGCCGCTGCCGGCGATCCAGTTCCTCGTCGATGCCGCCGCCGTCACCGCCACCCCGGTTGCCGATCGCGAGCCGGCGCCGGTGCCCGACTGCGCGCCGTCCGCGCAGCAAGACGGCCGCCTCGCCTGGACCCTCAGCCTGTTCGAACGCCAGCAGCAACGGCACAGGATCGCCCATGCCTTCCCTGGTTCCGGCCAACCCCGCCCTTCGGTTTTCAGCGGCTGAGGCGCCGGTCGTCAAGCTCGCTGCGCCGGCACCGGTGTCGCCACCGGGTGCGGTGCTGACGCCGCCTGCCGCTGCCGCGCGCGGCCTGTGCACCGACTGCGGCATCTCGCGCACACACGACCCCAAACGCTGCGGGCGCGCCTGCCAGTTCATCCAGCCCGACTACCCGCGCCTCGAACAGCAGGTGCACGGCCGCACCCGCTACCCGGCGCGAACCGACGAACGGTTCTTCGGCCCGATCCGGCAGATGCTGCGTGCGTCGCTCGCCCAACCGCGTGCCGGCGCGCAGTGGAGCGGCATCACCACGCGCATCGCCGAGCGCCTGCTGGAGACGGGCAAGGTCGACGCCGTGCTGACGATGGCGCAAGACCCGGACGACAAGTGGCGCCCGGTGCCGGTGCTGGTGACTCAAGCCGCCGGCCTGGCGGCGTGCCGCGGCATGCGCATGGGCTACGCGCCGCTGCTGGCGCTGCTGGAGCCGGCGCTCGCGCTGGGCTACAAGCGCCTCGCGGTCATCGCCATTCCGTGCCAGGTGTATGCCTTGCGCGCGCTGGAAAAGGAACTCGGCTTCGAGCGGCTCTACGTGATCGGCACGCCGTGTTCGGACAACACCACGACCGAGCG
Organism: Methylibium sp.; assembly: GCA_031414975.1. Classification (GTDB taxonomy): domain Bacteria; phylum Pseudomonadota; class Gammaproteobacteria; order Burkholderiales; family Burkholderiaceae_C; genus LGRD01. The sequence goes on along the minus strand of JANOQS010000317.1, from coordinate 1,143 downwards.
CTTCCATCAGTTCCTCGAACTGGTGGCGCAGGACGTGGGCACCGAGGCCGACGCGATCACCTACCTCGAATTTCGTGCCGACTATCACGTCGAACTGCGCTTCGCCGACGGCCGCCGCAAGGCGATCCCGTTCCTGCAGTTGCCGATCTCCAAGCTGCCGCCCGACTTCTTCCCGCTCACCTGCCGCACCTGCGTGGACTACACCAACGTGCTGGCCGACATCACGGTCGGCTACATGGGCGGCGAGGGCGAGCAGTGGCTGTTGGTGCGCAATGAGCGCGGCGAAGAGCTGCTGGGTTTGTTGGGCGACGAGGTGCGCACCTCGGTGCCGGGCAGTGCGGGCAAGCGCCAGGGGCCGGTCAAGGGCTTTCTGGCGAACGTGCAGCGCGCCGCCGGTGGCTTGCCGCTGCGGCGCATGCCGAACTGGCTGCGCCCGATCGTCGGCTGGCTGATGCCGCGCATTGGCCCGCGCGGGCTCGAATTTGCGCGGGCCCGGGTCGAGATGAAGGCGGTCGAAACGGTGATTCACCTGCGGCGCGAAGAGCCGAAGCGCATGAAGAACATGATCCCGATCCACGTCTGGCCGCTGGTCGAGCCGTACGGGCTGGTGCCCGGCCCGGGTGAGCGGCGCTGAAACGCGCGCGCAAGGGCGCCACGTTCACCGTGCCTGGAGCACGTCGTCAAGGAAGGTCACGATGGCGCGGTTGAGCACATCCTGGCGGTCTTCGAAGAAGTGCATCGCGCCCTCGACCACCACCTGCCGGGAGCCCGGGATGCGCAGGATCTGCTTGCGCCGCTCATCGGCACCGACGATGGTCACGCTCCAGTCCAGCGAGCCGTAGATGTCGAGCACCGGAATCTGGATGCGGAACATGTCTTCCAGGCCGTTGATGATGCCGATGAACACCCAGGCATCCACTTTTGGGTCACCGCGGCTGATCAGGTAGTGGTTGGCCATCGTGGCGCCGAGGCTGTGCGAGACAAGCGCGAGCTTCTTGTTGCCCCGCGCGCGCAGCCAGTCGGCCGCCAGCGAGAAGCGTTCGGCCGCGTCGCCGTAGGTCGGGAAGTAGTCGCCGAGCTTGGCTGAACTGGGCAGCACCGGCATCTGGATCGACAGCGTCGAATAGCCCGAGTCCGCGAGCT
>JANOQS010000316.1:0-9812 GCA_031414975.1 Methylibium sp. | reverse complement strand
TGCTGCGTGTGGACCACCTGCGCTCGACCTGGGACCCCGCGACCCAGGCCTTCGTGAGGGGCCAACCCACGGCGGGTGCCGAGATGGCCGACGAGCTGGAGACCCGCATCGCGGCGCTGCACGACGCATCGAACATCGCTGCGGTGATGGTCGAACCGGTGGCAGGGTCGACCGGCGTGCTGGTGCCGCCCGTGGGTTACCTGCAGCGCCTGCGATCGATCTGCGACCGGCTGGGCCTGCTGCTGATCTTCGACGAAGTCATCACCGGCTTCGGGCGGCTGGGGGACATGTTCGCCGCGCAGGCGCTGGGTGTGGTGCCGGACATGATCGTCTTCGCCAAGACCGTCACCAACGGCGCCGCGCCGCTGGGCGGCGTGCTGGTGCGGCGCGACATCCACGACACCCTGATGCAGGGGCCGGCGCACACGGCCGAACTGATGCACGGCTACACCTGTTCCGGCCACCCGCTGGCCTGCGCCGCAGCACTGGCCATGCTCGACGTGCTGCGCGACGAAGCCCTGCCCGCCCGCGTGCGTGCTCTTGCGCCTCACTTCGAGCGCGCCGTGCACTCGCTGGCCGACGCGCCCGGCGTGCTCAGCGTGCGCAACATCGGCCTGGCCGCCGGCATCGAACTGGCGCCGTACCCCGGCGCGCCGGGCCAGCGCGGCCAGGCCGCACAAGGCGCTGCGTTCGATCGCGGCCTGCTGACCCGGGCTCCGGGCGATACCCTGATCCTCGCGCCGCCGTTCGTGTGCGAGCCGGCGGACATCGACACCATGGTCGAGCGCATGCGCGACGCGATCACTGCAACGCACCACGGAGACTCACGATGAAGGCGCTTGTCTACACGCAGCCCGGCGAAATGCAGTTGCTCGAGCGGCCGATGCCCGAAGCGGCGAGCGGCGAGGTGGTGTTGAAGATCGAGGCGGTCGGCATCTGCGGTTCGGACATGCACGCCTGGCACGGGCACGACCCGCGCCGCCAGCCTGGGCTGGTGCTGGGTCACGAGTTCGTGGGCAGCATCGTGGCGAGCCAGGCGCCCGCCTTCGACGTGGGCACGCGCTGGACCGGCAACCCGTTGATCGTCTGCGGGCGCTGCGAGTATTGCGTGCAGGGCCGCAACAACCTGTGCGCAAACCGAACCATGGTCGGCATGACGCGACCCGGTGCGTACGCCGAGTACATGAGCATTCCGGCTGCCTCTCTGATTGCGATGCCGCAGGACATGCCCGCGCTGGTCGCCGCGCTCACCGAGCCGGCAGCGACCGCCTGGCACGCCATCAACCTGTCGATGCGCGTGCTCGCGCGGCCCTTGCACGAATGCCGGGTGCTGGTGATCGGTGGGGGTGCCATCGGCATGCTGGCGGGCCTGCTGCTGCAGCGGCTCGGGGTGGTGCAGCTCGTCATGACCGAACTGAACGAGCTTCGCCGCGCCGCGATCGCGCGGCATGTCGGCTGCGAGGCCATCGACCCGCGCCACAGCCCGCTCGCCGACGCCGCATTCGACTACGTGATCGACGCGGTAGGCGCCAAGGCTACGCGCCAGCAGGCGTTTGCGGCCGTCAAGCCGGGTGGCGCGATCATGCACATCGGGCTGCAAGACTGGGCCAGCGAGATCGACATGCGCAAGCTCACCTTGGCCGAGATCACCCTGCAGGGCACCTACACCTACACCACCGCCGACCTGATCGCCACCGTCGGCGCGCTGCACCGCGGCAGCTTCGGCGACCTGGCGTGGGTCGAAGCCCGGCGCCTGAGCGACGGCGCGCAGGCCTTCTGCGACCTCGACCAGGGACGCAGCGCGGCGGCGAAGATTGTGTTGCAGCCTTGAGGGGCGGCCGAGGGCAGGGTGGCGCGAAGGTGCGGGGCGGGGGCGGCCGGTTCAAGGCGCCGGCGCTGGCGCCCGACCGCCGCACACCGTACAGCCGGCCTGGCGCGCGAGCCTGATTTCGGTCCACTCCATCGCCCGCCCGTCGAGCATCTGCAGCCGGCCCGCCAGCGACGTGCCCACGCCGGCCAGCAGCTTCAACGCCTCGGCGGCCTGCACCGTGCCGATGATGCCCACCAGCGGCGCGAACACGCCCATCGTGGCGCAGCGCACTTCTTCGAACCCGGCCTCGGGCGGGAAGATGCAGGCGTAACACGGGTTCGTGTCGACACGCGTGTCGTAGACCGAAACCTGCCCGTCGAAGCCGATCGCCGCGCCCGACACCAGCGGCTTGCGGTGTTTCACGCACGCGGCGTTGACGGCGTGGCGGGTGGCGAAGTTGTCGCTGCAGTCGAGCACCAGGTCGGCTGCGGCGACCAGTGCGTCCAGGCGCGTCGCGTCGGCGCGTTCCTGCAGCGCGATGACTTCTATTTCGGGGTTGATGGCCGCGATCGTCTGCGCTGCCGACGTGACCTTGGGCGTGCCCACCCGCGCGGTGGTGTGGGCGATCTGGCGCTGCAGGTTGGTGAGGTCCACCGTGTCGTGGTCGACCACGGTGATGCGGCCCACACCCGCCGTGCCCAGGTACATCAGTACCGGCGAGCCCAGCCCGCCGGCGCCGATCACCAGCACGTGCGCCGCGAGCAGGCGCTGCTGGCCTTCGATGCCCAGTTCGTCGAGCAGGATGTGGCGCGAGTAGCGCAGCAGTTGGTCGTCGTTCATGCGCGCAGCATAGCGGGAGCGAATGCCGGCGAGGGCCGAAAACGACAACGCCCGCACAAGCGGGCGTTGCTGCGAGGCGCCGCAGCGATCAGTTGGTGGTGGCCTCGGCCTTGCGCTCCACCGCGGTCTTGCTGACGAGCACCGGCTTGCCCTTCAGGCGGTTCAGCGCCTGGGCGAGCTGGAAGTCTTCGGCGCTGCCGAATTCGGGCAGTGGTTTGGGCGCGGTCGCAGCCTTCTTCGCAGAGGTCTCGTCTTCGAGCTTCTTGCGCGCTTCTTCGCGTGCCTTTTCGCGCGCCTCGTCTTTCGTCTCGGCGCCCTGGCCGCTCTGCAGGTGCTTCTCGAGGTCGGCCTCGCGCACGCGCAGCGCGGCAAACAGGTTGCCTTCGGCGGTTTCGTCGAGCATCACGTCGGGCACGATGCCCTTGGCCTGGATCGACGCGCCGCTGGGCGTGTAGTAGCGCGCGGTGGTGATTTTCAGCGCGGTTTCGGGGGACAACTGGCGCACCGTCTGCACCGAGCCCTTGCCGAAGGTCTGCGCGCCCATGATGGTGGCGCGCTTGTGGTCTTGCAGCGCACCAGCGACGATCTCGCTGGCCGAGGCCGAGCCTTCGTTCACCAGCACGATCAGCGGCACCTTCTTGATCGCTTCGGGCAGCTTGCGCAGCGGGTCGCTGCCGCCGCGGCGCAGGTAGTACTCGGGCGCGGCCTTGAAGACCGACTTCGAGTCGGCGATCTGGCCATTGGTGGACACCACCACCACGTCGCTGGGCAGGAAGGCTGCCGAGATCGCGACCGAGGCTTCGAGCAAACCGCCCGGGTCGTTGCGCAGGTCGAGCACCAGGCCCTTGAGGTTCGGTTCCTGTTTGTAGATTTCTTCGAGCTTGCGCGCGAAGTCATCGACCGTGCGGTCCTGGAACTGGCTCACGCGCAGCCAGGCGTAACCCGGCTCGACCACCTTGGAGCGCACGCTTTGCTGGCGGATTTCTTCGCGCACGATCGTGACCGGGAAGCTGCGCGTCTCGGCCTTGCGGAAGATGGTGAGAACCACCTTGGTATTGGGCTCGCCGCGCATGCGCTTGACGGCCTGGTCCATCGTCAGGCCCTTGACGATGGTGTCGTCGATCTTGGTGATCAGGTCGCCGCTCTTGATGCCGGCGCGAAAGGCGGGCGAGCCTTCGATCGGCGAGACGACCTTGACGAGGCCGTCTTCCATGCCGATCTCGATGCCCACGCCGACGAACTTGCCGGTCGTGCCTTCACGGAATTCCTTGAAGGTCTTCTTGTCGAAATACTGCGAGTGCGGGTCGAGCCCGGAGACCATGCCGCTGATGGCGTCGGTGATCAGTTTCTTCTCGTCGACGGGCTCGACGTAGTCGGACTTGACCATGCCGAAGACCGCTGCGAGCTGCTGGAGTTCTTCGAGCGGGAGCTGCGAGACCGAACTGCGGGCGATGGCCTGCAATTGCATGGTGGCCAGCGCGCCTGCGACGGCACCCACCGCCAGCCAACCTGCCACCTTGAGTTTGCTACCCATCAACAACCCCTTGCGCTGCTTGCCCTGAACTGGCTGAAATTGAGACAAATCGACTCCTCAGTATATTCCTGCGACCCCGTTTGGAGCCGCGCCAGCGCTGAGAAGTTGCACGCCGTTGCAAGCTTCTCCCCGGTCTCGGGGGCTATGTCACGGTTGCGGTGTTCGGGCGAAAGTCACCACGTGATCCATCTCGGCGCGGATGCCGATCCATTCGCCGATCTGGTGGTCGTGGTGCGACGGCACATGGGCCATCACCTGCTCGCCACTGGCCAGCCGCAACGTGTAGAGAAATTCGGAGCCACGAAAGGCCTTGCGCTCGATGCGTGCTTTCACCGGCGCGGCGTCGTCATGCACGATGTCGTCGGCGCGCAGCAGCACGTCGCAGCGGCCGTCCGGGTAGGCGTCGGGCAGCACGCAGGCGTCGGTGCCGGCCAGGTCGCCCAGCGGGGTGCGCAGCAGGCGGGTCGCGGGTTTTCCGGGCTCGCCGGGTGCGGGAGCGGCCACGATCTGGGCCGGGGTGAACACGCCGTGGCCGATGAAGTCGGCCACGAAGCGCGTGGCCGGGCGGTGGTACAGCGTGTAGGCGTCGTCCCACTGCTCCAGCGCGCCCTGGTTCATCACGCCGATCACGTCGCCCACGGCAAACGCCTCCAACTGGTCGTGGGTGACGAACAGCGCGGTGGTTCGGCTGGTCTTCAGGATCGCGCGCACCTCGTGGGCCAGGCGCTCGCGCAGGTCCACGTCCAGGCTCGAAAACGGCTCGTCCAGCAGCAGCAGGCGCGGCTTGGGCGCCAGCGCCCGCGCCAGCGCGATGCGCTGCTGCTGCCCACCCGACAGCTGGTGCGGCGCACGCTGCGCGGCGTGCCCCAGGCCCACCAGCTCAAGCACCTCTTCGGTGCGGGCGCGCCGCTCGGCCCGGGGCAGGTGGTGGATGCCGAAGGCCACGTTCCGGGCCACGCTCAGGTGCGGGAACAGCGCGTAGTCCTGGAACACCATGCCGATGCGGCGCGCCTCGGGCGCCAGGTGCACGCCCGCTGCGGCGTCGCTCAACACCTCGGTCCCGGTCCCGTCGTTGATCGCGATGCGTCCGGCGCTGGGGCGCTCCAGCCCCGCAATCGCGCGCAGCAATGAGGTCTTGCCGCAGCCCGAAGGGCCGATCAGCACGCCGATCTGACCGGTCGGCAGCGCCAGCGACACCGCCTGGACGGCCGCGCGTGCGCCAGCGCTGCCGGGGTAGCGCACCGAGACGTGATCGATCTCCAGAAACATGCGCCTATGATATCGACGGCAGTCACAAACAAAAATCGTTCGCATTCGTGCCCTGGATTCAGCCGGGCTTCTCGTCTCTTCACCGCCATGCTCCGTGTCCTGACTTTCGCGTGCCTGCTGCTGGCCGTGCCCGTGCTCGGTGTGCTGGGCTCCTGGTTGGCACTCGATGCCGGTGCGCTGGCGGTGCTGCGCCACCAGGCCCAGACGGTGCTGCCCGACTACGCGGCCAACTCGCTCTGGCTGGTGCTGTTTGTCGGCGTGGGTGTGGCGGCCGTGGGCGGTGCGACAGCCGTGCTCGTCACGCTGTTCGACTTTGCCGGCCGGCGCTTCTTCGAATGGGCGCTGCTGCTGCCGCTGGCCATGCCGGCCTACGTGCTGGCCTATGCCGCCACCGACTTCCTGCAGTACAGCGGCCCTTTGCAGACTGCCCTGCGCGCCGCCACCGGCGCGCAAGGCGCACTCTGGCCAGACGTGCGCAGCCTGGGCGGTGCGGCCGCGCTGTTCGTGCTGTGCCTGTACCCGTACGTGTACGTGCTCACCCGCACGGCATTGAGCGAACGCGGCGTGCAGTTGATGGAGGCGGCGCGCCTGCTCGGCGCCGGCACCGGCCGGCGGGTGCGCGAGGTGGCGCTGCCGCTGGCCCGGCCCGCCGTGGCGGCCGGCGTGGCGCTGGCGCTGATGGAGACCCTGGCCGACTACGGCGTCACCTCCTACTTCGGCCTGCAGACCTTCACCACCGGCATCTACAAGGCCTGGCTGGTGATGAACGATGCGACCGCCGCGGCCCAGTTGGCGTCGGTGCTTCTGCTGGTGGTGGCGGTGCTGCTGTGGCTGGAGCGGCGGGCCCAGCACCGCCTGCGCTTTGCCGGTGGCCGCAGCGCGCCGATGAATGGCAACGAAGCGCGCCCGCTCAAGCTCACCGGTGCCCCGGCCATGCTGGCGCTGCTGGCCTGCGCGCTGCCGGTGCTGCTGGGCTTTGTGCTGCCGGTGGCCGTGCTGCTGCGCTTGCTGTGGCAAGAGGCGCAGGGCGATGCGGCGGGCTTGCCGTACGCCGCGGACGCCACCTACGCAACTCTGGCCCGCTTCAGCCAGTGGGCCTGGACCAGCTTCAGCCTGGCCGCCATGGCCGCCGTGCTGGCGGTGCTGGTCGCCCTGGGCCTGGGCCTGGCGCTGCGCACGCAGGGCGGTCGGGCGCTGCACTGGGCCACCCGCGTGGTGTCGCTCGGTTATGCGGTACCGGGCGCCGTGATCGTGGTGGGCATCCTGCTGCCGGTGGGCTGGCTGCAGGCGCGCTTTCCGAACGCCGGCGCCAGCGCCCTGATGACCGGCACGGTGCTCGGGCTGATGTACGCCTACCTGGTGCGGTTTTCGTCGGTGGCCTTGCAGTCGGTCGAGGCCGGCTACACCCGCGTGCCCACCAGCATCGACGAGACCGCGCGCATGCTCGGCGCGTCACGCGGCCGCCTGTTCTTTCACCTGCATGCACCGCTGCTGCAGCGCGCCTCGCTGGCGGCGCTGCTGCTGGTGTTCGTCGATGTGATGAAGGAGCTGCCCGCCACCCTGGTGCTGCGGCCCTTCAACAGCGACACGTTGGCGGTGGTGGCCTACCAGCTGGCGCGCGACGAGCGCCTGGGCGAGGCCGCGCTGCCGTCGCTGGCGATCGTGCTGGTGGGGCTGCTGCCGGTGCTGCTGCTGTCGCGCGCCATGCGGCCCGCAGGAACGGGGATCACGGCCGTCTCGGGCATCACGCTGGCGGCGGGTCCGTCTTGAAGTACTGATCGAACAGGTCGTCGGGCAGGGTGTCGATCGATTCTTCGCTCATGTCCAGGCCGTGTACCAGTTCGTGGGTCGAGTGGTGCCAACCGCGCTCGGCCAATTCTTTCGGTTCGCCGTCGGCAGAGGCCGCAACCAGCTTGGCTTTGGCCGCGGCGGCAGCCGCCGCATCGGCCGGTGCATCGGGTCGCGAATGCACGTACTCACCCAGCGGGGCCGCTGCTGAAATGCGCCAGACCACCTTGGGCGCTTTGTCCTTGTCTTTGCTCTTGCGTTGCCGCGTGACCATTCCGTCCCACCTGCCTCCGATTGATCGCACAGACAGAATCTTAGGTCTGCCTCAGGGGGCGGAATATGACATCGAGCTCCTGCACTGTCGAATGTCAATATTCACCTTCACACCGACGCGTGTGTATCAATTCAGATTGACGTTGCGGGCATTGAACATCCCCATTGACGCGTCGGATATGCGCACCAGGTGCGTGCGCAATTCCCCAGTCTGGGGAGTGCGGGTGCAGCCGGCGCTTGGGGCAAAATCACCCCGCCGGCTCCGTGGTTCAATGGATAGAACAGCCCCCTCCTAAGGGGCAGATACAGGTTCGATTCCTGTCGGGGCCACCAGGCGGCGTGGTGGTTCATTGCCAGCGCCACGTCCAGATCACATCCAGCGAGTTGTCCAGCCCCGACTGCGCGCGCAAGGTAAAACGCTGGGCGATGCGGTAGATCAGCTGCCAGGTGCCGGCGGTGGCGTTGAGGCCGCGTTCGTAGCCCACGTACCAGCGCCGCGACAGGTTCTTGCCGAGCGACACCACCGTCTCGCGCACCTCGCCGTCGCCTTGTTTGAGCGACACCTGGTCCAGCCCGATCGCCTTGATGATCTGGTCGGTCACGCCCGGGCCCTCGCCCGACAGCAATGCCACCGCGGCGCGCTGCAGCAGCGCGGTGTCGGCGCGGCCCAGGCCGTCGCTGGCGCGGCCCATCACCAGCCACGACAGCTTGTCGATCTCGGACAGCTCGGGCACCGAGAACAGCCGGATGCGCGGGTTCACCGCGGTGCCGGTCACGGCCACGCCGACGCGCACGTCGCTGTCGGGCCGCACTGCCTCGATGTCCAGGCGCGGGTTGTCCAGCGGGCCGTTGAAGGCGATGCTGCCGCGGTCGATCGAGAGCTTCTGGCCGTAAGCCTCGTAAGTGCCTTCATCGGCATTCACCGTGCCGTTGACGGCCAACCGCCCGCCCGGTGACGTGAGGTGCAGGTCACCCTTCAGCAAAGTGTCCAGGCCGCGGCCGCGCAGGCGCAGCTTGTCGCCCAGCGCCACCCGCAGGTCCAGCGCCACCTTGCGCGTCGGTGCCGGCGTGGCCGGGCCTTTGGCGATGGCGGCAGCGGCCACCTTGGGGTCGTCGGAAGGTTTGGCGCGCCTGACCTGCACATCGTCGCCCAGGCTGGGCGCGTCGCTGCGGCTGAAGTCGATCAGCGCCTCGTCGATGCCGAACTTGCCGTCCAGCGCCAGGTTTTCGCGGTCGAGCTGAAGCCGGGCCTGGCCGCTGGTGACCACGCGCCGGTCGACCCGGCCGAGCAACTGGAACTGCTCGGCCAGCAGCGTGAGCTGCGCCTTGGGCGCCGCGCCCAGGCTGGCCGTGCCTTCGAGCTGCAAGCTACCGGTACCGCCGCGCAGCTTGAAACGCTCGATGCGCGCGGTGGTGGCTTGCAGGCCGATCAGCACGTCGCCGTCGCTGACGTTCACGCCTTCGAGGAAGTTGCGCACGCTCAAGGCCCTGGCGCGGATCTCGCCGGTGTATTCAGGCGCGCCGAAGCGCCCGCCGATGGTCGCGCTCGTGCGCAGTTCGCCGCCCAGGCGCCAGCCGGCCGGCACCCACGGGCCCCAAGTGCCCAGGTTGGCCACCTGCAGTTCCAGCACGCCCTGGATCGGCGTGTCGGCGGACGGCCACAGCGCCTGCGGTGTGGTGCGCGCCACCACCGCGCCGGCACCCACGCCGAGCGTCTTGCCGGCCAGCCCTTGGGTGAAGCTCCACACGCCATCCTTGGCGTCGAGCCCGACGCGCAGGTCGCTCAGGCCGAGCGCCTGGGTGCCGATCTCGTCGGTCACCGTGAGGTCACCGCTCTGGCGCTCGAACACCACGTCGGCCGTGAAGCTGGGTGCGCTGCGCAGGTTGATGCGCCCGGTCAATTGCAAGTCGCCGCCCCAGCCGAAATTGGGCTGCGCGCGCGCCAGCAGCGACGCCACGCGCAGCGGCTCGACGTCGGCCTGCACGTCGATCTGGCCGGCCGCGTTGCCTTCGGCCGCCTGCCAGTTGAGCCGGCTCCAGCGCAGCGCGCCGCCGAGCAGCTCGACCCGGCCGGGTTGCGCGCTCACTTTCGTTGGGCCGCCGGCCCATTGCAGGTCGAGCTTGATGTCGCGCGCGCGCAGCCAGGGCGCGGCGTTGGTGGCGCTGTCCAGCCATTCGAGCTGGTTCAGACTGCCGCGCCAGCCGCTCGCGGTGTTGCCTTGCGCGGCCTGAAGGCCGCCCTGGGCCTGCAGCAGTGCGACGCTGCGGCCGGCGCTGGGCGGCGCTGCGCGGGGCGTT
>JANOQS010000315.1:0-9203 GCA_031414975.1 Methylibium sp. | reverse complement strand
GCCAGCGCGGCCGGCACGGCCACCCACATGCTCAGGCAGTAGAAGCAGCCGAGGGTGCTGCCCAGCGGGCCGTGGCCGGCCCAGGCACGCAAGCGCGCGAAGGCCCGGCCCGGGCCGGTTTCGGCATGCAGCAGGTGGGTGGCTCGCCACACGGCCAGCGCGCCCAGAACCAGAAACGTTGCATCCATTGTTTTCCTCCTTGTTGAACCTGCGCCGTGACTGTGACCAGGCAAGCCGGCGCAGGCGACCCCAGAAAGTGGGAGGAACACCGCCGCGGCGCGGTGCATATTCACCTTCATCGGCGACCTGTGATCCGTGTCACACAATTCGGGCATGCCTCGTCGCCCGCGTTTGATCCGACACCTGCTGCTCGTCGCGCTGCTGTTGATCGGCTTGTTCGGCGGGCCGGTCGTGGCACAGGCACAGCCGAGTTCAGCGGCGCAACAACGCCCGCGCATCGGCCTGGTGCTGTCGGGCGGCGGCGCGCGCGGGCTGGCGCATGTGGGCGTGCTCAAGGTGCTGGAGCGCGAGCGGATTCCGGTGGACGTGGTGGTCGGCACGTCGATGGGCGCGATCATCGGCGGGCTGTACGCCAGCGGCATGCGCGCCGGCGAACTCGAAGCCGAACTGACGAAGCTGAACTGGGACGCGGTGTTCGCGGTGCGCGTGGCCCGCCAGCAACTCTCTCAACGCCGCAAGGAAGAAGACTTCGAGATCTCGCCGGTGATCGAGATCGGCATGAACAACGGCGAGTTCCGTGTGCCCCTGGGCGCCTTGTCGGGCCGCGGGCTGGAGACGCTGCTGCGCCGCTTCACCTTGCCGGTGCGCAACATCACCGACTTCGACAAGCTGCCGATCCCGTTCCGCGCCCTGGCCACCGACATGGAGTCGGGCCAGGCGGTGGTGCTGTCGTTCGGCGACCTGGCGCTGGCCTTGCGCTCCAGCATGAGCGTGCCGGGCGTGTTTGCGCCGACCGATGTGGACGGCCGCATCCTGGGCGACGGCGGACTGGTGAACAACCTGCCAGTCGACGTGGCGCGTGCGATGGGCGTGGACGTGGTGATCGCCGTCAACGTCGGCACGCCGCTGGCCGGGCGCGACACGCTGGGCTCGGCCGGTGGCCTGACGGCGCAGATGATCAACATCCTGACCGAGCAGAACGTGCAGCGCAGCCTGGCCTCGCTGACCGCGCGCGACGTGCTGGTCGCGCCCGACCTGGGCAAGCTGAGTTCGGGCGACTTCAACCGCACGCGCGAGCTGATCGACAGCGGCGAAAAAGGCGCTGCGGTCGTGACCACCCAACTCGCCGCGCTGGCGGTTGCGCCCGAGGTGTATGCGCAGTGGCGCGCCGAACACCCGCGCGGGCCGGCGCCGCAGGCGCTGCTGTCTTTCGTGCGCTTCGAGGGCAGCACCGTCACTAACCCGAAACGCTTCGCGGCGCAGCTCGAATCGGCGGTCGGCAAGCCCTTCGACCCCGCCCGCGCCGAACGCGATGCACGCCGCCTGGCCGCCAGCGGCGACTACGTGCGGGCCGACTACCAGCTCGTGTCCACCTCCGAAGGCGACGGCCTGGTGTTCGACCTGGAAGACAAGCCCTGGGGCCCGCACTACTTCCGCATCGGCCTGGACCTGAACACCGACTTCAACGGCGGCAGCGCGTTCAACATCAAGATCAGCCACAACCGGCACTGGCTCGACGCCAACGGCAGCGAGTGGCGCAACCAGGTGCAGATCGGCGCGGTGCCGCGCTGGGCCACGGAGCTGTACCACCCGCTGAACTGGACCCTGGGCCTGGGCAACGACTGGTTCGTGGCCGGTTACGGCGCGGTAGAGCGGCGCGAATTCGCCGCCTACAACGCCGACAGCGGCAAGGAGCGCGGGCGCTTTCGCCGCACCACCGGGCGCATCGGCGTTGACCTGGGCCAGCCCTGGGGCCAGCTCGGCGAGGTGCGCTTCGGCGTGACGCACGTGGTGCTGCGCACCGACCCCGACATCCTGACCAGCGACTACGTGGGCCCGCGCGCAGCGCAGACCACGCACGAGACCGGCGCACGCTTCGGCGTGGTGATCGACCAGCTCGACTTTGCCAACTTCCCGCAGCGCGGCTACCGCGCCGAGGCCGAGGCGGTGGTGGGCCGGCGCGGCGGCTCGGTGGACGAACGCTTCACCCGCTTCGAAACGCAGCTCACCCGCGTGGGCACCTGGGGCCGCCACACGCTGGGCATCAACGCACAATGGCTCGACGCGGGGCAGAGCGGCTTGGCCAGCGTGGGCCGCTATTCGCTCGGCGGCTTTCACCAGATGTCGGGCTACAAGCCGGGGCAGATCGAAGGCAACTACCTGCTGTTCGGGCGGCTCACCTACTACCAACGGCTTGAGTACGTGCCGGTGTTCACGCGCGGCTTCTTCGTCGGCAGCACGCTGGAGGCCGGCAACGCCTGGGACCGGCGCGGCAGCGTGAGCCTGTCGGACCTGCGCAGCGGCATGAGCCTGTTCCTGGGCGCCGACACCGGGCTGGGGCCGCTGTACTTCGGGATCACCTACGCGCCGCGGGGGGCGGCGGGGGTGTCCCTGTTCATCGGCCGGCCATGATCGCAGCTTCGATCTGCGCGGCCACGAAGGCCGGCCGCTCGTGCACGATCCAGTGGGTTGCGCCCGGCACGCGCACGAGCTGCATGTCCGGCACGAAGGCCTCCAGGCCATCGAGCAAGCCGATCGGCAGCGCAATGTCGTCTTCGGCCCAGACCACCCGCGTTGGCACTTTCGACGTCACGAACTCGGGCGCAAAGCTGACCTGCATCACCGCACTGTTCTGCTCGGTCGGCGGGCGCAGGGGCGAGGCACGGTAGTAGTTGCAGGGACCGGTCAGGCCGGCGCGCCAGACCTCGCGGTACTGCGCTTTCACCGCCTCGGTCAGCCAGCCGCCGCCGGGGCGCGAGGCGACAAGCAGCTCGGACGCGCCCGCGTCGCCGAACAGCCGCCACAGGCGCCGGAAGTCGTCTTCCGCGAGCAGCGCTTCGGCGTCAGGCCGGCACAGGAAGTTCATGTACGAACTCGCCGCCTGCTGCGCCGGGCTGTGCTGCAGCTCGCGCAGGAAGGTGGCCGGGTGCGGTGAATTGACGATGACCAGGCGCTTCATCATCTGCGGCTGCTGCGCCGCCAGGTTCCAGGCGACGGCGCCGCCCCAGTCGTGCGCGATCAGCGCCTCCAGCGGCGCGCCGCCGAGTTGATCGACCAGCGCCGTCAGGTCGGCCATCAGGTGCTTGACGCGGTAGGCCTCGGGCTCGCTGGGTGCCGAACTGTGCTCGAAGCCGCGCAGGTTCGGGGCCACGCAGCGGTAGCGGTCGGCAAAGTGGCCGAGCAGTTCGTCCCACACAAAGGCGGCTTCGGGAAACCCGTGCAGGAACAGCAGCAGCGGCGCGCCCACCGGGCCGGCGGCGCGGCAGCTCAAGGTGATGCCGTGCGGCAAGGTGGCGCTGAAGCGCTCGATCACCGCTGCACCCAGCCGTGCAAGGTGGTGGCCGCGTCGCCGATGCCGGTTTTTTTCAGCGCCGAGAACAGGCACATGCCCACGTCGGCCTCGTCGGTGGTGAATTCGCCGAGCGCCGCTTGCCCGGACGCGAGGGCGGCGGTGGCTTCGGCGCGGTTGAGCTTGTCGGCCTTGGTCAGCAGCACCAGCATCTTGACCGCGCCGTTGCCCACGCGCGGGGCCACGAACTCGAGCAGCTGGCGGTCGAGGTCGGTGAAGCCGAGGCGCGAATCGACCATCAGCACCACGCCGGTCAGGCTGCGCCGCACTTCCAGGTAGTCAGCCATCACTTTCTGCCAGCGCAGCTTGGCGCCGCGCGCCACGGCCGCATAACCGTAACCCGGCAGGTCGGCAAACAGCGCGTTCGGCGCGAGCTTGGGGCCCAGCTCGAACAGGTTGATGTGCTGCGTGCGGCCGGGTGTCTTGCTGGCAAAGGCCAGCCGGCTTTGCTGCGTGAGCCGGTTGATCGCGGTGGACTTGCCGGCGTTGGAGCGGCCGACGAAGGCAATCTCGGGCAGCTCGGTCGGCGGCAACTGGTCGAGCTGGCTGGCGGTGGTGAGAAAGCGCGCGGTGTGGGCCCAGGCGAGTGCTCGCTTTTCCTCGTCGCTCGGGTCGGAGGCGCTCGCGGAAGCGATCGATCGGGCCGCAGGATTCGAGTTGTTTTGTTCGGCCATCGGATTGCCCAAAGGCTTGATTGTAAAATCGCCGGGTTTTGCACAAGAAAATAGCCGCGCCCATGAAGCCTTTGACCACCCTGTCCACCACCCTGTCCGGTTTTCTCTGCGCTGCCACCGTGAGTGTGCAGGCCTTGGCGGCCGGCGCTCCGGCCCCTGCCAAGCCTGACCTGGCCAAGGGCCAGGCCACCGCCACCGCGGTGTGCGCCGCCTGCCACACCAGCGACGGTTCGCGCGGCAGCCCGGCCAACCCGATCCTGCAGGGGCAGCACCCGGAGTACCTGGCCAAACAACTGGTCGAGTTCAAGTCGGGCAAGCGCGACAACGCCGTCATGAAAGGCATGTCGGCCACCTTGAGCGACGCCGACATGGTCAACGTGTCGGCCTTCTACGCCAGCAAACAGGCCAAGCCCGGCTTTGCCAAGAGCAAGGACCTGGTCGCGCTGGGCGAAAAGATCTACCGCGGCGGCATTGCCGAGCGCAGCGTGCCGGCCTGTTCGGGCTGCCACAGCCCGAGCGGTGCGGGCATCCCGTCGCAGTACCCGCGCATGGCCGGCCAGCACGCCGACTACACCGAGGCGCAACTGCTCGCCTTCCGCAGCGGCGTGCGCAAGAACAGCGCGCAGATGACCGGCGTGGTGGCGAAGATGAACGACCGCGAGATCAAGGCGGTGGCCGACTACATCGCCGGCCTGCGCTGAGCGGGTCGCACCCACAAGAAGGCCGGTCGCGTACCGGCCTTTTTTGTGCCCGCCGCGCTTGTTGCCTGACCTTTGCGGCGTGCGGGACTGCGCGTTTGTGGCAGTCTGCGCGCTGTAAGAAGCGCGTCGTGTTCGGCGACCCACCTTGAGCGACCCCTGATCGGAACCCAAGCCATGCACTACCTCGAAGACCGCGGATTTGTCCATCCTGAACCCTCTGCCATCACCCCGCAGCGCGTCTACGAGCGCCGTCGCGACCTGCTGAAGCTGCTGGCCGGCGGCGCCGCCGGCACCGCGCTGGCCGGCTGGGCCGGGCGAGACGCGCTGGCGCAGGTGGCGCGGCCCAACAAGCTGGCCGCGCTGCCCGGTACGCGCAGCGCGGTGGCAGGCGGCCTGACGATGGAAAAAACCACGCCCTACGACGACGTGACCAGCTACAACAACTTCTACGAATTCGGCACCGACAAGGCCGACCCGGAAAAGAACGCCAAGTCGCTGAAGCCGCGGCCCTGGACCGTCAGCATCGAAGGCGAGGTGAAGAAGCCCAAGGTCTATGACCTGGACGAGTTGCTCAAGCTGAGCCCGATGGAAGAGCGCATCTACCGGCTGCGCTGCGTCGAAGGCTGGTCGATGGTGATCCCGTGGGTCGGTTATTCGCTGTCTGAACTGATCAAACGGGTCGAACCCACCGGCAACGCCAAGTTCGTCGAATTCGTAACCCTGGCCGACAAGACGCAGATGCCGGGCTTGCGCTCTGCAGTGCTCGACTGGCCCTACGTCGAAGGCCTGCGCATGGACGAGGCGATGAACCCGCTCGCGCTGCTGGCCTTCGGCCTGTACGGTGAGGTGCTGCCCAACCAGTCCGGCGCGCCGGTGCGCATGGTGCTGCCTTGGAAGTACGGCTTCAAGAGTGGCAAGTCGATCGTCAAGATCCGCTTTACCGACAAGCAGCCGCAGACCAGCTGGTTCAAGGCCGCGAGCAGCGAGTACGGCTTCTACTCGAACGTGAACCCGAGCGTGGACCACCCGCGCTGGAGCCAGGCCACCGAGCGCCGCATCGGCGAAGACGGCGTGTTCCAGAAGAAGCGCCCGACCTTGATGTTCAACGGCTACGAAGCGCAGGTGGGCCAGTTGTACGCGGGCATGGACCTGAAGAAGCTGTTCTGAACAGCTTGTCGATGAAGCGATGAACGCCAGCATGCTCAACCCCGCTGCCCCGCTGCGCTCCGTGCCTGCCCGGCCGTGGCTGCTGCACCCTGCTGCCAAGCCGCTGCTGTTCGCGCTCAGCCTGGTCCCGTTTGCCTGGTTGCTGTATGGCGCGCTGGCCAACACCCTGGGCGCCAACCCGGCCGAAGCGCTGCTGCGCTCGACCGGCGACTGGACGCTGCGCTTCCTGTGCATCACCTTGGCCATCACGCCGCTGCGCACGGGGTTCAAGCAGCCCGCGCTGGCGCGCTTTCGGCGCATGTTCGGGCTGTTCGCGTTCTTCTACGGCTGCGTGCACTTCCTGTGCTACAGCTGGCTCGACATGGGCTTCGTGCTGGGCGACATCATTCGCGACATCCCCAAGCGCCCGTTCGTGCTGGTGGGCAGCGCCGCACTGCTGCTGATGCTGCCGCTGGCGGCGACCTCGTTCAACCGCGCCATCAAGGCGCTCGGCGCGGCGCGCTGGAAGCTGCTGCACCGCGCGGTCTACGCCGTGGTGCTGCTCGGGCTGCTGCACTTCTTCTGGATGCGTTCGGCGAAGAACAACTTCGGCGAAGTGGCGATCTACGCGGTGATCGTGGCGCTGTTGCTGGGGTGGCGCCTGCGCGAGCGCTGGCGCGCCCGCGCGAGCAGCGCAATTTCAGCCGGCTGACGCTGACACGCCGGGCATCAGCAGCGCATCCACGCCATACAGCTTGGCCAGCGCCGTCAGCTTGGGCGGCGCCTGACGGACGGTGAACGCCCGACCCCAGGCCTGCGCCTGGCGCTGGCATTCGAGCAGCACCGCCAGCGCAGAAGAATCGAACTGCTGCAGCGCCGAGGCGTCGACCACCACGCCGCTTTCGGGCTCGGACTTCAAGGTCTGCGTCAGCATGCGCAGGGTGGCGCGCGCTTCGTCGGCCGTGAGGGTGGCGGGCAGCAGCAGCATGGGGGTCAGCCGTGTTTCAGCCCTTGGCGGCCTTGTTCCGCTCGGCCAGCTTGGAGATCAGGCCGTCGATGCCGCCGGCGCTGATTTCCTGCGCGAAGCTGTTGCGGTAGTTCTCGACCAGCCACACGCCGAGCACGTTCACGTCGTAGATCTTCCAGCTCTCGGTGCCCTTTTCGAGCCGGTAGTCGAGCTGGATCGGATCGCCCTTGCCGCGCACTTCGGTGCGCACGACCACCTCGTTGTCTTCGGGCGTCGAGCGCATCGGCTTGAGCTGCACCGTCTGGTCTTTCACCTGTGCCAGCGCGCCGGCATAGGTGCGAACCAGCAGGGTCTTGAACTCGTTCTGCAGCGCCTTTTGCTGCTCGGGTGTGGCTTGGCGCCAGTTCTTGCCGACCGCCAGCGCCGTCATGCGCTGGAAGTTGAAGTAGGGAAGCACCTTGGCGTCGACCAGGGCGATCACCTTCTGCACGTCGCCGGCCTGGATCGACTTGTCGGCCTTGACGGCGTCGATCACGTCGGTCGAGACCTCCTTGATCAGCACATCGGGGGCCTTGAGGCCTTGAGCTTGCGCGGCCACGCCGCCGACAGCAAGTACAGCGGCCGTGAGCCACGGCATCAAGCGGATAGAGAAGAACATCGTTTTCCTTTCGATTCGCACGCCCGGGTGGGCCTGCACACTTCGGAGTGCGTGGTGGAACCTGGGGTTCCATCGCAAACCGCCAGCTTAACGCCTGGTGACACCCTGCGGTTCACGGGCGCGGGGGGCTGATTCAAGCCGGAATCACTTCTTTACTTCGGGGGCCGACGCGGCTGGAGACGGCGGTGCAGGCGTGGGGCCAGACGTGGGTCCAGACGCGGGTGCAGCCCCAGCCGGCTCCGGCGGCTCGGGCACGGGCGGCGGATCGCCGTCGAACACCAAACTGCGGCGGCGCTGCAGATAAGCGTCGCGAATGAAGCTGTACTTGTCCAGCGCAATGTCGTCGACCACCCGGCTGGCGCCGAGCAGGCTGGCACGCGTGTTCACAAGCTGCAGCACGGTGAGGCCGACCTGACCGGAGCTGCCCTCGATCGCCAAGGTCGGCGATACCGACCGATCGAGCGGCAACGCAATGGTTTCGCGCACCGTGGACGGCCCCAGCAGCGGCCACACGACATACGCGCCGGCTCCGAACCCCCAGTGGCCCAGAGTCTGGCCGAAGTCTTCGTAGTGGTGGTCGATGCCCATTTCGCTCGCCACGTCGAGCACACCCCCGAGGCCGAACACCGTGTTCACGCTGACGCGCACCAGGTCTTGCAGTCCCAATTCAACCTTGCCCTGCAGCAGGTTGTTGACGCCCGACCACGCGTCGGCGAAGTTGTTGAAGAAGTTCTGCACGCCCTGGCGCACCATCGACGGCACAACGTTGGAGTACGCGGTGGCAACCGGCTTCAGCACGTTTTCGTCGAGCGCTTCGTTGAAGCCGAACACCTTGCGGTTCCAGTTCTCCCACGGATCGAGCCGCTGGCCCGGGCCGCCGCGCACGGTTTCAATCGTCGTGCCGATCGTGGCGCAACCCGACAACAGGGCCGCCAGAACCAGCAGCCATGGCGCGGCCCAAGCTGCCAGGCCGCTGCGCTTCACTTCTTGGCTCCGGGCGCGACCGGTGCGGCGGGCGTCGGTGCTGGGGTGGGGGCGGCTGGCGCCGCGGGTGTGCCCGAATCAGACGCCTTGCTGAACAGGAACTGGCTGATCAGGCTTTCGAGCACCACCGCCGACTGGGTCTGCGTGATGGTGTCGCCAGCCTGCAGGTTCTTCTCTTCGGCACCCGGCTCCAGGCCGACGTACTGGTCGCCCAGCAGGCCCGAAGTGAGGATGCGCGCCGACGAGTCTTTCGGAAACTCCACGTCGCGGTTCAGCTCCAGCGTCACCACGCCCATATAGCTCTTGCGGTCCAGCGAGATGCCAGTGACGCGCCCGACCGTGACCCCGGCGCTGCGCACCGGCGCACGCACCTTCAGGCCGCCGATGTTGTCGAACCTCGCCTTCAGCGCGTAGGTATCGCCGCCGCTGAAGCTGCCCAGGTTGGCCGCCTTCAGCGCCAGGAACACCAGCCCCGCCATGCCCAGCAGCACAAACACGCCCACCAGGACTTCCGTGCTCTTCTTGCCCATCTTGTCTTTCCTTG
>JANOQS010000314.1:0-26958 GCA_031414975.1 Methylibium sp. | reverse complement strand
TTTCGCGGCGAGGCGCTGGCGGCCATCTGCTCGATCGCCGAGGTCAGCGTGGCCAGCCGCACGCCAGAGGCCGCCCATGCGCAGCGCCTGGACGCGCGCTCGGGCGAGCTGGCGCCAGCCGCGCGCGGCGTGGGCACCAGCGTGGAGGTGCGCGAGCTGTTCTTCAGTACACCGGCGCGGCGCAAGTTCCTGAAGACCGAGGCCACCGAGCTGGCGCATGCCGTCGAGGCCGTGCGCCGCCATGCACTCACGCGCCCCGACGTAGCCTTCGCCGTCTGGCACGAGGGCAAGCTGGTGCAGCAGTGGCGCCGCGCCAGCGTTGCCGGCGATGGTTTGCAGCGCCTGCGCGACGTGCTGGGCGACGAGTTCGTGACCGCCAGCCGCGCGGTCGCACTCGACCTGGGCGTGCTGCGCATCACCGGCCGCGCCGGCCTGCCCGAAGCGGCGCGCGCCCGCGCCGACCAGCAGTACGTGTATGTGAACGGCCGCTTCGTGCGCGACAAGCTGATCGCCCACGGCGTGCGCTCGGCCTACGAAGACGTGCTACACGGCGGGCGCCAGCCGGCGTATGCGCTGTTCATCGAGATCGAGCCGGACCGGGTCGACGTGAACGTGCACCCGACCAAGATCGAGGTGCGCTTCCGCGACTCGCGCGAGGTGCACCAGGCGGTGCGGCGTGCGGTGGATGCGGCGCTGGCGGTGTCGCGTGCCGGGCTGGGGGCATCACTGGCCGGCGATTCACCGGGGCACGGTGGCGCGGCCTCTTCACCAACGCAGCCCTGGCCCTCAGCCGACCGGCCTTTCGAGCGCTACGACAGCGCCCAGCAGGCCCGCCTCGGCCTGCAGCAACTCGCCACGCTCTATGCACAAGAGCCGGTCGCCCCGTGGGCCGGTGTTGCGCAGGCGCCGACCGTGCCGCTGAGCACCGGGCCGGCGGGCGCCGGCACCCACATCGGCCCCAACCCGGTCATGCCGGCCGACGACGACTGGCCGCTCGGCAAGGCCATCGCTCAACTGGCCGGCATTTACGTGCTGGCCGAGAACAGCCGCGGACTGGTGGTGGTGGACATGCATGCCGCGCACGAGCGCATCGTCTACGAGCGGCTCAAGGCCAGCCTCGGCCACGCAGCCATCGAAGCGCAGCCGCTGCTGATCCCGGTCACCTTCAACGCCAGCGCGCAGGAGATGGCCACCGCCGAAGCGCAGGCCCACAACCTGCAGCGGCTCGGGCTCGACGTGTCGCCGCTTTCGGCCACCGTGCTGGCGGTGCGCTCGCACCCGGCCGCGCTGGCCGGCGGTGACGTGGTGGAGCTGGCACGCAGCGTGCTGGCCGAGCTGAGCCAGTTCGACGCCAGCAGCGTGATCCAGCGTGCGCAAGACCAGATCCTGTCGACCATGGCCTGCCACGGCGCGGTGCGCGCGAACCGGCAGCTCACGCTGGAAGAAATGAACGCCTTGCTGCGCGACATGGAGCGCACCGAACGTGCCGACCAATGCAACCACGGCCGGCCGACCTGGCGGCAGATCAGCACGAAAGAACTCGACGCATTATTCTGGCGCGGCCGCTAGCCGCGTCCACCGCTTCCACCGCACCACACGACCCACGTTCAACCCTGAGCCACAGCCTCCACCCCACACCGATGCAAACCCTCTTCACCTCCCTGCGTCGGCGCTGGCCGCTGCTCACCGTGTTGCTCGTTGCGCTGCTGGCCGGTTGCGCCAGCCTCGAAGAGCAACAGCGCAAATGGATCTTCATGCCCTCGTCGTCGACCTCGGCCATGCCGTCTTGGTGGGGCGGGCGCACCGAGGGCATGGACGACGTGTGGATCGAACACGTCTCGGCCGAGACCGGCAAACCCGTCAGGCTGCACGGGCTGCTTCTGGCCCACCCGCGGCCCGACGCACCGGTGCTGCTGTACCTGCACGGCGCGCGCCGCACCGTGGCCGGCAGCGCGTTCCGCATGCGCCACATGCAGGAACTGGGTTTCGCGGTGCTGGCGGTGGACTACCGCGGCTTCGGCCAGAGCACCGACGAGCTGCCGTCGGAAACCATGGTCTATGAAGACGCCCGTGCCGCCTGGGCCTGGCTCGACCGCGAACACCCGGGCCGCGACCGCTACATCTTCGGCCACTCGCTCGGTGGCGCGATCGCGGTGCACCTGGCCGGCGAGGTACACGACTCCAAGGGCCTGATCGTCGAAGGCACGTTCACGTCGATCCCCGAGGTGTTCCAGAGCTTCAAGTGGGGCTGGCTGCCGATCACGCCGCTGATCACGCAGCGCTTCGAGGCGGCCGACAAGATCGCCAAGGTGAAGACGCCGGTGCTGGTGGTGCACGGCAGCTTCGATTCGCTGATCCGCCCCGAACTCGGCCGCAAGCTGTACGAGAAGGCCGTCAGCCCGAAGCGCTTCGTGCTGGTGGAGGGCGGCACGCACTACAGCACCAGCGGTGTGGGCTCGACGCAGTACCGCCAGGCGTTGAAGGAACTGTTCGGACTGGGCACTTGAATGATCGCGGGCTCAAGGCTTCTTCGGCGCCTGTCCCTGGTAACCCGGCCAGCACCGTTCGCCTGACTGCGGCGCCATGCTCCAATCGGGCATGGCCACGCTCAAACTCAAGCCCCCCCGCCCTGTGCCGGACCTACGAACCCGCGAGCGCGACCCGGCGCCGCGTGCCCCGGTGCGGGGCGCGAACTCCGGCGTGAAGAAGCGGCCGACCCTGGCCGAGGCGCAGGCCCAGCGTGCCGAACGCGAAGCGCGCTACCAGGAACAACTGCGCCAACGTTATGGCGAGCGGCCGCCGGCCAGCACGCGGCGCGGGCCTGATGAGCGCCCGCCCCCGCGGGCAACCCGGCCGGAGCCGGCGTACCGAGCCGAGCCGGCGCGCCGAGCCGAACCCTCGCGCCGCCCAGAGCCGGGGCGCCGTAACGAGTCCGTGAGTCGTCCCGAACCCGCACACCGGCCTGAACGCTCACCCGTCAACACGGCTTTCGGCCAGCGGCCGCCTCAGGTGCAGGCACGTGGGCAGGAGCGCGCGCCAGAGCGTGTTCACGAGAGCCCGCCCCCACGCCAGCCATCTCGCCAGCCCTCTCGCCAGCCTTCACACGAACGGCGCCGAGACGTGCCTCGTGATGTGCAGCGCACAGCACATCACGACGAACACCGCGACGAACACCGCGATGAACACTTCAGCGAACCGATGGCCCACACACCCGGCAGCATGCGCCTGTCCAAGCGCATGAGCGAGTTGGGCATTGCCTCGCGGCGCGAGGCCGACGAGTGGATCGCGGCCGGCTGGGTTCGTGTCGATGGTCAGGTGGTGAAAGAACTCGGCTCGCGCGTGGTGGTGGGCCAGCAGGTCACCGTCGACGCCAAGGCACGCCACCAGCAGGCCCAGCGCGTGACGGTGATCGTCAACAAGCCGGTCGGTTACGTCAGCGGCCAGGCCGAAGACGGTTATGAGCCCGCCGTGGTGCTGGTGACGCCGCAGAACCAGTGGCGCGAAGATCACTCGGGCACGCACTTCTTGCGCGAGCACCTGCGCAGCCTGGTGCCCGCCGGCCGGCTCGACATCGACTCGGTCGGCCTGCTGGTGCTGACGCAAGACGGCCGCATCGCCAAACAACTGATCGGCGAAGACAGCGAGATCGAAAAGGAATACCTGGTGCGGGTCGAGCCGCCGGCCGCGGGCCGCTTGAGCGACGAAGGCCTGGCCCTGCTGAACCACGGCCTCGAACTCGACGGCGAAGCGTTGCGCCCGGCGCGGGTCGAATGGGTCAATGCCGACCAGCTGCGCTTCGTGCTGAAGCAGGGCAAGAAGCGCCAGATCCGGCGCATGTGCGAAGCCGTCGGGCTCAAGGTGGTGGGCTTGAAGCGCGTGCGCATCGGCGCGGTGATGCTGGGCGACTTGCCGCCCGGCCAGTGGCGCTATCTGAAGCTCGGTGAAAAGTTCGCTTGAGGGTGCATGACGGCGCCTGTTGGCGCCTGAGACCTACCCAGCGCCTTCAGTCCCCCATCACCGCGATGCACTCCACTTCCACCCGCCCGCCCAACGCCAGCGCATTCGCGCCGAACGCGCTGCGCGCCGGCATGCGGCCTTCGTCGAAGTAGGTGCGGTAGACCTCGTTGAAGGCCGGCCAGTCGGAGATGTCGGCCAGCATCACGGTGCACTTCACCACGTTGCGCATGCCCAGGCCGTGGGCTTCGAGCGTGGTCTTGATGTTCTCCATCGTCTGGCGCGACTGCTCGCGAATGCCGCCCGGCGCCATGCGCATTTCGCCTGGCACGATGCCCATCTGGCCCGACAGGTACACCGTCTGGCCCACCCGCACCGCCTCGGAAAATGGCAGGCTGGTGGGCAGCACCTTGCCGGAGTTGAGGAATTCGATGCTGGTGCTCATGGTGTGACGCTCATGGTGTGGCGCCCGAGGTGCGGCGCCAAAGATGGGGGGACAGAACCGACGCGACGCGCCTGTTAACCTCCCCATCATGCCGCTTCCGCCACCCGCCCGCCAGGGCATGCCCCCTGCCGTGGTCGTGGCCATGCTGGTGCTTCTGCTGGGCATTCAGCCGGTGGCCACCGACCTGTACCTGCCCGCGCTGCCCAGCCTGCCGGGCGCGCTGGGCACGAGCGTGGGTGCTGCGCAGCTCACCTTGTCGGTGCTGATCATCTGCTTCGGCCTGGCGCAACTGGTGTGCGGGCCGCTGGCCGACCGCTTCGGCCGTCGCCCGGTGCTGCTCGTCGGGCTGGCGCTGTTCACCGTGGCGAGTGTGCTGGCCGCGCTGGCGCCGGGCATCGTCTGGTTGATCGTGTGGCGCGGTGTGCAAGGTGCCGCGATGGCCGCGGCCGTGACCTGCGGCCGCTCGGTCGTGCGCGACCTGTTCGAGCCGCACGAAGGCGCGCGCGTCATGTCCAGGGCGCTCGGCGGGCTGGGGCTGATCGCCATGCTGTGCCCGATGATCGGCGGCGCGCTGATGCAGTGGTTCCACTGGCCGGTGCCCTTGCTGGCGGTGGCGCTGTTCGGTGCCGCGGCGCTGGGGTTCGTGGCCTGGCGCTTCGAAGAGACGGTGCCGCTGCGCAACCCCGACGCCACACGGCTGGCGCCGCTGTGGCAGAACTGGAAGCAGATCGCGCGCCACCCGACCTTCGTGGCCTACACCCTGCTGCTGGCCGGCACCTATGGCGGCTTGTTCATCCTGCTGGCGGCGTCGTCGTTCGTGTACATCGACGTGCTGGGCATGCCGCGCTGGCTCTACGGCGTGGTGCTGGCCAGCAACTCCGCCGCCTACATCCTGGGCACGTTCCTGTGCCGCCGGCTGCTCGCACGCCGCGGCCTGCGCGCCACGGTGGCGCTGGGCGGGGCGCTGACCTTGAGCGGCGGCGTGCTGCTGGCGGGGCTGTCGCTGCTGGGCGCGTACACGTGGTCGGTCTGGACGATCATCGTGCCGCTGTGGCTGTATGCCCTCGGCCACGGCATTCACCAGCCCTGCGGCCAGGCCGGCGCGGTCGGGCCGTTTCGAGACAAGGCCGGCACCGCAGCGTCGCTGTCGGGTTTTGTGATGATGCTGACGGCGTTTCTGATCGGCTTGTGGCTGGGCCGGAGTCTGGATGGCACGGTGTTTCCGTTGACCCTGGGGGTGGCAGTGTTCAGTGCGATCGTCGCCACCGTGGCCTGGACCCTGGTGCAGAGGCATGGGGATCCACAACCGGCCGGGCTGCAGGCGGCGTAGTCCTCCTTCCCTTCGGACCCGGCGCATTTTCAAAGCAAGACATTCCATTTGACGAACCAACCCACAACGCTCTGCCTGGCCGGCCCCACCGCCAGCGGCAAAACCGCCGCCGCCCTGGCCATCGCACACGCGCTCGCACACGCGCTCGCCCCCGACCGGCAGGTCGAAATCATCAGCGTCGACTCGGCCCTGGTCTACCGCGGCATGGACATCGGCACCGCCAAACCCAGCGCCGCCGAACGCGCCCAGGTGCCGCACCACCTGATCGACATCATCGAGCCGTCCGAGGCCTACTCGGCCGCCCGCTTCGTCGGCGACGCCCAGGCGCTGATCGCCGCCATTCAGCAACGCGGCAACCTGCCGCTGCTGGTGGGTGGCACGATGCTGTACTTCAAGGCGCTGTTCGAAGGCCTCGACGCGATGCCCGCCGCGGACCGCACGGTGCGCGCCGAACTGGCGGCGCAGATGGAGCGCGACGGCCTGCACGCGCTGTACCGCGAGCTTCAGCGGGTCGACCCCGTCACGGCAGCGCGCCTGAAACCGGCCGACCAGCAGCGCATCCAGCGCGCGCTCGAAGTGTTTCGCGTCAGTGGCCAGCCGATGTCGTCGTTCCACGGCGTGGCGCGCGCCCATCCGCAGCCGGCACTGCCGCCGCTGATCTCGCTCGAACCGAGCGACCGTGCCTGGCTGCACCGGCGCATCGAAACCCGCTTCCTGCAAATGCTGAATGACGGCCTGGTCGACGAAGTGCGCGCACTCGGCGAACGCGGCGACCTGAATGCCGACCTGCCGTCGATGCGCTGCGTGGGTTACCGCCAGGCCTGGGAGGCGCTGGTCGACGGCGACCTGGACAGCCTGCCCGAACGCGGCATCGCCGCCACGCGCCAATTGGCCAAGCGCCAGCTCACCTGGCTGCGCAGCATGCCGCAGCGCCAGGTGGTGGCGTGTGACGCGCCCGATGCGATCGACCGGGTGACTGCGCTGGCGCTGCAGATGCTTGCAGCGCCCACCCCGACTTGAGTGGCCGACCCAGCACGATGGCGTTGCTCGAAGTCACCGGCCTGAGCAAACGCTATGGCGACACGACGGTGTTCGCCAACGTCAGCCTGCAGGTCGCCGCGGGCGAGTTCGTCGCGATCGTGGGCGAATCGGGCGTCGGCAAATCGACCTTGCTGAACTGCATTGCCGGGCTCGACACACTCAGCAGCGGCAGCGTGCACATCGCCGGCCTCGACGTCACGGCGCTCACCGAAGCGCAACAAGCGCTGCTGCGGCGCGAACACCTGGGCTTCGTGTTCCAGGCCTTTCACGTGCTGCCGCACCTGAGCGTGGCGCACAACGTGGCGTTGCCGCTGCTGCTGCTCAAACGCCCCGACCCGGCACGCGTGGCGCAGGTGCTGGCGGCAGTCGGCCTGGTTGGCCTGGGCCCGCGCCTGCCGCAGACGCTGTCGGGCGGCCAGTTGCAGCGTGTGGCCATCGCCCGCGCGCTGGTGCACCGGCCGCAACTGATCCTGGCCGACGAGCCGACCGGCAACCTCGACCCCGCCACCGCCGAGCGAGTGCTCGACACCTTGTGCGACCAGGTGCGCCATGAGGGCGCGGCCTGCGTGCTGGTGACACATTCACGCACCGCCGCGGCGCGCGCTGACCGTGTGCTCACCTTGGCGGCCGACGGCATTCGCACCGAGTGACGTTCATGGCGAACACGATGTGGATGCTGCTGCGCCAGGTGTCGTGGCCCGAGGCGCGCCACCATGCGTGGCGCCACCTCACCGCAGGGTTGTCGGTGGTGCTCGGGGTGGCGCTGGCGTTTTCGGTGCACCTGATCAACCAGTCGGCGCTGGGCGAGTTCAGCGCTGCGGTGCGCCAGGTCAACGGCCAGCCCGACTTCGAACTGCGTGCGCAACGCAGCGGTTTCGACGAGCAGGTGTATGCGCGCGTGGCCGCGCACCCGCAGGTGGCGGTGGCCAGCCCGGTGGTCGAGGTCGAGACCTACGCGCTCGACGGCCAGGGCCAGCGCGTGGGCCTGCGTGTGCTCGGGCTGGACGCGCTGGTCGCGGCGGCCGTGGCGCCGGGCCTGATGCCGGTGCCGGCAGCGCAGGGCGATGCTTCACCCGACGGCCGCGCGGTGCTCGATCCCGACGCACTCTTCCTCAACGCTGCCGCGCAACGCCGGCTCGGAGATTCGAGAACCCTGCGCCTGCAAAGCGGCGCGCAGACGCTTGAACGGCAGGTACAAGGCAGCGTCAACACCGACGGCCCGCCGCTGGCCGTGATGGACATTGCCGGTGCGCAGGCCACGTTCGGCTGGCTCGGCCGCATCGGCCGCATCGATGTGCGCCTGGCCCCTGGCGCCGACCGTGCTCAGGTGTTGCGCGAACTGGCGCTGCCGGCAGAGATTCGTGCCGCTGCGCCCGACGAATCGGCGCAGCGCGTCTCCAACCTGTCGCGCGCCTACCGCGTGAACCTCACGGTGCTGGCGCTGGTGGCCTTGTTCACCGGCGGCTTCCTGGTGTTTTCGATCCTGTCGCTGTCAGTCGCCAAACGCCTGCCGCAACTCGCACTGCTGGGCGTGCTGGGGCTCACCGCGCGCGAGCGGCAAGGGCTGGTGTTGCTGGAATCGGCCCTGCTCGGCGTGGCGGGCAGCGTGGCCGGGCTGGCGTTGGGCACGGGCCTGGCGGCGCTGGCTTTGCGGCTGCTGGCCGGCGACCTGGGCGGCGCGTACTTCCCCGGTGTCACGCCGAGCCTGCATTTCAGCGCGCTCGCGGCCGGCGTCTACGGCCTGCTGGGCGTGGTCGCTGCCATGGCCGGCGGCTGGCTGCCGGCGCGCATGGCGCAGCGCATCGCACCGGCGCAGGCTTTGAAGGGGCTGGGCGACCTGTCCAGGCATGCCGGCCCGGTGGGGTGGGGGCCGGCCCTGCTGCTGCTGGGCCTGCTGCTGACGCAGGCGCCACCCGTCGCTGAACTGCCGCTGGCGGCCTACGTGTCGGTCGCCTGCCTGCTGCTCGGCGGCATTGCCTGCGTGCCGGCCGGCGTGGGCCTGCTGCTGAAGGGCGTGCGCCCGCCTGACGAGCCACTGAGCCTGCTGGCGGTGGAACGCGCACGCCACCAGCGCCACACCGCCACGATCGCGGTGGCCGGGGTGGTGGCGTCGTTGAGCTTGTCGGTCGCGCTCACGGTGATGGTGGCGAGCTTTCGCGAATCGGTCACGCAGTGGCTGGACACGGTGTTGCCGGCCGACCTGTACGCCCGCAGCGCCACCAGCAGCGCGATGGCCGACGCGGTGTACCTGCCGCCCACCCTGGAGACGGCCGTGCGCGGCCTGCCTGGCGTGCTGCGCGCCGAGACGCAGCGCGTGTCGCAAGTGCAGATCGACCCGAAGCGGCCCGCCATCGCGCTGATCGCCCGCCCGCTGGCCGACCCGGCACGCGCGTTGCCGCTGGTCGGCGAACTGGTGCCCGCGCTGCCCGGCGTGACCTCGGCTTACGTGAGCGAAGCGATGGTGAGCCTGTACGGCGCGGCTGTCGGAACGCAGTTCAAGCTGCCGCTGCCAAGCCCGAGTGGCGCGGCCCGAACCCACACCGCGCCGGTGCAAGTGCATGTGCAGGTGCATGTGCGCGGCGTGTGGCGTGACTACGCGCGCCAGCACGGCGCGGTGATGCTGGACGCTGCCGACTTTCAGCGCCTGACCGGCGACGAGCGCGCCAACGACCTGGCGCTGTGGCTGCAGCCGGGCACCGACGTGGCCGCGCTGCGCGAGCGCATCCGCGCGCTGGCCGGCACCGGCACTGATTCGGCGAGCCTGGAGTTCGCCTCGGTCGGCGAGATCCGCGCCACCTCGCTGCGCATCTTCGACCGCAGCTTCGCAGTGACCTACTGGCTGCAGGCGGTGGCCATCGCGATCGGGCTGTTCGGCATTGCGGCGAGCTTTTCGGCCCAGGTGCTGGCGCGCAAACGCGAGTTCGGCCTGCTGGCCCACCTGGGGCTGACGCGCCGCCAGGTGCTGACGGTGGTGGCAGCAGAAGGCGCCGTGTGGACCGCCGCCGGTGCGCTGCTGGGCCTGCTGCTGGGGCTGGCGGTGAGCGTGGTGCTGGTCAAGGTGGTGAACCCGCAGAGCTTTCACTGGACCATGGATTTGCTGCTGCCGTGGGGCCGGCTGGCGCTGTTGTGCGCCGCCGTGGTCGTGGCCGGCACCGTGACCGCATGGCTCGCCGCGCGCGGTGCTGCAACCCGGCAGATGGCGCTGGCGGTCAAGGAAGACTGGTAGCGACGAGTGCATCGCCGCGCGCCCGCAACGCGCTCACCCGGTGGTTCCTGCCGGCGCGCTACTGCTGGTGGCAGGCCATGCAGGCAAAGCGCGAGTGGTTCATGATCACCGCCGCCGCCGCCTCGCCCGAGCCCGCCGAGCCCGCCGAGCCCGCCGCGCCGCGGCTGCGCCCGGCCACGTTGAAGGCGGCCACGTTGGCTTCGGCACGCCCGATGCGCTCATCGAGCACCGCCTTGAATTTCCATTGCGCGTAGTCGGGCGACAGCTTGGCGTTGGCGTAGATCTTCTGCGCCGTCTGCCAGTCGCCGGCCTTGACCAGCATGTCGCCCATGTTCATGAAGAAGCCCTCGAAGTTGTGCGGCGCGATCCACGAGTTCCAGCACACGCGCTTCGGGCCGGTCTGGGTGGCCAGCGCCATGTAGGTGTCGAAGGCCGGGTTGCGCCGGTCGACCGCGGTGCCGGCGCATTCGTCCAGGGTGCGCCATTGCCACGCCAGGCCTTCCTTGAAGCGCGCCGAGCCGGCCGGCTGCGGGCTCATCACGTAGCCCGCGGTGAACAGGTTGAACTCGGGCCAGGCGTCGATCGCGTCGAGCATCGTGAAGTAACCCTGGCGGGTCAGCTTCTCGTCCTTGTGGATCGCCGCCTCGGCCAGCATGGCCGACGCCAGAAATCCCTGGTAGCGCGCTTCGCCGGGTTGCAGCGCCACCGCCTCCTGGAAGTACTTGCGTGCCAGCACCGCGTCGTCGGTGATGGCCGGCGACAGCGCCTCCTGGCGCGCACTTTCGGCCAGCCGCCAGATGTGCAGAAAGCCGACGTGCGCCGCCGTGGTGGCGTCGCCCGGCGCCTGCAGATACGCGCCTTTCACCGCCTGCAAGGCACGCGGAATGGCGTCGTAGTCGCCGCTGTGCAAGGTCTGCCAGAACAGCTGGTCGGCCCGCAGCGCGGCTTCGCTGCGGGTGCCCGCGGCCGGCTTGGCCGGGGCCGTCTGCACGGCCATGAAGGTGCAGGCTGACAGCAGGGCCGATGCGGTGACGAGGGCAGTGGCCCACAGAGGTGATTTCATGAAGTGCTCCGGTTGAAGAAGGCAGCGTGGCTGCACCGCTTCAATGTGCCCGGGCAAGGCTGGCGCGTCCTCGGCCGTGCGACGAAATGCGCTCCAGCAGCGCGAAGTGCGGCGCTACGTTGGCGGCGCCAGCCGCGCGCGGCGCTGCTGCAGGAACGCACGCACCGCCGCGTCGGGCTCCAGGCCGATGGCCAGTTCGTAGGCGCAGCCGGCCGCCGCACGGTCACCCAGCCGCTCCAGCAGCCCGGCGCGCGCGGCCCAGTACGGTTGGTACTGGGCCAGCCGCGCATCGCCGGCCACGGCATCCAGGGCAGCCAGCGCCGCCGGGCCGCGGGTTTGCGTGGTCGCGATGGCCCGGTTGATGGCCACCACCGGCGAGCCGGTGAGCTGCGCGAGCGCGTCGTACAGGTGTTCGATGGCGTGCCAGTCGGCCTGCCCGCCGAGGCGCCGCACGGCGTGGGCCGACTGCACCGCAGCTTCGAGCTGGAAGCGCCCGATCGCGCCCAGCCCGCTCGCGCCATGCAGCAGCGCTTCGGCTTCGTCGATCATCGCGGCGTCCCACAGCGCCGTGTCCTGCTCGGCCAGCGGCACATAAGCGCCTGCACCGTCGCGCCGCGCACCACGACGTGCCTGGGCGTGCAGCATCAACGCCAGCAGGCCCAGCGCCTCGGGCTCCTGCGGCAACAGCGAGGCCACCAGCCGGCCGAGCCAGAGCGCCTCTTCGGCCAGGTTGCGGCGGCGCGCTTCGGTGCCGGCCGGGTCGGCCCAGCCTTCGGCATAAGCGGCGTAGATCGCGTCGAGCACGGTACCCAGCCGCTCCGGCAGCTCGCTGCGTTCCGGCACCCGGAAGGCCATGCCGGCCTGGCGGATCTTGGTCTTGGCGCGCACCAGGCGCTGGCCCATCGTGGCCGGCGCGACCAGGAAGGCCGAAGCGATGGCGCCGGCGTCGAAGCCGAGGATCGTCTGCAGCATCAGCGGCGCCCGCGCGTCGGCGGCAATCGCCGGGTGGGCGCAGACGAACATCAGCGCCAGCCGCTCGTCGGGCAAGGGCGCGTCGCTGTTGTGATGCACATCTTCGTGTGCCAGATCGGAGATCACCCGCAGCGTATCGGCCACGGCGTCCATGCCGCGGCGCTGGCGCGCCACGTCGATCAGCTTGCGCCGCGCCACCGTCAGCAGCCAGGCCTCGGGGGTGTGCGGCACGCCGTGGCGCGGCCAGTCGACCAGCGCCGCCGCAAAGGCCTCGGACAAGGCGTCTTCGGCCCCCGCCACGTCGCGCGTGCGGGCACACAGGTAGGCGACCAGCTTGCCGTAGCTGCGCCGCGCCACACTTTCGGCGGCGCGCTGCTCGGGGCTGGGCTCACTTTCCACAGCAGCGCAGTGCGTGGGTCGGGCCAACCCGCCTACATGGCCCAGACCGGCCGCACCTCCATCGTGCCGTTGCTCGCGCCGGGGCAGCGCGAAGCCCACGACAGCGCGGTGTCCAGGTCGGGCACGTCGATCAGGTAGTAGCCGCCGAGCTGCTCCTTGGTCTCGGCGTAGGGCCCGTTGAGCACCTCGGTCTTGCCCTTGCTCATGCGCACCGTGGTGGCCGTGGCCACCGGTTGCAGCCGGTCCGCGCCGGCCAGCACGCCGGCATTCTTCAAGGCCTCTGAGTAGGCGGAATAGGCGGCCATCATCTGGCCCACGTCGGCCGGCGTGGCGGTCTTGAAACCGGCTTCGTCGGCATAGATCAGCAGCATGTACTTCATGGGATCTCCAGTTCTGTCGTTGACGCGGAACACCCTGCCCCGCTGCAGACAATGACGCGGCCCGGCGCGGGATTTCGACAAGGCCTGCGAAACATTTCTGCGGCCCCCGGGCATGGATGATGCATGTGTCGCTGCACGGTCGACGGGAATAGACTCCGCCGACACGCGAACCACGGAGACCGTGATGACCCCAGAAGCCCTTCCCGCGCCGAACGCCCAACCCCGCAGCGTCGACGCCGGCCGTGGCGTGTCGTGGTGGACCGAGGCCTGGCCGATGTTCATGAAGAACCCCGGCATGTGGATCGTCTTCGCGCTGATTTCACTGGTGATCTTCATCGTGCTCAGCGTGATCCCGATCCTGGGCTCGATCGCCGCGTCGCTGCTCACGCCGGTGTTCATGGCCGGCTGGATGCTCGCCGCGCGCAAGGCCGACTCGGGCGGTGCGCTCGAACTCGGCGACCTCTTTGCCGGCTTCCAGGACAAGCTGAGCCCGCTGCTGGTGCTGGGCGCACTGCTGCTGGCGGCTTCGCTGGTGATCTTTTTCAGCGTCGGCGCGCTCGGCTTCGGGGCGGTGATGGGCCTGGTACTCGGCGGTTCGCAGCACAGCGCCGGCGGCGTGATGGCTGCGCTGGGTGCGGGCCTGGTGGCCCTCGGTGTCGGTCTCGTGCTGGGCGGGCTGATGGCGATGGCGTTCTGGTTTGCGCCGGCCCTGGTGGTGTTTCGCGACGTGGCGCCGGTCGATGCGATCAAGGCCAGCTTCACGGCCAACCTGAAGAACCTGCTGGCCTTCCTGGTCTATGGGGCGGTCTACCTCGTGGCGGCCATCGTCGCGTCGATCCCGTTCGGGCTGGGCTGGATCGTGCTGGTCCCGCTCGGCCTGCTGACGGTGTACGCGTCGTACAAAGACGTGTTCGGCGCCTGACCGCGTTCGCGGCTTGCGCCGGTGCGAAGCGCATCGGGTGAATCTGCGGCGTTCTCCTACAGGCAGGTCCGGCACCGCCCGACGGTAACAACCAGGGCGGGCACCTAGCCTAGTGATCAAGCGTTTCGGCCGTCCTGTCGTCCCGCTTGTTCACTTCACAGGAGAACTGCATGAACGTTTCCAAAATCCTCGTTTCCTCGATCGCCGCCGTTTCGGTGGTGGGCGCCATCAGCCTTGCTTACGCGCAAACCAGCACGACGACCGACGTGCCGGCCAATTCCACCGGGCCGATGACGCCACCGGCAGCGCCGAGCCCGTCGACCACGCCGGTGGAAGTCACCCCGTCGGCGCAACTGGCCACGCCGGTGCAAACCACGCCGCAAACCACCCCGCAAGCAGCGACGCCGAACCAGCCGCGGCCCGACTCGACCATCAACTCGACGGTCAACAACTCGACGACGTCCAACATGCCGTCGTCGTCTGACAGCGGTTTGTCGAGCGAGCGTGCGGCACAAGTCGACCGCAACTGAAGCCGGTTGACCCCGCCGCAAGCGCTGCCATGACGAGCCAATACTCGCCCGCAGCGCTCGCGGTGCTGATGGCGGACCCCGAGCTGGCCGAAGGTTTGCGCCGCGGCCTGCTCGCGGGGCTGGCGGTTCTGGCCCTGGTCATCCCGCCTTCGCTCCACTCCCCTCATTTCGGCCGGCCTGCCGATGCCCTCGCCGCTGCCAGCTCGCGCGCTGCAACGGCCGGGGCATCTCAGGCCGGCCCCCGTCTCGGCCCGCGCTTTGCCGATTTCGGCACCGACACCCCCTCGCCCGACGCCCGCCATGTGGCCGACTGGGCGGCCGACTCCGGCAACCACGCGAACGCCGACTTCGTGATCGTCGACAAGTTGCACGCCCGCGTGTACGTGTTCGACGCGCAAGCGCGCCTGCGTGCTGCCACGCCGGTGCTGCTGGGCGCAGCGCCAGGCGACGACTCGGTGGTGGGCATCGGCCAGCGCCCGCTCGCCGAGGTGTTGCCGGAAGAACGCACCACCCCGGCCGGGCGCTTCGTGGCCGAACGTGGCCGCAATGCCCTCGGTGAAGACGTGGTCTGGGTCGATTACGACGCCGCGGTGTCGATGCACCGCGTGCGCACCACCACGCCGTCGGAGCGCCGGCTGGAGCGGCTGGCCACGCCGACGATTGCCGACAACCGCATTTCCTACGGCTGCATCAACGTGCCGGTGGCGTTTTTCGAGACCTGGATCGCGCCCGCCTTTGCGCGCCAGCGCGCCGTGGTGTACGTGCTGCCCGAGTTCAGGCCGGTGCAAGATGTGTTCGGCTCTTACGACGTGGCGGCAGCGCACTCGCTGGCCCAGACCGTGGCTCCGGCAAAGCCAATGCACGCTGCTCTGCGAAATCCGACCGTGAACTGACCGCGCAACCCCTCGCTTATCCGCCCCTGGCCGATCTCGGCCGTCGATAAGATTCCGCTCCATGCGGCCCCTCCCGGGCCGTTTGCAAGGGCGGCGCCATGCGTTTTTCGGCTCTGGGGTGGTTGAGCGTGGTGGCGGCGGCCCTGTGCTGGCACGGTGCGCGCGCGAGTGAGTTGGTCGAGCCGGGCCTGGCCCAGCGCATCCTCGCGTCGGCCGACCACCGCGGCCTGCCGTTTGCCATCGTCGACAAGAAGGCCGCCACCTTGTCGGTTTACCTGGGTGACGGCCGCCTGGTCGGCGCCACCCCGGCGCTGCTGGGCCAGACGCCGGGGGACCGTTCGGTGCCGGGTGTCGGCGAGCGCGCCCAGACCGGCCAGTTGCGCACCGACGACCGCACCACACCCGCCGGGCGTTTTATCTCCGAACCCGGCCGCAACCTGGCCGGTGAAGCCATCGTCTGGATCGACTACCCGAGCGCGCTGGCGATCCACCGCGTGCGGCCCGGCCGTTCGCAAGAGCGGCGCGTGCAGGGCCTGGCCTCGCGCGACGCGCGCGACCGGCGCCTGTCGGCCGGCTGCGTGGTGGTGCCGGAGGCGTTTTTCGACGCCGTGGTGAAGCCGGTGCTCGGGCGCGGCCCGGGCGTGGTCTACGTGATGCCCGAAGTCAGTTCGAGTCCGATCGCGCAGCAGGCGCAGCTCTGATTCAGCGCTTCAGCGAACCTGCCGCCTCGGCGCCAAAACGCGCCAGTCGGTCCAGCACCGCCTGCACAGCCTGGTTGGCAGCCACCACACCGGCGTACGGGTCATCGCTGGCGGCGGCCACGGTCTCGTCGAACTCGCGCGTGGCGAGCACCTTGCGGGTCGCGTTGTCCACCAGATAAGCCCGCAAGGTAAAGCGCACCCGGCTCGGCACGGCGCCGAAGTTCTGCTGCAGGCGCACGATCTCGGTGTCGAGCCTCATGTCGCCGGCCGCGGCGCTGGGCGTGAGCACGACCGCGTGGAAGGCGCCGCTGCCTTCGACCGCCGCGACGATCAAGGGCGCGAGCATGCGCGCCGGAGTGTCGACCCATTCATGGTGGGCAAAGTATTCGAGCTTGTGCGGCTCGCGCACGTAGATGATGCGTTGGCTGTCGAAGCCCGGCGCCGCGTGCGGTGGGTTGACCACCAGCGCCAGCGTGGGAGCGGCGACCGACGCGGCCGGGCGCATAGCCGCGCTTGCCGGCGGCAGCCGGCTTTCGAGCGCATAGAACGCCGGCTGCGGGGTGGGCTTCGGCAACAGCCCGCTGCAAGCACTGAGCAGGGCGCACGCCAGCCCGCCCACCAGCCCGCCCACCAGCCCGATCGACGGCAGCCGCTTCATGGTCGCCGCGCTCCGGCCGTGGACTCGCCCGGACCCTCCGGCACCGCCGTGCGCCCGAACAGCAGGCCGGCCGGGTTGCGCGCGGTCTGATCGCTCAGTTGCCGCAGCGAGGTGGACAGCACGTTCAGTTCGCCCAGCAGGCGCTGCAATTCGGGCAGCGTCTCGGCACCGAAGCGCTGCACGTCGGCACCGACGGCATCGACCGCCTTGCCGGCGCTGGTGCCGGCCTGCGCCACCTCCTTGCCCATCTTGTCCACCGAGTCGGCCGCGCGGCCGATGCGATCGAGCGCCGGGCCGAGCTGCGCGGTGGCGCGTGCGCTGTTGTCGAAGGTGCGCGCGGCCTTGTCGACAGCGCTGGCCAAGGTGTCCTTGCGCTCGGCCAGGGTTTGCGCCAGCGTGGCGAGGTCGGTCAGGGTACTGGTCAGCGCCCGGCGGTTGGCGTCGCTGAGCATCGCGTCGATGTTGCTGGAGGTGCGGTCGAGCTTGGCCAGCACGCTGGTCAGCACGTTCTCGAGCCGTGCGCTGAGCGAAGGGATGGTGCGGATCACCGGGTACTCGCCGGGTGCCGACGCCACCAGCGGGGCGGCATCGAGCGCCCCGCCGGCCAGTTCGACGTAGGCGATGCCGGTCAGGCCCTGCGTCTTCAGCACCGCCTGCGTGTCCACCTTGATCGGCGTGCCGCGCTCCATTGCCAGTATCAGGCGCACCTGCTCCGGGTTGGCCGGGTCGAGCTGGATGGCCTGCACCTTGCCCACGTCGACGCCGTTGTACTTGACCGGCGCGTTCAGGTTGAGCCCGGCCACCGACTCGTCCATGACCGCCAGGTACATCTCGGCCTTCTTCTGGAACGCGCCGCCCGAGGCCAGCCACAACACGCCGGCCACCAGCACGGCGCCCAGGCCCAGCACAAAAGCGCCGACCAGCGCGTAGTTCACTTTGGTTTCGATGACGGGCTCCTTTTGTCATTCACTGCGTCATGAGCCGCCCGCCCGCGCGGCCCTTCGAAGAACTGGCGGACCACCGGGATGTCCATTTGGGAAAGCTCCGCCATCGAACCGATCGCCACCACCTTGCCTTCGGCCAGCACCGCCACGCGGTCGGCCACCTGCCACAGCAGGTCGAGGTCGTGCGTGATCATCACGATGGTCAGCCCGAACAGGTCGCGCAGCGTCAGCACGAGTTGATCGACGCCGGCCGCGCTGGTCGGGTCCAGGCCCGCGGTCGGCTCGTCGAGGAACAGCAGCTCCGGGTCGAGTGCCAGCGCTCGCGCGAGGGCCGCGCGCTTCATCATGCCGCCGCTCAGTTCGGCCGGGTGCTGCGCGCCGACTTCGGGTGCCAGGCCCGTCATCGCGAGCTTCCACGCCGCGATCTGGTCGATCAGCGCATCGCCCAGCGCGGTGTGTTCGCGCAGCGGCAGGCCGATGTTCTCGGTCACCGTCAGCGCACCGAACAGCCCGCCGTGCTGGAACATCACGCCCCAGCGCTGGCGCAGCGCCTGCGCGGCGTCGTCATCGAGCGTGTTCAGGTGATTGCCGAGCACGCGGATCGAACCTTCGTCGGGCCGGTGCAGCAGGATCATCTCGCGCAGCAGGGTCGACTTGCCCGAGCCACTGCCGCCGATCAGCGCAAAGATCTCGGCCCGCCGAACCTCGAGGTCGATGCCCGAGTGAACCACGTGCGCGCCGAAGCGCGTGTGCAGGCCGTTGATCTGGATGACCGCGTCGGAGGGAGTTGCCACGGCACTCATCTCAGAGGTCCAGCGCGCTGAATGCGACCGAGAACAGCGCGTCGGCCAGGATCACCAGGAAGATCGCCTGCACCACGCTGCGGGTGGTCTGGCGGCCCACGCTGTCGGCCCCGCCCCGGGTGCGAAACCCCTCGAAGCAGCCGACCACGACGATGATGGCGGCGAACACAAACGCCTTGCCGATGCCGACCAGCAGCGCCGTGGCGCTGACGGCGAGCGTGAAGCGGTCGATGAAGTCGCCGAAACCCACCCCGAGTCGCGCCTGTGCCATCAACATGCCGCCGAACACGCCCAGCGCGTCGGCAAACACCGTCAGCAGCGGCAGCGCGATGACCAGCGCCACGAGCTTGGGCAGCACCAGCACTTCGAGCGGCGCCATCCCCAAGGTGCGCATCGCGTCGATCTCTTCGGTCACCGCCATCGTGCCGATCTGCGCCGCGTAGGCCGAGCCGGAGCGCCCGGCCACGATGATGGCGGTGATCAGCGGCGCGAACTCGCGCAGCATCGACAGCCCGACCAGATCGGCCACGAAGAGGTTGGCGCCGTACTGGCGCAACGGAGCGGCGCCCTGGTAAGCCACCACGATGCCGAGCAGGAACGCCAGCACGCCGACGATGGGCAGCGCGTCGAACCCGGCGCTGCGGATGTTGAACAGGATCGGCCGCCAGCGAATTCGCGCCGGGTGAACACCCCAGCCGGCCAGCGCCACGGCGCTTTCGCCGATGAAGGCGAGCAGCGCCACGGCGTGCTCGAAGGCAGCGACGGTGCCGCGGCCGGTCTGCTCCAGCGCTGTCGGCCCGGCGCTGGGCGGTGGCGCGGGTCGGGCGGCCGTGGCGAGCACGTGGTCGGCCACCCCGTCGAGCAGCTTCGCGAAGGGCGGGCGCAGGCCGCTCAAGCTCACGGCCACCCCTTCGGCGCGCAGCCGCGCGAGCCACTGGTGCAGCAGCCAGGCGCCGGCGGTGTCGAGCGCTTCGATGCCGCTGGCGTCGGCAACGAGCGGCTGGCCTGAAGCCACCCGGAGCGCTGCGAGCGGCTGGGCGACGGCGCTGACGCCGCGCGCCGTCCAGCACCCCGCCAGCGCCAGATCGCGCGGCGTCGGCTGTGTGAATGTGGCGATAGGGGATGCGACGGAACTTGCGACGGGGGATGCGGTGGGGGTCGCGATCGAGCTCGGGCCCTGCGCCGTCGGCGTGCTCACGTCGGCTCCGTCGTGAACGGTTGTGGAGTCTTCGCGATGGCGCCGCCGTGATCGATGCGTTCGTATTCAGAGATCACCTGCGCCCCCAGCAACAGCAGGGCCGCCGCCAGCTCCAGGCTCAGCAGCACCGCAATCGCGGTGGTCAGCGAACCATAGACCGTACCGATCTGCGACAGCGTGGCGAAGTACCACACCAGCGCATGGCGTGACAGCTCCCACAACAGCGCCGCGGCGAGCGCGCCGACCAGCGCATACCGCAGCGAAGGCCGCCCGACCGGCATGACCAGGTACACCGAAGTCAGCACGAAGACCTCGCCCGCGAAGCCGAGCAGGTACAGCAGCACCCCCGACACGCCCACCAGCGACCAGCTTCGCCCCAGAAACTCCACCCGCTCCTGGCCCAGAGTCTGCAGGCTGCCCGCCACCAGGGTCACCAGCAGCAGCCCGATACCGAGCGTCAGGATGTAGCCGTACGGGATGATGGCCGACACCAGGAAGTGGCGCCGGCGCGCCACCACGCGGTGCTGGAAGATCACCGAGAAGGCGTTCTCGAGCACGGTGAATGCGAGCGAGCTGAAGAACAGCATGCTGGCCAGCAAGACCCAGCCGATCACGTCGCGGTGCGCCAGGAAGCCGGCCAGCTCGGCCACGACGGCGCGCGACTGCCCCGGCACCAGCCATTCGAGGTAACGCCCCAGGGTCTGCAGGAGTTCGGCCTGGTCGACGAAGTGCGACAGCGCGATCACCGTGAGGATCAGCAATGGCACGATCGACAGCAACGCGTAGTACGCCACCGCGCCGGCCAGCAGCAAGCCCTGGTTGGCGCGAAACGCCTTCAGCGTGGACAGCGCAAAGGCGCCAGGGTGCAGCAAGACCTGCGCGGCCCGCCGGCCGATGACATGCCTGCGCGCAGGGTTCTGCATGAAGCGCGAAGCCGCCGCAGGTCGCTGAAGACGAATCAAGGGCTGCCGGATCAGCCCGGCGCCGCCGAAGCCAGACCGGAGCGCTGGCCCGGCGCGGAGCGCTGACCTGGCGCGGCTGGCGGAGCGGCTCTCGTGGCCTCTGCCGCCATCGGCGGGAACCAGCGGCACAGGCAGGCGTGCAGGCTGGCTGCGTCGCAGGGCTTTTCCAGCACGGCGTCGATGCCGCAGGCGCGCAGCGCGGGTTCGTTGCCGGTGACAGGGCTGGCGGTGTAGGCGACGACCGCGGCGCGCCGGGTCGACTGCTCGGTCTCGAAGCGACGGATCTGCGCGGTGGCCGCCATCCCGTCGAGCACCGGCATCTGCAGGTCCATCAGGATCAGGTCGAACTCATGGCCGCAGGCCAACGCCACCGCCTCGGCACCATCAGCGGCCTGCATCGGCGAGATGCCCCACAGCGACAGCAGTTCGCCGGTCAGCAGGCGGTGGATGGGGTTGTCATCGACGACCATCACGCGCGGCAACCTGGCCGGCGTGGCGTTGGCCGCAGGCAAGGCATCGGCGACGGCTCCAGCAGCCGGGCCGCCCGGATCGGGCGTGCCGCGCTGCAGCCAGGACAAGCGGGCGAGGGCCAACTCCATCAAGCGAGCACGGTCCATGGGAGCCCCTTGTCCAAACTGCCCAAACGTCTGCGTGAGCGCAGCGTCGCATGCAGCGGGGAGGCACGTCTGTGCGCTCGCGAACAGAGACGTCGGGGCTTCAGGGGTGATCATGGCGCTCCTCTGGCTGGCGATTTGTGGACCTTGCACACGCTCCGCAGTGTTGTGCAGCGGCGCGGCCTCGTCTGTCGGAGCGCCGGAGGTGCCGCGGTCGGACCCGGCCTACAGCGAACGCGCGAGGTGCCATTCAGCGAACGCGCGAGGTGCCATCCATTCCGCACGGCGACGTCAGGTGGGATTGCGCCTACAGTGGCCCGGGGCTTCGGCCGATACCCGGGCGACGAGCCTGCCGCGAAGCTCCACGCTTCACCCTGCTTTCACCCTGTTCAATTGGAGCTCCCCATGCTGTACACCATCGCCATCGTTCTCTTGATCCTCTGGGTTCTGGGCCTGGCCACCTCGTTCACCGCCGGTGGCTTGCTGCACCTGCTGCTGGTGTTTGCAGTGGTGGCCGTGGTGTACCAGTTCATCACCGGCCGCAAGCTGCTGTAGATTGCGCAGCGCCGTGGGCACGGCGCTTGCGTGACCCCTGCTGCAACCAAAAGGCTCCCATGAAGATTCGCGTCGGTTTCGAAATGGCCTACCAGTGCCCGCAGGCCACGCCGATGATCCTGGCCTTGAGCATTCACTACTCGCGGGCGTCCGATCTGGTGCGGCCCGACCACCTGGTGACGTCTCCTTCAGTGCCGGTCACCGCCTACCGCGACCTGTTCGGCAACTGGTGCAGCCGGCTGGTCGCGCCGGCCGGCCGCTTTGTGCTCAGCACCGACGCGCTGATCAACGACAGCGGCGCCGCCGACGCGGTGGCGCCGTGGGCGCAGCAGACGCCGGTCGAGCACCTGCCCGAAGCGACACTGGTCTACCTGCTGGGCAGCCGCTATTGCGAAACCGACCAGCTCTCCGAAGTGGCCTGGCAGCGTTTTGGCGCCGGCCCCACGGGCTGGGCGCGCGTGCAGGCGGTGTGCGACTTCGTGCACCAGCACATCCAGTTCGGTTACCAGCACGCGCGCCGCACGCGAACCGCGTGGGAGGCCTACCTCGAAGGCCAGGGCGTGTGCCGTGACTACGCCCACCTGGCGATCGCGTTCTGCCGCTGCCTGAACATTCCGGCGCGTTACTGCACCGGCTACCTCGGTGACGTGGGCGTGCCGCCGCCCCATGGGCCGATGGACTTTGCCGGCTGGTTCGAGGCTTACCTCGGCGACCGCTGGTACACCTTCGACGCACGCAACAACACACCGCGCATCGGCAGGGTGCTGATCGCGCGCGGCCGCGACGCCTGCGACGTGGCCTTGTCCAGCACCTTCGGGCCGAACACGCTGGAGAGCTTCAAGGTGCACTGCGACGAGGTGGTCGGCGCCTGAGCGGGCGCGGTGACTGCGATGACCTACTGCGTCGGCGTCAAGCTCGAAGAAGGGCTGGTCTTTGCGAGCGACTCGCGCACCCACGCAGGCGTGGACAACTACGCCAAGTTCTGCAAGATGACGGTGTTCGAACGCGCTGGCGAGCGCGTGCTGGTGCTGCTCAGTTCCGGCGGGCTGGCGGCCACGCAGGCGGTGATCGGGCTGCTGAACAAGCGCGCTGCCGCGGAATCACCGATGCCCCCCCACATCTTCACGGCCGACTCGATGTTCGACGTGGCCAACCTCGTCTCCGACGCGATGCGCGACATCGAGCGCCGCGACGGCCCCTACCTGGAAGAAGGCGGCCTCAAGTTCAACGCCTCGTTCATCCTCGGTGGGCAGATTGCCGGTGAGGCGATGCGCCTGTTCCGCCTGTACGCCGAAGGCAACTTCATCGAGGCCGGCACCGACACCAGCTTTCTGCAGACCGGCGAAGCCAAGTACGGCAAGCCCATCCTCGACCTGGCCGTGACCCCCAGCGCGACCCTGGAAGACGCCACCAAGTGCGTGCTGGTCTCGTTCGATTCGACGATGCTCAGCAACCTGTCGGTCGGCATGCCGATCGACCTGCTGTGTTATGCGCGCGACAGCCTGCAGGTCACGATGAAGCGCCGCTTCGACAGCGGCGACCCGTACTTCGAGACGCTCAAATCACAGTGGCTGGCTGGCACACGCAAGGTGTTCCATGAGCTGCCGGCGCTGGAATGGTGAGCCTGGGCTAATCTAACTAAGGCCGCTTGCCGACCTCAACCCCCTCACGCGTCCAGGCCTTCACCTGCTCGCTCAGGCTCAGCCCCAGGCCCGGCCGCGTGGGCACGAGCATGCGCCCGTCCTTGATCGCAATGCGCTCATTGAACAGCGGCTCCAGCCACTCGAAGTGCTCGACCCAGGGCTCGCGCGGGTAGGCCGCGGCCAGGTGCACGTGCAGCTCCATCGCGAAGTGCGGTGCCAGCATCAGGCCGGCGTGGTCGGCCAGCGCAGCGATCTTCAGGAACGGGGTGATGCCGCCGACCCGCGGCGCGTCGGGCATCAGGTAGTCGGCGGCGCGGTGGCGGATCAGCTCAAAGTGTTCGGCGGCGCTGGTCAACATTTCGCCGGTGGCGATCGAGGTGTCGAACTGGGCCGCCAGCGCGGCGTGGCCTTCGTGGTCGTAGGCGTCGAGCGGCTCTTCGATCCACACCAGGTTGAACGGCTCGAAGGTGCGGCACATGCGCTGCGCGGTCGG
Source organism: Methylibium sp. (assembly GCA_031414975.1). GTDB lineage: Bacteria > Pseudomonadota > Gammaproteobacteria > Burkholderiales > Burkholderiaceae_C > LGRD01. Next base: position 3,232 of record JANOQS010000314.1, on the reverse strand, counting down.
GCGGTCCCATTGCTGGTTGGCGTCCACCATCAGCGGCGCGGCGTCGCCCAGGTGCTTGCGCACCGCCTCGACGCGGCGAACGTCGAGCGCGCGGTCGGGCTGGCCGACCTTCAGCTTGATGCCGCCGATGCCGCGTTCGATCGACGCGGCGGCGTTGACCAGCAACTGCTCCAGTGGCGTGTGCAGAAAACCGCCCGAGGTGTTGTAGCAAGCCACGGTTTCGCGCTGCGCGCCCAGCAGCTTGGCCAGCGACAGCCCGGCGCGGCGCGCTTTCATGTCCCACAGCGCCACGTCGAACGCGCCGATGGCTTGAGTGGACAGCCCGCTGCGGCCGACCGAGGCGCCGGCCCAGCAGAGCTTGTCCCACAGGCGTGCAATGTCGTTCGCGTCTTCGCCGATCAGCGCCGGCGCCACTTCCTTCGCATGCGCAAACTGGCCCGGCCCGCCAGCCCGCTTGGAGTAGCTGAAGCCCAGGCCTGAATGGCCGCCGGCGGTCTGCACCTCGGCGAACAGGATCACGATTTCGGTCATCGGCTTCTGGCGGCCGGTGAGCACCTTGGCGTCGCTGACCGGCGTGGCCAGCGGCAGATAGCACGAGCTCACGCGGACCCAGGCGATGCGGTCGTCGGTGGCGGCGGGTGGGGTGGGGCTCATCGTTCTTGCTCGGCGTGTGGGCGCGTGGAGGTCAGGGCGTGGAGGCAGGCGCATGCGCATTGCGCAGCGCCTCGAAGCGCTTGCCGAACTCGTACCGCAACTGCTTGCGCATTTCGGCGGCGGCGTGGCGGCGCCGTTCGTCGGCGCTGGCGGGCTGCAGCGGCGGCACGGCCACCGGCTTGCGGTCGTCGTCCACCGCCACCATCGTGAAAAAGCAGCTGTTGGCGTGGCGCACCGTGCGGGCGCGGATGTTTTCGGCCAGCACCTTGATGCCGATCTCCATCGACGAGGTGCCGGTGTGGTTGACGGCCGCCAGAAAGGTGACCAGCTCACCCACGTGGATCGGCTGGCGGAACATGACCTGGTCTACCGACAAGGTCACCACATAACGGCCGGCATAGCGGCTCGCGCACGCATAGGCCACCTGGTCGAGGTACTTCAGGATCGTGCCGCCGTGCACGTTGCCGGCAAAGTTGGCCATGTCGGGCGTCATCAGCACCGTCATCGTCAGCTGGTGTTCCGGCAGGTCCATGGCGGCGCTCCTTGCAAGCCGAGAGGTTCAGTCAGCCGTGATCTTGCCAACCTCGATCACCTTCTTCCAGCGCGCGAACTCGCTCGCCTGGAACGCGGTGAACTGCTCGGGCGTGTTGCCGACGATCTCGAAACCGAGTTCGAGCAGTTTGGGTTTGACGGAGGGGTCGTTCAAGCCCGCCACCAGCGCCTCGTGCAGCTTGGCCTTGATGTCGGCCGGCAGGCCCTTGGGCGCCGCAAAGGCTTGCCACGAATACACCGTCACGCCCTTCACGCCCGACTCGTCCATCGTCGGCACGTCGGGCAGCAGCGGCGAGCGCTTGTCGCTGGTGATGGCCAGCGCGCGCAACTTGCCGCCCTTGATGTTGGTGATGCCGGTGTTGATGTTCATGAAGGTCGCGTCCACCTGGCCGCCCAGCAGGTCGGCCATGGCCGGCGCACCGCCCTTGTAGGGAATGTGCAACCCGGTGGTGCCGGTCTGCTGCCAGAACAGTTCGGCGGTGAGGTGGTCGCTGGTGCCGTTGCCGGCCGACGCGAAACTCATCTTGCCGGGGTTGGCCTTGTGGAAGGCGAGCACGTCGGCCAAGGTCTTGTGTGGCGAGTTGGCCGGCACCGTCAGCACGTTGGGGGCCTGCACAGCGACTGTTATGTAGTCGAAGTCCTTCAACGCGTCGTAAGCCACGCCCTTGATCAGGTGCGGGCCGATCACGAACGGGCCGAGCGACGAGACGAAGATGGTGTAGCCGTCCGGCGCGGAACGCTTGGCCTGCGCCGCGCCGACGGTGCCTCCAGCCCCCGCCTTGTTGTCGACGATGAAGCTGTTGCCCAGTTTCTCCTGCAGCTTGGGCGCCAGCGTGCGGGCGATCATGTCGGTCGAGCCGCCGGGCGGGAACGGCACCAGCAGGGTCACGGGCTTGTTGGGCCAGGCCTGGGCCTGCGCGCTGGTGCTGGCTGCCAGGGCCAGCAGACTGAGTGCAAGGGTTGAGGCGAGAGTCGAGAGCGGCTTGTTCATGAACGCATGTCTCCGGGGTCGAATGGAATGGCCGCGATTGTTCGGTGCGAGGCCAATCATGTCAAGCAACTTCGATCGTTTTTGTCGGACTATGCCTGACATGTTTGTCGCATCGTGCCAGAATCCTGCTGCCTCAGATCAACCGCCCGATGAACCAACCCCTTCTGCAGCACAGCGGCGCCGGCTCCCTGCCCGACCGCATCTACGCACGCGTGGTCGAGGCGATCCTGCGTGGCGAATTCGCGCCATCGGGCAAGTTGCCGACCGAAGGTGAACTCGCCAGCGGCTTCGGTGTGTCGCGCCCGACGGTGCGAGAAGCGCTGTCGCGGCTGCGCTCCGACGGCGTGATCGACTCGCGCCGCGGTGCCGGCAGCTACGTGATCCGCTCACCCGGCGCGCCGCTGGCCGGCGCCGCGCCGCCGATCAAGAGCCTGGCCGACATCGAGCGCTACTACGCCTTCCGCAGTTGTGTCGAAGCCGGCGCCGCCGCTGGCGCAGCCGAGTTTCGCGACACGGCCGACCTGGACTCTCTGCGCGCCGCCTTCGACGCGCTGAACGTGGCGATGGAAGGCGGCGACGCCGGCGTGGAAGAAGACCTGCGCTTCCACCTGGCCATCGCGCGCGCGTCGCGCAACCCGTATTTCGTCGCGTCCATCGAAACCGGCGTGGCGCCGGTGCGCCAGTTCATGGAGCTGGCCCGCAACGTGACCGGCAAGAAAAGCCCGGAGCGCGTGCGCGCCACGCAGGCCGAGCACCAGGAGATCGTCGACGCGATCACGCGCCGCTCTGCCGCCGACGCAGCCGAGGCGATGCGCGCGCATGTGATGAATGCGAAGCGGCGGCTGTTCGAAAACACGCCCGCGCCGTGATGCCTACTTTGCCTGACAACTTCTGTTGAGAAGCTTTCCCTGAGAAGGAGACCCCGATGCCCGCCGCAACCACAGACGCTCCCGCCGCAACGGCGACAACGCCGCGCCCGCCGCTCACCATCCGCATGCACGAGCGCGACAACGTCGCCATCGTCGCCAACGACGG
>JANOQS010000313.1:0-3796 GCA_031414975.1 Methylibium sp. | reverse complement strand
CTCTCGTGGTTGAACAGGATGCCGTTGCAGGCATACAGGCCATAGGCCTCGCGGTAGTTGACGGTGATCCAGTAGCCGTACAGCTTGGCCACCGCGTAGGGGCTGCGCGGGTAGAAGGGCGTGGTCTCCTTCTGCGGCGTTTCCTGCACCAGGCCGTACAGCTCGGAGGTACTGGCCTGGTAGAAGCGGGTCTTCTTCTCGAGCCCGAGGATGCGGATCGCCTCCAGGATGCGCAAGGTGCCGATGCCGTCGGCGTTGGCGGTGTACTCGGGCGTTTCGAAGGACACGGCCACATGGCTCATCGCCGCCAGGTTGTAGATCTCGTCGGGTTGGACCTGCTGGATGATGCGGATCAGGTTGGTGCTGTCTGTGAGGTCGCCGTAATGCAGCTTGAAGCGCTGGTGATCGACATGCGGATCCTGGTACAGGTGGTCGATGCGGTCGGTGTTGAACAGGCTGGAGCGGCGCTTGACGCCGTGCACTTCATAGCCCTTGGTCAGCAGCAGTTCGGACAGGTAGGCGCCGTCCTGGCCGGTCACACCGGTGATGAGGGCTACTCTGTTCTGGCTCATGTGAGGTGGCTCGATTTGAATTCGGTGGCCGACGTGGTGGACGGCAATGCCTCGGTTCTGTTCACCAACTCGCTGCGCAAGGTGGCGATCTCGGTTTGAAGCATCTTGTACTCGGCTTCCTTGCGCGACAGAAACGCCTGGGTCAGGCGAAAGCGCTGGCTCACGCCGGTGGGTGTCAGCACGTAGAGGTAACCCAGCTTGCTGTCGTTGCGCTGAAAGTTCTTGGCGATGACCCAGCCCTTGCCGAGCAGTGCCTTGAGCAGGTAATGGGTCTTTCCCAGGCTCACGCCCATGGCCCGCGACAGTTGCCGCTGCGAGTACTCCGGGTGCTGTTCCAGAACCCGCAGCAGTTCGAGGTGGGCGGAGTGGTCTGCCGAGGGGGAGGAGGGCTCTGTCGTCACGTGCGTTCAATCGTTGAACGCGGGATTCTACACAGGCATGCGTGACCGATTTGGCGCCTCACCGTGGCGCAAAGCGTGAACAAATGCCCGCTCTATCGTCAGGCGGAAGCGCGGATGCTGTCGAAGCTGGAGCCCTGCGCGTCCTTGGCCGACACGACTGGCGCGGTGTCGCCAAGCGGCCACCGGATCGCCAGTTCCGGATCGTCCCAGCGCAGGCAGCGCTCGGCCTGCGGCGCGTAGTAGTCAGTTGTCTTGTAGAGGAAGTCAGCGCTGGCGCTGGTGACGAGGAAGCCATGCGCCATGCCCGCTGGCAACCACAGTTGACGGTGGCTTTCGCCGCTCAGCTCCACGCCAACCCAACGGCCGAACGTGGGGCTGTCGCGCCGCAGGTCCACGGCCACATCGAACACGCTGCCCTGCGTCACCCGCACCAGCTTGCCTTGCGCATGCGGCGCCAGCTGGTAGTGCAGGCCGCGCAACACGCCCCGGGCCGAGCGCGAATGGTTGTCCTGCACGAAGTTCACCTCGTGCCCCGTGGCGTCGTTGAACGCACGCTGGTTGAAGCTCTCCATGAAGAAGCCGCGCTCGTCGCCGAACACCTTGGGCTCCAAGATCAGCACGCCGGCAATCGCGGTCGCTGTGACCTTCATCAGTACACGCCCCCCTTGATCACCTGCATCAGGTACTGCCCGTAGCCGTTCTTGAGCATCGGCTGGGCCAGGGCCAGCAGATGTTCGGCCGTGATCCAGCCGCTGCGGTAGGCAATTTCTTCAGGGCAGGCCACCTTCAGCCCCTGGCGCTTTTCGAGCGTGGCGATGAACTGGCCGGCTTCGAGCAGGCTGTCGTGGGTGCCGGTGTCCAGCCAGGCGTAACCGCGGCCCATGATTTCGACATTGAGCTGGTCTTGGGCGAGGTAGCGCGCGTTCACGTCGGTGATCTCGAGCTCGCCGCGGGCCGAAGGCTTGATGCCGGCAGCGATGTCGCAGACCTGCTCGTCGTAGAAGTAGAGACCGGTCACCGCGTAGTTGCTCTTCGGCGCCTTGGGCTTTTCTTCGATGCTCAATGCGCGCTTGTGGGCGTCGAACGCGACCACGCCGTAACCCTCGGGGTCGTGAACGTGGTAGGCGAACACCGACGCACCGGCGCTGCGGCTCCCGGCGGCGCCGAGCAGGCCTTGCAGGTCGTGCCCGTAGAAGATGTTGTCACCCAGCACCAGGGCGCTGGGCCGGCCGCCGACGAATTGTTTGCCCAGGATGAACGCCTGCGCCAGCCCGTCCGGGCTGGGCTGCACGCAGTAGCTGATGTTCACGCCCCACTTCGCGCCGTCGCCCGGCAGCGCTTCGACGCGCGGGGTGTCCTGCGGGGTGCTGATCAGCAGGATGTCGCGGATGCCGGCGAGCATCAAGGTGCTGAGCGGGTAGTACACCATCGGCTTGTCGTAGACCGGCAGCAACTGCTTGCTCATGGCCAGGGTGGCCGGGTGCAGCCGGGTGCCGGAGCCCCCGGCGAGGATGATGCCTTTGCGTCCGGTGTGATTCATGGTTTGTCGTGGGGCCGCGGGTCAGGTCAGCACTTCGGCGAGCATGCGGTCGACGCCGATGTGCCACGCAGGCAGCGTCAAGCCGAAGGTGTCGCGCAGCTTGCGGGTGTCCAGGCGCGAATTGCCGGGGCGCTGGGCGGCGGTCGAGAACGCGCTGGTGGGCACCGGCACGATCGCGTCGGCTGCCACGCGCACAGGCTGGCCGGCGGCGCGGGCGAATTCGATCACGTGGCGTGCGTAGCCGTGCCAGCTCGTCTGCCCGCTGGCGACTGCGTGGTAGGTACCGCCCACTTGAGGCTGCGCAGCTGCGGTGCGAAGCGCATGGGCTGCCACGTCGGCCAGCAACTCGGCGCCGGTGGGCGCGCCGATCTGGTCGTCGATGACGGTCAGCCGGTCGCGTTCCGCGGCGAGCTTGAGCATGGTCTTGGCAAAGTTGCCGCCGCGCGCGGCGTAGACCCAGCTGGTGCGCAAGATCAGGTGCCGGCAGCCGCTGGCACGGATGGCTTGTTCGCCTTCGAGCTTGGTCTGGCCGTAGACGCTCAAGGGGCCGGTCGGCGACTCTTCGACCCAGGGGCAAACGCCGCTGCCGTCGAACACATAGTCGGTGCTGAAGTGCAGAAGCCAGGCCCCGCTGGCGGCGGCTTCGCAGGCCAGCACGCCGGGGGCGGCAGCGTTGATGGTGCGCGCCAGCTCGGGTTCGCTCTCGGCCTTGTCGACGGCCGTGTGGGCCGCGGCATTGACGATGATCTGCGGCGCCACCGCCCGCACCGTCGCGGCCAGCGCTTCGGGCTGCGCCAGGTCGGCCGACCACGGGCCCGGGCTGCGCGAGTCGAGTGCCACCACCTCGCCCAGCGGCGCGAGGGCGCGCTGCAGCTCCCAGCCAACCTGGCCGTTCTTGCCGAGCAGCAGGATCTTCATGCGGTGCTCACGCCCGGTGCGCTCTCGCTGTACTGCGTCGCCACCCAGTCGCGGTAGGCGCCCGACTGCACATGCGCCACCCAGTCGGCGTTGTCCAGGTACCAGCGCACCGTCTTGCGGATGCCGGTCTCGAAGGTCTCGGCCGGCTTCCAGCCGAGTTCGCGTTCGATCTTGCGGGCGTCGATCGCGTAGCGGCGGTCGTGCCCCGGGCGGTCGGTCACGTAGGTGATGAGCCGGGCATGCGGGCCGGCGGCGCTCGGCCGCATCTCGTCGAGCAGTTCGCAGACGGTCTTGACGATCTCGATGTTGGGCTTCTCGTTCCAGCCGCCCACGTTGTAGGTTTCGCCCGCCCGCCCGCGCGCCAG
>JANOQS010000312.1:0-4346 GCA_031414975.1 Methylibium sp. | reverse complement strand
TCCAGGGCACCGATCATGCCGGCCTTGAACGGCACGCGCATGTGCAGCCCGGGCCGGCCCGAGAAGTCGATCACGACCCGGCTCAGCGCTTCGTCCAGCGGCACGTAGGCGTGGCCGTAGCGGCGCAGGCCGCGCTTGTCGCCCACCGCCTTGGCCATGGCCTGGCCGACCGTGATGCCCACGTCTTCCACCGTGTGGTGGCCGTCGATGTGCAGGTCGCCCTGGGCTTTGACTTCCAGGTCGATCAGGCCATGGCGGGCGATCTGGTCGAGCATGTGGTCGAAGAAGCCGATGCCGGTGGCGAGTTGGGCCACGCCGGTGCCGTCCAGGTTCAGGCGCACGCGGATCTGGGTTTCGGCGGTGTTGCGCTGGACTTCGGCGATGCGGGGGGCACTGCTCGGGTGCGTGGTCATGACAGGCTCTTCTGCAGGGCTTGCAGCATCTGCTGATTTTCGGGCGGGGTGCCCACGGTCAGGCGCAGGCAGTTGGCCAGCAGCGGGTGCAGCGCCGAGACGTTCTTCACCAGCACGCCCTGCGCCTTCATGCCTTCGAACGTGCCTTTCGCGTCAGCCACGCGCACGAGGATCATGTTGGCCTGGCTCGGGAACGGCGTCACGCCCTTGATGGCTTTCAGCGCCCCCTGGAGCGCGTCGCGTTCGCTGCGGATCACTGCCGCCTGGCGCGCGTACTCGTCAGCATGCTCCAGCGCGAACAGCGCCGCCTCGCAGTTGAGCACGCTGATGTTGAACGGGGGGCGCAGCTTGTCGACCTCCCTGATCACCTCGGTGCGCCCGATCAGGTAGCCGATGCGCACGCCCGCCAGTCCGAACTTGCTCATCGTGCGCATCAGCAGCACGTGCGGGTGGCGTTGCAGGCGCAGCATCGAGTCGCGCGCGGCGAACGGCTGGTAGGCCTCGTCCATCACCACCAGGCCGGGCGCGGCGTCGATGATCGCGTCGATCGCGGCGTCGTTCCACAGGTTGGCGGTCGGGTTGTTCGGGTAGGCCAGGTAGACCAGCCCGGGCTGGTGCTCGCGCACCGCGGCCAGCAGGGCCGGCAGGTCGAGTTCGAAGTCAGCGGTGGTGGGCACGCCGACGAACTTCAGCCCCGGCAGCTTGGCGGACAGCTCGTACATCACGAAGCCGGGCAGCGGCGCCAGCACGGTGGCACCGGGCACGTCGCAGGCCAGGGTCAGCATCGTGATCAGCTCGTCGGAGCCATTGCCGAGCATGATGTCGCAGCCGGCCGGCATCTGCGCGTGGGCGGCCAGCGCGGCACGCAGCACGTCACCGCGTTCGGCCGGGTAACGGTTCAGCGCGACGGCGCCGAGCCGCTCGCCGAGTGCGCGCTGCAGCGGCTCGGGCAGCCGGAACGGGTTTTCCATCGTGTCGAGCTTGACCAGCCCGGCGCTGGGTTGCACCGCGTAGCCGTGCATCGACTGCAGGTCCTGGCGGATGTGGCGGGACAGGCGGTCGGCAGTTGAGTTCATGTCGAGGCGTCGAGCACTTCAGGCCCGACGAGGAAGGGGTTGAGGATGCGCAGCTTGTCGAACACCTGGTCGTGCTGCAGATCTTCGGTCAGCAGCACGGCGCAACCTTGCGCCTGCGCAGAGGCCACGATCAGCGAGTCCCAGTAACTCAGCCCGTAGCGGCTTTCCACCGCCCAGGCCGACTCGACAGTGGCATGGTCCAGCGCCCACGGCTGCCAACGCTGGTAGCGGCGAACTTCGGCGCGGGCGTCGCCGGCGGGCATGGGCGGTTTGACCTTGCGCGTGACATTGGCGTAGAACTCGTTGAGCACCTGCGAACTCACCCGCCCGCAACGGCGCACCCACAATTCGCGCAACCACGCGAGAGCTGCGTGCTGCTTGATCCGGTCGGCCACGTCTTCGGCGTAGATCAGGACGTTGGTGTCAACGAAAACGGTCGAGTCGCTCGGCATAGATCTCTTCGCGCTTGGGGTAGGGCGTGCCATCGGACGTCCAGCTGCGTTGCCGGTTGAGCCAGTCGTTCATGGCCCGCTCGTAGGCATCGTCGTGCCGCATCTTCTCGGCCACCAGTTCGCCCACCAGCTTGGACACGCTGGTGTTGCGGCGCGCCGCTTCCATGCGGGCCCAGTCGGCCACGCTGTCGTCCATCGTGATGGTGACGTTCTTCATTGGACTTTCACACGAAGTTCGTGAATCACTAATATCGTGCAACACGAACTTCGTGTCAAGACTTTAGCTGCATCTGAGCCGCATCTCTGCGGCACGGGCATGGGCTTGCAGGCCTTCACCGTAAGCCAGTTCGGCTGCGACCGGCCCCAGTTTGCGAGCGCCCGCTTCGCTCACTTCAATCAAGCTGCTTCGCTTCTGGAAGTCGTACACCCCCAGCGGCGACGAAAACCGCGCCGTGCCCGAAGTCGGCAGCACGTGGTTCGGCCCGGCGCAGTAGTCGCCCAGGCTCTCGCTGGTGAAGGCACCCAGGAAGATCGCGCCGGCATGCTTGAGCAGCGGCTCCCAGCGGTGCGGCTCGGCCGAGCTGATCTCGAGGTGTTCGGGAGCGATCCGGTTGCTGATGGCGCAGGCCTCTTCCATGCTGCGCGTGTGGATCAGCGCGCCGCGGCCGTCGAGCGACGCACGGATCACGCCGCGGCGTGGCATCTCGGGCAGCAGCCGCTCCATCGCCGCCAGCACCTGGGCGATGTAGGCGGCGTCGGGGCACAGCAGGATGCTCTGCGCCAGCTCGTCGTGCTCGGCCTGGCTGAACAGGTCCATCGCCACCCAGTCGGGCGGCGCGCTGCCGTCGGCCAGCACCAGGATCTCGCTCGGGCCGGCGATCATGTCGATGCCCACGGTGCCGAACACGCACCGCTTGGCGCTGGCGACGTAGGCGTTTCCGGGGCCGGTGATCTTGTCGACCGCCGGCACGGTGGCCGTGCCGTAGGCGAGCGCGGCCACCGCCTGGGCGCCGCCGATGGTGAACACCCGGTCGACGCCGGCCACCGCAGCGGCGGCCAGCACGAGCGTGTTGCGCACCGCCTTCTGCGAGCCGGCGCCGGCTGCGCCCGACCCACCGGTGGCAATACTGCCTTCCACCGGCGTCGGCACCACCATGATGACTTCGCCGACGCCCGCCACCTTGGCCGGAATGGCGTTCATCAGCAGGCTCGACGGGTAGGCCGCCTTGCCGCCCGGCACGTAGATGCCCACGCGGTCCAGCGGCGTCACCTTCTGGCCGAGCAAGCTGCCGTCTTCGTCGCGGTACTGCCACGAGCGGCCACAGGCGTCGAGCTGGCGCTGGTGGTAGTTGCGCACCCTGTCGGCGGCAAACTCCAGCGCATGCCGTTGCGCGGGCGTGATGGTTGCCAGCGCGGCCTGCAACTCCTCCTGGCCGATCTCCAGGTCAGCCACCGACGTGGCATTCAGTCCATCGAAGCGCTGCGTGTACTCCAGCAGCGCCGCGTCGCCGCGCAGCCGCACATCATCGAGGATGGTCGCCACGCGCTGCTCGATCGCCTGGTCGGTCTCGGCCGACCAGTGGCGCACGCGCTGAAACTCAGTTTCGAAAGCCGCGTCGCGCGTGTTCAGTTGTCGGATGCTGATGGGCATGGTGCACCGTCACACAAGTCGCACGACGGCCGCCGCCACCGCGTCGATGATCGCGCGGATGGTCTCGCCCTTGAGCTTGAGCGCCGCCTGGTTCACGACCAGCCGCGCCGAGATGCGCATGATCTCTTCCACCTCGACCAGGTTGTTCGCCTTCAGCGTGCTGCCGGTGGAGACCAGATCGACGATCGCCTCGGCCAGCCCGGTCAGCGGCGCCAGCTCCATCGAGCCATAGAGCTTGATCAGATCGACGTGCACGCCCTTCTCGGCAAAGTGGTCGCGCGCGATCTGCGTGAACTTGGTCGCCACGCGGATGCGCGAGCCCTGCTTCACCGCACCGGCGTAGTCGAAGTCGGCCCGCACCGCCACGCTCATGCGGCACTTGGCGATGTTCAGGTCGAGCGGCTGGTACAGGCCCTGGCCACCGTGTTCGATCAAGGTGTCCTTGCCGACCACGCCCAGGTCGGCGCCGCCGTACTGAACGTAGGTCGGCACGTCGGTGGCGCGCACCAGCACCAGCCGCACGTCGGCGCGGTGGGTGCCGATGATCAGCTTGCGGCTTTTCTCGGGGTCTTCGCTGACGGTGATGCCGGCCGCTTGAAGCAGCGGCAGGGTTTCGTCGAAGATTCTTCCCTTCGACAGGGCGAGCGTGATCACCGCGCCTCCTGCCGAGCCGCCTCAAAGGGGGCGCGCGCCCCCTCGGGGGGCAGTGAACGGAGTGAGCTTGGGGGCCTCATTTCACCCTTTCGATGTCGGC
>JANOQS010000311.1:0-1758 GCA_031414975.1 Methylibium sp. | reverse complement strand
TTGCGCACCTCCCACAGGTTCTTCTGCGCGGTCGCATCGGGCATGTGCACCACGCTGCCGGGCAGCTTCAGATCGCCCATCAGCTCGTCGAGCTGCTTCAGCCTGGGCAGCAGTTCGGCACTGGTTTCGCCGCAGAACTCGACCAGCAGGATCGCGGCGGGCCGGCCGAGCAGGGCGGTCTCCACCGTCGGGCGGAAGGCCGGGTTGGCCAGGCTCAGCTCGATCATGGTGCGGTCGACCAGCTCGACCGCGGTGGGCCCGAGCTTGACGATGTGCTGCGCCGCATCCATTGCCGCACGAAAGCTCGGGAAGTTGACGATCCCCAACACCTTGGCGCGCGGCAACTCCGCCAGCTTCAGCGTGAGGCTGCGCGTGTAGGCCAGCGTGCCTTCGGCGCCGACCAGCAGGTGCGCCAGGTTCACGCTGCCGTCGGGCGTGTAGGGCAGCTCGCTCTGGCTGGCGAAGATGTCCAGGTTGTAGCCGGCCACTCTGCGCAACACCTTGGGCCAGCGCGCCTTGATCTCCTGGCGATGGTCATTCGCGAGCCGGCGCACGAAGTCGGCGACTTTCGTTTCGCGCGCGCCCAAGGTGGCGACCGGGCCGAAGTCGAGCAGCGCGCCGTCCGACAACCACGCCCGCGCGCCCAACACGTTGTGCACCATGTTGCCGTAGGCGATCGAGCGCGAACCGCACGAGTTGTTGCCGGCCATGCCGCCCAAGGTGGCCTGCGCGCTGGTGGACACATCGACCGGAAACCACAGCCCGTGCGGCTTGAGCAGGGCGTTCAGGTGGTCCAGCACCAGGCCGGGTTCGACTTCGGCGGTGCGCATGGCCGGGTTGAGCTTGAGCACCTTGCGGAAGTGCTTGCTGTTGTCGATGACCAGCGCCGCGCCGGTGGTCTGGCCGCACTGGCTGGTGCCGCCGCCGCGCGGCAGCACCGGCACCTTCAGCTCGCGGGCGACCTGCAGCGCGACGGCGATGTCGTTCTCGGTTCGAGGCACCAGCACGCCGGCCGGCATGATCTGGTAGATCGACGCGTCGGTGGCGTAGCGGCCACGCGAGGCGGCGTCGAACAGCACCTCGCCTTCGGTCTCGGCGCGCAGCCGTCGGGCCAGCTCGGCGCAGATCTCGTTGGGCGGCAGTCTGGTGCCCAGGGGAACCAGGCGTTCGGCGGGGTCGGTCAGCATCGCATCACCTTGCGGCGGATTCTGCATGCAAAGCGACGCCGCGCCACCGGTGAGGGAGGTTTGCCGCGGCGCGGCGATGGGTGCCGGGTGCAAGACTGTCTTGGTGCAAGAATGGGCCCGCCCGACTGGAGCCGCCATGCTGAACCTCGACCACCACCCCACCGGCCGTCACTTCCTGCAGATTCCCGGCCCCAGCCCGGTGCCCGACCGCATTCTGCGTGCGATGAGCCTGCCCACTATCGACCACCGCGGCCCCGAGTTCGGCGTGCTCGGCCGCAAGGTGCTCGGCGGCATCCGCGAGGTGTTCAAGACGAAGCACCCGGTGGTCATCTACCCCGCCTCCGGCACCGGCGCGTGGGAGGCCGCGCTGGCCAACACCATGAGCCCGGGCGACCACGTGCTGATGTACGAGAGCGGCCACTTCGCGTCGCTGTGGGCCAAGATGGCGGCGCGGCTGGGGCTGTCGACCGAGTTCATCGCCTGGAGCGGCACCGACGATGTGCTGCCGAACGCGCCGAGCTGGCGCCGTGGCGTGCAGGCCGACATGATCGAAGCGCGCCTGCGCAAGGAC
>JANOQS010000310.1:0-4219 GCA_031414975.1 Methylibium sp. | reverse complement strand
TGCTGACGATGTGCGCCGCGCTGGTCTCGGTGTGGGACTACCTGCGCGTGGTCATCATCTTCGCGCCGCCCGAAAACGCCGCGCCGCTGGAGCAGCGCATTGCCGACGGCCGGCGCAGCTGGTTCTTCTCGCACCATGGCGACTATGCGGCCGTCACCACCGCAGAAAGCGCCGCGCAGGCCGCCGCCGGGCTGCGCGGCGCGCCGCACTACCTGCTCGATGCGCGGCTGATGATGGCGTGGGCGCGCGTGCTGCACGAGGCGGGCGACGAGCAGCGCGCGCGCCACGTGGCACAGCGCCTGAAGGAGTTCCGAAACGAACAGAGCAAGCCGTTCTTCGAGCCGTGCGAGCCGGCCGCCGTGGCCGCATTGCCAGCCGGCACGCCGCCGCAATTCCAGTGCCTGGCGCCGGAGCGCGCCTTGGGCTTCAAGGACTTCCGCTGAGGCTGCCTCTGCGAGGCAGGGGATGGCTGGGCACATCTCGGGACCCGCTGCCCGTCAATTGCTGCGGACCCAGTTCTCGAGTGCAAGCCCATCGACACGTTCGAAGTGGCGAGTGTTGTCTGTGACAAGGGTCGCGCCCAGCGCGAGCGCGTGGGCAGCGATCATTTCGTCGAAATCACCGATCGGTGTGCCACGCAATCGAAGTGCGGCACGCAAGCGGCCATGCACGTCGGCCGCTGCCTCATCCCAGGCGGCGGTTGTCGCCGCCTGCAGAAACGCCTCAACGTACCTGGCCAACCGATGTGCGTCGGGCTTCAGCGCCACGCCAAAACGCATCTCGGAGTGCGTGACGGCAGAGATGCACCATAACGAAGGGTCCATTTTCTCGAGGCGCAGGTCCAGGGCGGCCGTGCCACGAAGGGCGGCGCTGGCGGTGTTGGTGTCGAGCATGTACAGCGGCACGGTCAATGCGCCAAGGACGGATGACCTGGAGCGCCAGACGGCCTCATTCCTGCCAGCCCCCGAACGGATCGCGTGGCTCGGTGTGTTGGCCTCGGTCGACAAGAAGCTCTTCCGTGAGCGGCCCGAGTTGGGCGCGCAGCGCCATGAACTCCTGCCAGTTCGACCGTGGGCGGCTGGACAGGATGACATCGCCGGTCAGGCGGTCGCGCCGAACATAGACCTGTTCAGCCTCAAAGCGAAATTCGGCTGGGAGTCGCACTGCCTGGCTGCCCCCGTTGCTGAAAAGCTTGGCTGTCTTGGTCACGATAGTCATCCAGATCAAAATGTAGCAACTCAAGTATATACACTCGTAGTCCGCGCGGTCAATGTCGTGCCCTCGTGCCCTCGTGGGCGAGGCTGGAAGAGGTTCCTGCATGGCACCCTGCCCGCGAGAAGCCGTTGTCAACAAACGAGCCGGATGCGATATTCTTACCAATCTGGTATCGATCAAGCAAGGTGAGACCATGGCCGCCATCGCAACCCTGTCCGAAAAATTCCAGATCTCCATCCCCAAGGCCGTGCGCGACGAGCAGCGCTGGCTGGCGGGGCAGGAGTTCGTGTTCATCCCCAAGGGCAAGGGCGTCTTGCTGATGCCGGTACCCGAGCTCGCGCAGCTGGCGGGTATCGCCAAGGGCGCAAAGACGCGCTCCGTTCGTGATCGCAAGGATCGCTACTGATGCGCGTGGTCGACACGTCTGTCTGGGTCGAATGGTTGACGGGCAGCCCGTTCGGGCGCAGCTTGTTGAAGGAGATTCCTGACCGGGGCGAATGCATCGTCCCCACGATCGTTCAGCTCGAGCTGTCGAAGTGGCTGCTGCGCGAAGCCGACGAGGACCGGGCCGATCAGGTGATCGCCTACACCCAGAAGTGCGTCGTGGTTCCGCTGGACACGTCGCTTGCGTTGCTGGCTGCCGAACTGCACGGCCAGTACAAGCTGGCCACGGCCGACGCCATCGTCTATGCGACCGCGCAGGCCCAGGGAGCCGAACTGCTCACCTGCGATGCCCACTTCGCCAAGCTGCCGGGGGTGCTGTACTTCAAGAGGTAGTTGGCCTGCAGGCTGCGAGCCCTGTTGCGACCTGCCCGCCTACGCCGGCGCCACCCAATCACCCGACTTCCCTCCATGCTTCTCCAGCACCCGAATGTCGCCCATCACCATGCCGCGGTCGGCCGCCTTGCACATGTCGTAGACGGTCAGCAGGCCCACCTGCACGGCGGTCAGCGCTTCCATCTCGACGCCGGTGCGGCCCAAGGTTTCCACCTGCGCGGTGCAGCGCACGCTGCTGGCGGCGGCGTCGATCTCGAACTCCACCGCCACGCGCGTGATCGGCAGCGGGTGGCACAGCGGGATCAAGTCCGACGTGCGCTTGGCCGCCTGAATGGCCGCGATGCGCGCCACGCCGATCACGTCGCCTTTCTTCGCCGTGCCGGCCTGGATCAGTGCCAACGTGGCCGGGAGCATGCGGATCACGCCGCTGGCGCGCGCCACGCGGTGCGTCTCGGCCTTGGCCGACACGTCCACCATGTGGGCCTGGCCCT
Source organism: Methylibium sp. (assembly GCA_031414975.1). Classification (GTDB taxonomy): domain Bacteria; phylum Pseudomonadota; class Gammaproteobacteria; order Burkholderiales; family Burkholderiaceae_C; genus LGRD01. The sequence continues at coordinate 1,736 of JANOQS010000310.1, read as the reverse complement.
GGGCGTCGAAGTGTGTCAGTGCGCTCATTGCAGATCGTGGGGCAGATACAGTCCGGAAACGTTCGTGGCGCATGATAGCGACGCCACCCGAACCCGGCGTGAACTTGGCGGCCATGCCGTCGTCCAACGGCGCCCTCCTCCGGACTCTGCCTTTTGACCCCCACCCCGTTCGTCCGCCCATCGGCCACGCATCGCCCCGGCCACGCCGCGCGGGCCTGTGCCGTGCTTTGCGCCCTGGCCCTGATCGTCCCCGCCGCGCCGCTGCACGCGCAGGCCGTGAACCAGAACCAGCTTCCCGCGCTGGGCGACGCGGCGGCCGAAGACTTCGGCGTGGGCACCGAGCGCAAGCTGGGCGACCAGATCATGCGCGAGATCCGGCGCGACCCCGACTACCTCGACGACCCGCTGCTGCTCGAATACCTGCAGTCGCTCTGGCAGCCGCTGCTGCTGCAGGCGCGCGCGCTCGGCAACATCGGGCCCGACACCGACGAGCGCTTTGCCTGGGAGCCGTTCCTGGTGCGCGACCGCAGCGTCAACGCTTTTGCCCTGCCCGGCGGGTATGTGGGCGTGCATCTGGGGTTGATGGCCATCACCGCCACGCGCGACGAACTGGCCTCGGTGCTGGCGCACGAAATGTCGCACGTGACGCAGCGCCACATCGCGCGCAGCATTGCCAACAGCCGCAAGCAGTCGCTGATCGGCATTGCCGCGCTGATCATCGGTGTGCTCGCCGCGAGCCGCGCGCGCAATGCCGATGCCGCCAATGCCGCCATCGCCGGCAGCCAGGCCGCCACCATCCAGGGCCAGCTCAACTTCTCGCGCGACGCCGAACGCGAGGCCGACCGCATCGGCTTTTCCATGCTGGCCGGTGCCGGCTTTGCCCCCGGCGGCATGGCGGCCATGTTCGAAAAGCTCGACCAGGCCTCGCGCCTGAATGACAGCGGCGGCTTCCCGTACCTGCGCAGCCACCCGCTCACGACCGAGCGCATCGGCGAGGCACGTTCCAGGCTCGGCACGGCCGCGCCGGTGGCGCCGGTCAGCGTGCTCGAACACAGCCTGGCCCAGGCGCGTGCGCGCGTGCTGATGGACCCGAGAGTCGACGCGCTGCGGCGCTGGCAGGCGCTCGACACCGACCGAACCGCCAGCACCCTGGCCGACAAGCTGGCCGCGGCCACCGGCAGCGCGCTCGCCTCCAGCTTGCTGCGCGACTGGGCGCGTGCCGATGCTGCGCTGGCCAATGCGCAAGCGCTGCTGCGCGGCAGCGAGCGCGCGGATCCACGCGCCGAACGATTCGTGCAGTTCCTGGGCGTGCAATCGCTGCTGATGCGGGGCGACGCGCAGCGCGCGGCTGCGCTGCTGCTGCCCTATGCCGGCGATGGCTCGCGTCCCGCGGTATTGCTCAATGGCCGTGTGGCGCTGGCCGCTGCACCGCAGGGTGCGGCAGCGGCCACCTTGTTGAAGCCGCGCTCCGAAGAGCTGCAGACCTGGGTGGCGGTGCACCCGCAAGACGCCGAAGCCTGGGTGCTGCTGGGTCAGACCTGGTCGCGCCTGAACCAGCCGCTGCGCGCCTTGCGCGCCGAAGCCGAGTCGCGCCTGGCGGTCGGCGACATCGTCGGCGCGGTGGACCGCCTGCGCGCCGCCCAGCGCAGCGTGCGCAGCGGCGGGCCGAGCGACTTCATCGAAGCCTCGGTCGTCGATTCGCGCCTGCGCGACATCGAATTGCTCAGGCGCCAACT
>JANOQS010000309.1:0-13726 GCA_031414975.1 Methylibium sp. | reverse complement strand
CGGCGTGATCCTGGGCGCGCGCGGCGCTTACGGCCAGATGTCGCCGAAGTCGGCGCTGAACGACTGGTGGTGGGGCATCTACCAGAAGGCCTACAACGTGTACCCGGTGCAGGCCCCGTACCGCATGGTGCAGTCGCTGCTGGGCCTGAAGCTCGCGGTCGAGAAGGCGATGGCCGCCAACGGCGGCAAGAAACCCACCCACGAGCAGCTCGCGGCTGCGCTCACCGGCTCGGAGTGGGACTCGCCGGCCGGCCGCGTCCGCATGGCGCTGGGTGACGGACACCAGGCGATCCAGGAGACGGCGATCGCCAAGACGCGCTACGACGCCGCGAAGAAGATGGTGGTGCTCGACGACATCCAGCGCTTCCCGGCCGAATGCGTCAACCCGCCGGCCAACATGAAGTCGGAAGACTGGATCAAGGCAGGGTTCCCGGGCGCGAAGTGCTGAGCACGGCCGTCACGATCTTCATTGACGGCCTGACGTACGCGTCATGGCTGTTCATCGTCGCGCTCGGGCTCACGCTCGTGTTCGGCGTGCTGAAGATCCTCAACATCGCGCACGGCAGCTTCTATGCCTTGGGCGCGTACGCCGCGGCCAGCTTCGTCGGCTGGTTCGCGACGATGCAGCTCGCTCCCGCGTGGTCGATCGTCGCGATGCTGCTGGCCGCGGTGGCGGTGGCCGCGCTGGTGGCGCCGCTGACCGAGCGCGGCCTGCTGCGCTTCTTCTACGGCCGTGACGAGGTGCTGCTGGTGCTGGTGACCTACGCGATGTTCCTGATCCTGGAAGACGTGACCAAGCTCGTCTGGGGCGCGAACCCCTACTACGTGTCGGCGCCGTACAGCCTGTTCGGCAATGTCGAGGTCGGCACGCAGGTGTATGTGGGTTACGACTTCATCCTCGTCGCACTCGCGATCGTGATCGGCGTGGCGGTGTGGTGGGGGCTGAACCGCACGCGCCAGGGCAAGATCGTGTTGGCGGTGATCCACAGTGAAGAGGTGGCTGCCAGCATGGGCGTGAACGTGTCGCGCGTGTACATGCTGGCGTTTTCGGTCGGCATCTTCCTCGCGGCGATCGGCGGTGCGTTCACGGCGCCGATGATCTCGGTCCAGCCGGGCGTGTCGGTGGGCGTGATCATCGTGTCGTTCGCGGTCGTGATCATCGGTGGGCTGGGCAGCATCCAGGGCGCGGCGATCGGCGCGTTGATCGTCGGGCTGGCGCGCTCCTTTGCGGTCCACGTGGTGCCGGTGGCCGAGCTGTTCTCGATCTACATCGTGATGGCCGTGGTGCTGATGTTCCGCCCCGAAGGCCTGTTCCAGCGCGTCCAGGCGCGCAAGATCTGATGGCCACGACCAATCTCGGCGTGCCGGCGGCCGAGGGGCCGGCGGCGCTGCGCGTGGCGTCGGCGGGGTCGGCGGGGTCCGCGCGCTTCCTGCTCGCCGGCGTGGCATTCACCGTGCTGCTCGTGGTGGCCGGCGCCTTCATGCCCAAGTGGCTGACCTTCCTGATCACGATGGCGGCGTCACACGGGCTGGTGTCGCTGGGCATCGTGCTGTTGATGCGTGGCGGCGTGGTGTCCTTCGGCCAGGGGCTGGTGTTCGCGGTGGGCGCTTATGCGGCAGCGCTGTCGTACAACAAGCTGGGCTTCACCGACGCGGTCGGCCTGGCGCTGCTGGGCGGCACCGCGGCCACCGTGGTGGCGGCGCCGTTCGCGCCGCTGCTGTCGCGCTACCGCGGCATCTTTTTCGCGATGCTGACCTTGGCGCTGTCGATGGTGGCTTACGGCGTGCTCGTCAAGACCGAAGCGCTGGGCGGCTCGGACGGCTTCAACATGGGCCGCGCCACGCTGTTCGGGCAAAAGCTGCCCGACGCGCGCGTCGGCTACGTGCTGTATTCGGTGACGATCGTCATCGCCGCCGCGCTCGCCTTGCTGGCACGCGTGTACTTCGATTCGACGCGTGGGCTCGTCACCTTGGCGGTGCGCGAGAACGAACTGCGCGTCGAGTACCTGGGCGGTTCGGTGCGGCGTGCGATGGCGATCAACTTCGTGCTCGCGGCGTTTGCCGGTGGTGCGGGTGGTGCGCTCACGGTCATGTCGCTGGGCCACATCGACCCCAACTTCAGCTACTGGACGACCTCGGGCGAGTTCGTCTTCGTCGCCATCCTGGCCGGCTGGCAGAGCGTGCTGGCGGTGTTCGTCGCATCCACCGTGCTGGAGATCGTGCGCTCGTTCTCGAGCCTGTACTTCCCGAACACCTGGCAGTTGGCGCTCGGGCTGTTCCTGCTGTTCGTGATCCGTTTCCTGCCGCGCGGCATCGGCTCGTTGTGGTTCGACCGTGAGTGGTTCAAGCGACTCGGGGGTGGCAAGTGAGCACGGCGCCGATCCTGCTGCGCGCTTCGGGCGTCGGCAAACGCTTCGGCGCGGTGGTGGCGGCGAGCGACATTCACATCGCCATTCCGATCGGCCAGCGCGTCAGCCTGATCGGCAGCAACGGCGCCGGCAAGACGACCTTCGTCAACATGATCACCGGCTACCTGAAGCCCGACGAGGGCAGCATCTCGCTCGGCGAGCGTGACATCACCGCCCTGTCACCGCGCGCGATCACGCGGCTGGGCGTGGCGCGCTCGTTCCAGATCCCGCAACTGTGCGCCGATCTGACGGTGCTCGACAACATGCTCGTGGCCACCGCCTGCCACGGCCAGAAACTGTCGTTCTGGCAGCCCGCGCGCACACCAGGCGCGGTGGCGCGTGCCGACGAACTGCTGGCGCGCTTCCGGCTCAGCGAGCACCGCGAACGGCGGGTGGCCGAGCTGCCTGGCGGTGTGCGCAAGCTGCTCGACATCGCGATGGCGCTGACCGGCCAGCCCCAACTGCTGCTGCTGGACGAGCCCACCAGCGGCGTCTCGGCCGAAGAGAAATTCCCGATGATGGACATCGTGATGACCGCGCTGGGCCAGCATGCAATGACGGTGCTGTTCGTCGAACACGACATGGACATCGTCGAACGGTATGCCGACCGGGTGGTCGCCTTTTACAGCGGCCGCATCATCGCCGACGACGTTCCCGCCGTCGCACTCGCCGCCGACGACGTGCGCCGCTACGTGACCGGTGTCCCGCACGCCCAATCCTCCCCAGCCCCCACCGCCCCCGATGCTCGCCATTGAATCGCTGCACGTGTCGATCCAGTCGGTGCAGGTGCTGCGCGGACTGACGCTGTCCGTTCCCGAAGGGCGCATGGTCGGGCTGGTCGGCCGCAACGGCGCGGGCAAGACCACCCTGATGCGCTCGGTGATGGGCCACCTCGCGCCATCGCAAGGCCGCATCGTGTTCGACGGGCAGGACCTGGCCACCTTGCCGCGCCATGCGCGCGCCGCGCTCGGCATCGGCTACATGCCCGAGGACCGCGGGCTGGTGCCGGAGTTGACGGTGGAGGAGAACATCCTGGTGCCGGTCTGGGCGTCGACAACGCTCAAGGCCGAAGCGCGTCTGGCCTTCGTTTACGGTGTGCTGCCCGAACTGAAGGAGATGCGCGAACGGCGCGCGCTGCTGCTGTCGGGCGGGCAGCAGAAGCTGGTCGCGCTGGCGCGGGCGCTGGCCGTCGGCACCAAGCTGCTGTTGCTGGACGAGCCCTTCGAAGGCGTGGCGCCGGCGCTGTCGAGCCGGCTCGCCGATGTGATCGGCGGGCTGCGTGGTGGCGCGGGTGCCGACAGCGTGGCGGTGCTGATCGCGCAGTCGGACCTGAACCACTCGCGCAGCCTGGTGGACAGCGAGTTCGTGATCGAACGCGGCGCGAACCGGGCCGTGGCGGCGGTCTGAAAACTGCGACAGCCAGAGAACCGTGGATCACTGGACCGCCTACCCGGTGCCCGTGCGGCGCCAAGAAGCGCTGCACGGCGACCGCATCGTGCGCTGTTTTGCCGAACGCCCCGGCAGCGTTCACGCGATGCTGGCGCGCGCGGTGGCGCAACGCGGCGAGCATGAAGCGCTGGTGTGCGATGGCCTGCGCTGGACGTATGCCGAGCTGAATGCGCAGGCCGCTCGCATCGCTTCGGGTCTGGCCGCGCACGGCGTCGCGGCCGGTGACCGCGTGGCGATGTTCATCACCAACCGCCCTGAGTTCATGTTCGTGCTGTTCGCCCTGCAGCGCCTGGGTGCGATTGCGGTGCCGGTCGGCGTGCGCGAGGCGCGCCCCGCGCTGGCCTACATGCTGACGCAGTGCGGCGCGATCGGCATCGTGTTCGACGCCGAACTGGCCGGACGCATTCCGGACGATGCCGAGGCGCCTTCGCTGCGCTTGCGCATGTCGATCGGCACGGCGCCGGGCGCCCTTTCGCTCGATCAGTTGCAGACTCACGATGACGCACCCGCGGCCGAAGTGCGCGAGCAGGACACCGCGGTGATCCTCTACACCTCGGGCACCACCGGCAATCCCAAGGGCGCAATGCTGACGCACCTGAACATTGCCCACTCGGTGCTGCATTTCGAGACCTGCATGCGGCTGCGCCCCGACGACCGCTCGGCGCTGGCGGTTCCGGCCAGCCACGTGACCGGGTTGATTGCGATCATCCTGGCGATGGTGCACGTCGGCGGCACGGTGGTGATCGTGCCGGCCTTCAAGGCGCCCGACTTCGTGGCGCTGGTCGCGCACGAGCGCGTGACCCATACGCTGATGGTGCCGGCGATGTACACGCTGTGCCTGATGAGCCCGGAGTTCGCCACCCACGACCTCACGCGTTGGCGCATCGGCGGCTACGGCGGCGCGCCGATGCCGGTGGCGACGATCGACCAGCTCGCCGCTCGCCTGCCCGGCCTGGTGCTGCTCAACGCCTATGGCGCGACCGAAACCACCTCGCCGACGACGATGATGCCCGCCGGCCTGACGCGCGCGCATGCCGACAGCGTCGGCGTCGCCCTGCCCTGCGCGGACATCGTGGTGATGGACGACGACGGCGCCGAAGTGCCGCCGGGCCAGACCGGCGAGCTGTGGATCGGCGGCCCGATGGCCGTGCCCGGCTACTGGGACAACCCGGCCGCCACTGCGGCGTCGTTCACCGCCGGCTTCTGGCATTCGGGTGACCTCGGCTCCGTCGATGCGCAAGGCTTCGTGCGCATCTTCGACCGCAAGAAAGACATGCTCAACCGCGGCGGCTTCAAGATCTATTCGGTCGAGGTCGAGAACACCTTGATGGCGCTGCCGGGTGTGATCGAAGCTGCGATCGTCGGCCGGCCCTGCCCGGTGCTGGGGGAACGGGTGCACGCCTTTCTGCACGCGCCCGGCGTTGCGCATGACGATGCTGCTGTGCAACGCCACTGTGCCGCCCACCTGGCCGACTACAAGGTGCCCGAGAGCATCACCTGGAGCGATGTGCCGCTGCCGCGCAATGCAAACGGCAAGCTGGTCAAGCGCTCGCTGCGCGAACGTTTGCTGCCCGGCAACCGCAAGGCCTGACCTAGGCGCGCCCGGCGGCGGCGCTGATGCCCGTGGCGAAGCGCGGCCACAGCGCGGTGGGCAGGTCGTGGCCCATGCCTTCGATCAGATCGAGTTGTGCACCCGGGATCTTGGCCGCCAGGTCGTGCCCGGCCGCCACCGGCACCAGCGGATCCTGCTGGCCGTGCAGCACCTGCGTGGGAATCCTGATGCCACCGAGCAGCCGGGAGCGGTCGCCGTCGGCGGCAATCGCCACGAGCTGGCGCACCGTGCCATGCGGCCGGTAGGCGCGGCGCACCGCCATGCCCAGGCGATCGGTCAGGTAGGCGTCGCTGGCGGGGTAGGCGGGGCTGCCGATCAGCTTGTAGATGCGCACGAAATGCGCGATCACGCTGTCGATGTCGTTCGCATTCTTGGGCCGCGACAGCAGCGCGCCGCGTACTCTCAAGCTGGCCTGCGGCAACCGGCGCGAGCCGCTGGTGGTCATCATCAAGGTCAGGCTCTTCACGCGCTCGGGGTGGCGGATGGCCATCTGCTGCGCGATCATGCCGCCCATCGATGCGCCGCACACATGGGCGCGCGGGATGCCCAAGGCATCGAGCACGCCGACCGCATCGGCCGCCATGTCGGCCAGGCTGTAGGGGCTGTTCACCTTCATGCCGAAGGTGTACTTCAGCGAGTCCAGCACCACGTTGGGCAGGCCCAGGTGGTCGAGGTTCTGGCTCAGGCCGATGTCGCGATTGTCGAAACGGATCACCCGGAAGCCGCGCTGCACCAGGCTGGCGACGAAGCCTTCATGCCACGCCACCAGTTGCATGCCCAGGCCCATGATCAGCAGCAGCGGCTCGCCGGTGGGCGGGCCGTGGTCTTCCACTTCGAGCGCGATGCCGTTGACGGAGAGTTGCATCAGGCCGCCGGTGCCATCGCTGCGGTCGACGCGTTCGCCTGCGCCGGCGCATTGCGGAAGAACCAGCGCCGCGCGCCGCCCGCGTCGAACGGCTTCCACTGCCCCGGTGCCTGAGCGAGGCGGTCGGCCACGGCCCACAGCGCGAGCGGGTTCAGCCCCATGCCGACGTGGCTGGCGTGGACCTCGATGTTCTCGGTCAGCGGCCCCGGCTCGTTGAGGCTGCAGCGCCAGGCCACGATGCCGTCGGAGCGCGAGTAGATCGACGTGGTGGGCACCGGTGGTGCGCGGCGCAATTGCTCGAACATGGCGGGGTCGTGGCTGGTCTGGCCGCTCACCATCTCGTAGAAGCGCCAGGCGTTGGTGGCGCGCGGGTGGCCGGTGAAGGGCGTGCCCAGGGTGATGACGCAGCGCGCATGGTCGGGCAATTCCTTGGCCATCTCGCGCGCGTACAGGCCGCCCAGGCTCCAGCCGATCAGGCTGACCGGCCGCTGGTGCTTGGCGAACAGCGCGCGCACCTGCTCGTTGCACTGCTTCAGCACCCCGCGGCGCGGGCCGAAGTTGAAGCCCTGGCCCCACGGGTGGGTGTCGTAACCCAGGTGGTCGAGCAGGCGGCGCAGCGGCGTGGTGGTGAAGTCATTCGCGCCCAGGCCAGGGAACACCAGGACCGCATGGCCGTCGCCGCGCGGAAGCTTGCGCAGCCAGGGGCTGGCGGCGATCGTCGCGGCAAACTCCCACGGCGCGCGGCCCTCCAGCATCATCAGCCAGGCGTTGGGGGCACGGATGTCTTCATGGGCTGCGGCGGTGGGTCGTGGCGGCATCGAGGTCGCGAACAGAAAAGCGATGAAGGATGTTAGCGGCTGGCTGGTTTTCGCTTTGGAGCGCTTGCCCTAGCCCGTGTTGTCGCTTGCGAGACAGCTTGCTTCAGCGTGGCACTGACCAGCGTCTTGGTCGCAGCCGTCACCGCGTCGCCCACCGCCTTGCTCACGGCTTTCCGCGAGCGCTTCAGCACGCCAGCCGCCGCAGGCTCGTCATCGTCCGCTTCACCCGGCAGGGGCAAGGCGCGTACGTCGTCGAAGGCGATCGTGATCGCGTCGGCGAGTTCGCGCACATCCGGCATCGCCACCGCATCGGCCATCAGCCCGAAGTCGAGCGACTGGTCGTAGCTCTGCACCGTGATGTTCAGCGCCAGGCCGTGCGTGACGATCGACGTGGGGTAGTTCGTCAGCATGCGGGCGCCGGCCATGTACAAGGGCACCGGCGGCCCGGGCACGTTGGAGATGGCCACGTTGGCAACCTGCGGAATGCGGTCGGCCACCTTGGCCTTGCCGTACAACGCGGTCACCGCCTCGATCAGCCATGGCATGCCGAGCGAGGGAAAGTCGGTCGGCAGGATGCTCTTGACGCTGCCCATCGCCTGCTTCATCGCCGCCGTCGCCGCCTTCACGTGCGCCAGCCGCTTGCGCGTGTCGGCGATGTTGGTGCCCAGGCTGATCAGGCTCAGCGAGGCCTGGTTGTCGGAACTCGTGTCGCCCTTCTCGCGCAGCGAGATCGGCACCGCCGCGATCATCGACTTGCGCGGCAACTGGTGCTTCTTGCCATAGAAGCGCCGCAGCGCGGTGCTGCACAGCATCAGCACCATGTCGTTGATGGTGGCTTCATGCCGCTTGCCGAGCGCCTTCAGTTCGGGCAATGGCAAGGTCACCGACGCGAACGCACGCCCCTCGGTCACCGACACGTTCAGCGGCGTGCGCGGCGCCAAGGTCAGGTTGCTGACGCCGCCGCCCTTGCCGCCCAGCAGGCTCGATGTGGACAACGCCTGCTTGGCCGCATCCTTCAAGGTGCCGGCAGTGGACGGCAGCCCCTTCACGATGCCCATCACCAGTTGCGCCTGGTTGCCCAGAGCGCCACGCAGCATCTCGCTCATGCCCAGGCGGAAGGTCTTGGTACGCGTCGATGCGCGGGCCTCGATCACACGCCCGGTCGGGCTCACATCGAGGATCGCATTCGCCAGCGCCACCGCGGCCTGGCCATCGACGGCCGCGTGGTGCACCTGCGTGTACAGCGCCACACGCTTGTGGCCGTTGGCACCGGGCGCCAGGCCTTCGAACACATGCATCTTCCACAGCGGCCGCTTGCGGTCCAGCAGCACCGGGTGGAGTTGGCCGACCTGCGCTTCGAGCTCGGCCATGCCCGTGCCCAACTTGGCCGACTTGGGCAGCTTGACCTCGACGATGTGCTTGTTCAGGTCGGGCTCGGCGTCCACCCAGGCCGGGTTGGCCAGGTTCAGCGGCATCCACCACAGCTTGCGGCGCAGCACCGGCGCGACCGGCAGGCGCTGTTCGATGTGAAGGCGCAGGTCGCGCACGAACTTGCCCTTGTACGCTTCCGGCAGCTCGAACACATGCAGCGCGCCCACGTGCATGGGCATGGCCGGCGTTTCGAGGTACAGGAACGCGGCGTCGAGACCGGACAACTGCTTCATGGTGGCTCCAGGGGCTGCGGCCATGCTAGGGCGAACGCACCGCAGGCCGGCCCCGGGCTTCCCCGGACTTCCCCGGGCTCAGCCCAGCAGCGGATCTCCGCCGGCGCTGTCGGCTCTGCGCTTGCCGCGCTGCTCACGCAGCCCGAGCCACTGGCTCACGACCAGCGCACCCAGCACCAGCGAACCTCCGGCCACCACCGCCAAGGTGGGCTTCTCATCGGTGGCCAACCACACCCAGGCGATCGCGAAGACGATCTCGAGCAGCGACAGCAGCGACATCTCGGGCGCCGGCAGCACACGCGCGGCCATCACCGCCAGCACGCAGGGAATGGCAAGCTGGAACACGCCCAGGAAGGCGAGCCAGCCGATGTCGTGGTTCGAGGCCTGCAGCGGCCATGACAGCGGCAAGGTGATCGCGCTGGACAGCGCCGCGCCGATCAGCACCGCCGGCACCAGGTCGACCTTGCCGCCCGGCTGCGTGGTGGCACGCTGTTCGACGCGCTGCGACAGGTTCCAGTTGATCGCGCCCGCGATCGGCACGCACAGCGCCACCCCCGTGCCGAGCAGGTGGCGCGGGTTGCCGTCGAAGCCGGCCGCATACATCCACACGATGCCGACGCCGGCCAACGCGATCGCCACCCAGGTACGCCGCGCCACGGCGTGGCCGAGCATGAAGTGCGCGAGCAGCGCGGTGAACAGCGGCGCCATGCTCATCGTGATCAGCACGTTGGCAGCAGTCGTGAGGGTCAGCGCCATCATGAAGCAGGTGAACATCACGCACCACATCAGGCCCGACACCCACAACGGGCGGCCACCGGCACGCACTTCGCGCAGCACTGCTGCGCCGCCGCGTTGCGCGCCCAGCACCACGGCCAGCACCACCATCGTGACCGCACTGCGCCAGAACGTCATCTCGAAGCCGCGCGCGGCCTCGAGCTGGCGCGTCACCACCGCTGCGGTGCTCCACAGCAGGGTGACGAGCAGCATGGTGATGACCGCCTGGCGGTGGTTCACTGGCAACGGCTTCCGAAGAAGCGTCCGAAAAAGGTCAAGCCCCTTCTCGCGACGCCTTCTTGCGGTCGTGTTCCTTCAGGTGCCGCTTGCGGATGCGGATCGACTTCGGCGTGATCTCGACCAGTTCGTCGTCGGCGATGAACTCCACCGCGTACTCCAGCGACAGGATGATCGGCGGCGTGATCTTGATCGCGTCTTCCTTGCCCGAGACGCGGAAGTTGGTGAGCTGTTTGCCGCGCACCGCGTTGACGACCAGGTCGTTGTCGCGTGCGTGGATGCCGATGATCATGCCCTCGTACAACGGGTCGCCGGCCTTCACGAACATGCGGCCGCGGTCGTCGAGCTTGCCGAGCGAGTAGGTCACCGCCTCGCCGTCGTCCTGGCTGATCAGCACGCCGTTCTTGCGGCCCTCGATCTCGCCCTTGTACGGCTCGTACGAGTCGAAGATGTTGCTGATCAGGCCGGTGCCGCGCGTGGTGTTCATGAACTCGTTCTGGAAGCCGATCAGCCCGCGCGCCGGGATCTTGTATTCGAGCCGCACGCGGCCCATGCCGTCGGGCTCCATGTTCACCAGCTCGGCGCGGCGCTCGCCCAGCGCCTGCATCACCGCGCCCTGGTGCTGGTCTTCCACGTCGGCAGTCACCTGCTCGATCGGTTCGTGGCGTTCGCCGTTCACCTCGTGGAACACGACGCGCGGCTTGGACACCGCCAGCTCGTAGCCCTCGCGGCGCATCGTTTCCAGCAGGATGGTCAGGTGCAGTTCGCCGCGGCCCATCACCTCGAAGATGCCGTCTTCGTCGGTGTCGTTCACGCGCAGCGCCACGTTCGACTGCAGCTCGCGGTCGAGCCGGTCGCGGATCTGCCGGCTGGTCACGAACTTGCCTTCGCGCCCGGCCAGCGGCGAGTTGTTGACGCAGAAGTTCATCGTCAAGGTGGGCTCGTCGACCAGCAGCATCGGCAGCGGCAGCGGGTTCTCGATGTCGGTCAGGGTCACGCCGATGCCGATGTTCTCGATGCCGTTGATCAGCACGATGTCGCCGGGGCCGGCTTCGGTGGCCTGCTTGCGCTCCAGCCCTTCGAACTTCAGCACCTGATTGACGCGCGCCTTGAACGGCGTGCTGTCCGGGCCGCTGTAGACGGCCACTTCCTGCATGGGCTTGAGCGTGCCCTGGTTGACGCGGCCAATGCCGATGCGGCCGACGTAGCTCGAATAGTCGAGCGAGCAGATCTGCAATTGCAGCGGGTCACTGGGGCTGCCTTCGTGCGCTGGGACGTGTTGCAGCATCGCGTCGAACAAGGGCGTCAGGTCGGTGCCGACCTCGCCTTGGGTCAGCGATGCCCAGCCGTTCAGGCCGGAGGCGAAGATGACCGGGAAGTCGAGCTGCGCTTCGGTGGCGTGCAGCTTGTCGAACAGGTCGAAGGTCGCGTTGATCACGTAGTCGGGCCGAGCGCCGGGGCGGTCGACCTTGTTGACGACGACGATCGGCTTCAGGCCAAGCGCCAACGCCTTCTTGGTGACGAAGCGGGTCTGCGGCATCGGGCCTTCCACCGCATCGACCAGCAGCAGCACGCTGTCCACCATCGACAGCACACGTTCCACCTCACCGCCGAAGTCTGCGTGGCCCGGTGTGTCGACGATGTTGATGTGCGTGCCCTTCCATTCCACCGCGCAGTTCTTGGCCAGGATGGTGATGCCGCGTTCCTTTTCCAGGTCGTTGCTGTCCATCACGCGCTCGGCCACCTTTTCGTTGGCGCGGAAGGTGCCGCTCTGGCGCAGCAGCTGGTCCACCAGGGTGGTCTTGCCATGGTCCACGTGGGCGATGATGGCGATGTTGCGGATCTGTCGGGTCATGAGCTTGCTTTCTCTTGTTCAGGCGCTCTTGACGCCTGGGTTGTCAGGAGGCCTTGCACCTCCAGCGGGCTGAGCAGCCTGTTGGGAATGAGTTCGCCGGCTGCCACGTGGCCGCTGCCGAGGAAGGCGCGCGTTTGCGGGCCGTAGACGCGCACGCTCGGCATGTCGGGCAGCGGCAGACGGCGGCGCACGCCGCTCAGGAAGCGGCCGGCGTCTTCTTCGCGCAGGCGCACGAGCGGCCAGTCGGCCAGCAGCGCGTCGGCGTCAAGCAGCCAGGCATCGCGTTCGGCCTCGGCCATCCCCGCGAGTTGCTCCAGCGTCACCGCGCCGTCCAGCGTGAGGCCGCCGCTGCCGGTGCGGCGCAGGCCGGCCAGGTGTGCGCCGCAGCCCAGGAGCTTGCCGATGTCTTCGGCCAGGGTGCGGATGTAGGTGCCTTTGGAGCAATGCACGTCGAGGGTCCAGGTGTGATCGCGGCCCTGATCTTCGACGTCGGCGATGACGATGGCGTGAAGCGTCACGCGGCGCGGTTCGCGCTCGACCTCGATGCCGGCACGCGCGTATTCATAGAGCGGTTTGCCATCGCGCTTGAGCGCCGAATACATCGGCGGCACCTGGTCGATCTCGCCGCAGAGTTGCGTGCAGACCGCTTGCAGCCTGTCGCGCAGCATCTCGAGCGAGAAGTTCACGTCGGCGCGCTGCAGCACCTCGCCTTCGGCGTCTGCGGTCGTGGTCGTGATGCCCAGCTTCACGGTCGCGCGGTAGCGCTTGTCGGCGTCCAGGCTGATCTGCGAGAACTTGGTGGCCGCGCCGAAGCAAAGCGGAAGCAAACCGGTGGCCAGTGGGTCGAGCGTGCCGGTGTGGCCGGCCTTCTCGGCGCGGAACAGGCGCTTGGCCTTCTGCAGCGCGTCGTTGCTCGACAGGCCCAGCGGCTTGTCGAGCAACAGCACACCATGCACCGCGCGGCGGACAGTGCGCTGGCGTACCGGGGCGGCCGGGGCCAGGGCTTCAGTCATCCTTGGCGCGGCTTGCATTGGCTTGCGTGATCAACAAGTTCAACTCCGCCGCCCGCTCGGTGGTGCGGTCGAACACGAAGTGCAGGGTCGGGACCGTGTGGATCTGCAGCTTCTTGAACAGGCTGTTGCGGATGAACCCGGCCGCCTCGTTCAACGCTGTCTCGCACTCCTGCGGGTCGCCCACCAGCAGCGAGAAGAACACCTTGGCGTGCGCATAGTCGGCCGTCACCTCCACCGCGTGGATCGTGACCATGCCCACACGCGGATCCTTCAGCTCGCGGATCAGCCCGGCCACGTCACGCTGGATCTGGTCGGCGATGCGGAAACTTCGGTTCGGAATGGCTCGTTTGTGTTTCATCGTGCTTCCTTGACCAGACGCCGGGCCGCCTACAAACACAAACCCCGCCGTCTTTGGGAGGGCGGGGTTTGGGGGGAGGCCCACTGCCGCGCTACAGCGTTCTGGCCACTTCCTTGACCTCGAAGAACTCCAGCTGGTCGCCTTCCTTGATGTCGTTGTAGTTCTTCAGCTTGATACCGCACTCGAAGCCGGTGGCAACCTCGCGCACATCGTCTTTCAGGCGCCGCACCGATTCGATCTCGCCGGTGTGGGCCACGATGTTGTCGCGCAGCAGGCGGAAGCGCGCGCCGCGCCGCACCAGGCCTTCGGTGATCATCGAGCCGGCGACCGTGCCGATCTTGGACGCCACGAACACGGTGCGAATCTCGGCCCGGCCGATGATCTCTTCGCGCTGCTCCGGCGCCAGCATGCCGGTCATCGCCGCCTTCACCTCGTCGACCGCGTCGTAGATGATGTTGTAGTAGCGGATGTCGACGCCGTTGTTCTCGGCCAGCTTGCGCGCACCGGCGTCGGCGCGGGTGTTGAAGCCGATGATGACGGCCTTGGAGGCGATGGCGAGGTTGATGTCGCTCTCGCTGATGCCGCCCACCGCGGCGTGCACGATCTGCACCTTGACCTCGGCGGTCGACAGCTTGAGCAGCGACTGCGCCAGTGCTTCCTGCGAACCCTGCAC
>JANOQS010000308.1:0-2358 GCA_031414975.1 Methylibium sp. | reverse complement strand
GGTGCCGCAAAGGTGCGTTCGGGCAGGTCGGAGGGCGCCTCTGAGGCGGCGAGGAGCACAGGGCTCGTGGCCCGCGCGCGCAGCGCGCTTCGTGAACTGACTTGTCGCCGCCTGTTTGAGCGAAGCGCTGCGAAGCAAGCGGAGCGAGTTCGGCGACGGGCCACGAGACCGAGCACCGCAGCGGAGTCGGCTGTACCCGGCCGACCGCCTCAGCGAAGCCCTCCGGCCTGCCTGGACGCGCCTTTGCCCGCGCAAACGCCTGCATGAAGCCTCACCTCCGCCACCTCACCCGCCTCTGCGTATTCCGCGCATGCGGCACCCACCCCAACCACGCCCACCGCGCCTGCAGCAGCAAGCCGCGAATCCATTCGTCGGCCGCGTAGGCGACGAAGATGCCGGGCAGGCCGTAGGCGCGGCCCAGGTAGTACGAACCCACACCGAGCACCAGCACGAGCGAGACGATGCCGGCGGCGACGGGGTAGATCACGTCGCCCGCAGCGCGCAGTGCGCCGTTGACGATCAGGTTGAAGGCGCGCCCGGTTTCGAGCGCGATGGCGATGAACAGCAGGGTCTGTGCGGCCTGGATGATGGCCGGGTCTTTGGTGAAGGCGCGCATCAGCCACGGTGCACCGAACGCGGCCACGATGGCCAGGCCACCGGAGGCGAGGATGCCGTTGCGCAGGCCTTTCTTGACGAGCTGGTGCGCGGTGCGCAGGTCGCCGCTGCCGACCAGCCGGCCGACCATGATCTCGCAGGCCCAGCCGATCGACATGCTGACCAGCAGCACGTACTTCAAGGTCTGCAAGGTGTACGAGTGTGTGGCCAGCGCGGCCACGCCGAGCTTGGCGGTGGTGGCCAGCGACACCATGAACGCAATGCGATACACGAGCTCCACCGTGGCGCCGGGCAGGCCGATGCGCAGCACGGGTTTGAGGAACGGCAGCGGCACGTCCCACCAGTCGCGCCCGACCGGCGCCAGGCCCATCAGGCGCTTCCACATCCACAGGTGCAGCAGCAGGCCCAGGGCGCGGCTGGCGATGAGTGCGAGCGCGTAGCCGAACAGCCCCAGGCCGTCCCAACCCCCCACGCCCAGCATCAGCGGGATGGCCAGCAGCAGGTGCGCGCCGTGCATCGCCACCATGATCTGGAGCGACTGGCGCGCGTGCAGGTGGGCGCGCAGGATGGACGCCATCGTCAGGTTGTAGGCCTCAAGCAGCAGCGCCGGTGCCAGCAGCTGCAGGTAGGGCGCGGCCAGCGGCAGGATTTCGTCGGGCGCGTTCAGCACGTCCAGGATCAGCTTGTCGCCGAACAGCACGCACAACGCCGCCAGCAGCCCGGCCCAGGTGCTGGCGCCCAGGCCCACCAGCGCGGTGCGGCGCGCGGCCTCGTGCTGCTCGCCGCCGAGCGCCTGCGTGGTCGTCACGCCCACGCCGATGGCCAGCACGCGGAACAGCACGAACAGGGTTTCGAGCACCTGGATCGACAACCCGAAGGTGCCGGCCGCCGCGTCCGACGTGTGCGAGGCCAGCCACAGCCCGGCCATCGCCACGCTCATGCCGAGCATGAACTCGCCGACGAGCGGGATCGCAACGGCGTTGAGCCGGGGGCGGGGGGTGGCGGGCATGGGGTGGGCGCGGGCCGGCGCGGCACGGGTGGCGGTGGCCCAGCCGACGATTGTCACGGCACGCTGTGGCCGTGGCCGCCGCCGGAACAGCCGAACAGCGCGCAAAAAGCCGCGGAGTTGGCGTGATCGGGCCCGGCGCGTATTGAGGATCATTCCCGTTCACGCCTACGCTTCACCCCTTTCACCGACCCACTGGAACCGTCATGCCCTTTCGCCTGAGCCCGCTCGCCGCTCTCGTCGTCCTCGCCACGTTGAGCGCCTGCACCTCCACCCCCGTCGAGCCGCTCGGCGCGCTGGCCAAGGAGAACCTTTTCGTCGTCAACGCCGCCAACCGCCTGATCGGATTCAACGCCGGCCAGCCGCAAAAGCTGCTGAGCGACCGCGCGCTCGCCGGGCTGCAGCCGCAGGAGCGTGTGCTGGGCATCGACTACCGCGTCGCGCGCGGCCAGCTCTTTGCGCTCGGCAGCACCGGCCGGCTCTACCGCGTCGACACCGCCACCGCGACGGCCACGGCCGTCGGCGCGCCGGCCGCCGTGGCGTTGCGCGGCAACGAGTTCGGCGTCGACTTCAACCCCACCGTGGACCGCGTGCGTGTGGTCAGCGACGCCGGCCTGAACCTGCGCCTGCACCCCGACACCGGCGCGGTGGTCGACGCCAACCCCAACGTCGACGGCCTGCAGATCGACGCCGACCCGGCCTTCGACGCGGCCGACGTGAACGCCGGCAAGCCGGCC
>JANOQS010000307.1:0-7678 GCA_031414975.1 Methylibium sp. | reverse complement strand
GGCGAGTTCACCGTGGGGCAGGCCAAGGCGCTGATGGCGCGCGACGGCATTCCGGTGCGGCAGTGAGGCCCGCGCACGGGCCTCGTGGGCCCGCAGGGCCGGCCGGCCCTCCAAGAGAGGTGCGGATCATCGGCGGCGTGTGGTAGCGCAGCAAGCTGCCGGTGGCCGACCACCCGGGGCTGCGGCCCTCGCCCGACCGCGTGCGTGAAACCTTGTTCAACTGGCTGGGGCAGGACCTGAGCGGCTGGCGTTGCCTGGACGCTTTTGCCGGCTCGGGTGCGCTCGGCTTCGAAGCCGCGTCGCGCGGCGCCGCGCAGGTGCTGTTGCTGGAGCGCGACCGCCACCTCGCCGCCAGCCTGGAGCAGACGCGCCAGCGCCTGAAGGCCACGACGCTGAGCGTCAGCAACGCCGACGCAGTGGCCTGGATGGCGCGCTGTGCGCCGCTGAGCTACGAGCTGGTGTTCATCGACCCGCCGTTCGATTCGGAGCTGCTGGTGCCGGCCATCGCCGCGGCGGCCCGGCTCGTCGTGCCGGACGGATTCGTCTACGTCGAAGCCGGCCGCGCGCTGGCGCCCGATGCTCAGGCCTGGGTCGGGCTCACGCTGCACCGGCAGGGCAGGGCGGGTGCGGTGCACTTTCACCTGGCGCAGAAGCGGTGAGAGGGGCGGTGAGCGGGGCGGGGAGAGAAGCGGTGAGAGAAGTGCTGAGTGACAGACGGCTACACTGCGATCGCCCTCAATCAGCGTGGAGCGAGCATTGACTTCCGTCACACGACTCACTGCCGTTTACCCCGGCACCTTCGACCCCATGACCCTGGGCCATGAAGATCTGGTGCGCCGGGCCAGCCGCCTGTTCGAGCGCCTGATCGTCGCGGTCGCGGCGGGGCACCACAAACGCACCATGTTCCCGATCGACGAGCGGCTCGAGATCGCCACCCAGCTGGCGGCGCAGTACCCCAACGTCGAGGTGCTGGCGTTTCGCGGCTTGCTGCGCGATTTCGTGGTCGGGCAGGGCGGCAAGGTGGTGGTGCGCGGCCTGCGCGCGGTGAGCGACTTCGAGTACGAGTTCCAGATGGCCGGCATGAACCGCCAGCTGATGCCCGAGGTCGAAACGGTGTTCCTGACGCCGGGCGACAAGCACCAGTTCATCTCCGGCACCTTCGTGCGCGAGATCGCCAACCTGGGCGGCGATGTGTCGAAGTTCGTGTCGCCCTCGGTGCTGGCCCGGCTGCAGCAGCGCGTGAAGACGCCGGAGGCGTGAGGCTGATATGGCACTCTTGATCACCGACGAGTGCATCAATTGCGATGTGTGTGAGCCCGAGTGCCCGAACCAGGCCATCAGCTTCGGGCTCGAGATCTACCAGATCGACCCGGGCAAGTGCACCGAATGTGTCGGCCACTTCGACGAGCCGCAGTGCGTTCAGGTCTGCCCGGTGGACTGCATTCCGGTGAACCCGGCGCATGTGGAGACGAACGAGTCGCTGTGGCTGAAGTACCGGCGCCTGCAGGCGCTGGCGGCTGCCGCGGCCGAGCCCGCGCCGCGCTGAGCCCGCGCGGCTACTGGGGCACCGTTTCCTTCTTGCGTTTGACCCGGTGGCCCGGTGTGCCGGGTTCCACCGCCACGAAGTCGGCGCGTTCGGCGAGCTTGGCCCGTGAAGATTTTTTCGCCTTCACGCCTGGAGCCGCCGCCGAGGCATCTGCCGCGGGCCGGCCGTTGAAGCCGGTGGCCCGAGCCGGCTGGGTGCCAGCTTCGAGGGCACGCCGCTCGCGCGCCAGTTCGGCCGCCTTCTTGCGTTCCTGTGCGGCGACCCGAACCGCCTCGGCCCGCTGCGCTGCGGAGCGCGGGTCGGACGATTCCAGAATCTTGCCGCCCGGGCAGGGTGTCTGCGAATACTCGGTTCCGCAGCGGTAGACGATCTGGGCCTGCGTGCCGCCAGTCACCAGCATTGCGCAGACGGCCGCGACGACGATCCTCACGGTGTCGGTTCCTCGGCATCGGGCACGGGTTTGGGCACAAACTTGGGCATGGGTTCGGGCTCTAGCTTGGCCTCGGGCCGCGGCGGTTTCGGGCGCGGCGGCTTGGCGTGCACCTTCATCATTGCGCGCCCCATCTCGCCGGCTAGTATCAGGTCGAGGGCCGGCAAGGTCTGCTCGATGGCCATGACGATCGCCTCGCGGTGCTCTGGCGCCGGCTTGCGCAGCACGTAGTCGACCACCTCCGACTTCACGCCCGGGTGGCCGATGCCCAGGCGCAGGCGCCAGTACTCCGGCGAGCCGAGCTGCGCGTCGATGTCCTTCACGCCGTTGTGGCCGCCGGAGCGCCCCCCCTGCTTCAGCTTCACCTGGCCCGGCATCAGGTCGAGTTCGTCGTGCACGACCAGGATCTCTTCCGGCGCGATCTTGAAGAAGCGCGCCAGCGCCGCCACCGACTTGCCCGACAGGTTCATGAACGTCATCGGCTGCAGCAGGAACAGCGAGCCGCCCGCTGCACTCACGCGCCCGACCAGGCCGAAGTAGCTGCGTTCCGGCGTCAGCCGCGCGCCGAGTTGCTTCGCCACGGCGTCGATCCACCAGAAGCCCGCGTTGTGGCGCGTGTCTGCATATTCCGGCCCGGGGTTGCCCAGGCCCACCAGCATTCGAATCATGGGCGCGATTATCGGTTCGGTGCCGCAGCGCGTGCAGAAACAGAAGGTTCGCTCGGGGTCAGGCACCTGGGTCAGGCACCTGTTCCGCTCCAGCATCGCGAGGATCGGCTGCTGTCAAGCGCGACCCTGTCAGCGAGAGGGACGCAGCGATGCTTGCGAGGTACAGTCATCTTCGCCGTAGCCGGCCCGAGGGCTGGCACGGTGTGTTCCCCTGCAACTTTTGGAGACTCCATGAGCGACTATTCGGCCGATGTGGCCAAGTACACGAGCACCGTCAACGAGGAAGCCGTGAAGGCGATCGTGAAGTATTGCGGCATCGCGTTGCAGAACCGCGATTCGTCGCTGGTATCTGGCACCGACCCGAAAGAGCTGGCGACCGTGCGCGACGGTTTTGCCGCCAAGAAGCTGGGCCTCGCGGCTGCGGCCGCCGACAACGGCATGCAAACCGTGCTGGCCACGATGAAGGACAGCCGCAGCAAGAGCCGCGTGACCTTTTACTACCTGCTCGCCGAAGCCACCGGCACGCTGGGCAAGCTGTCCTGATCGATTCCCCGCCCGAAGCGCACGAAGCGCCCCGAGCGCCCCCGCGCGGGTGGGGCGCTGCGCTGCTGCAGTGGTGGGGCGGCTGGTGGCAGGTGATCCAGTTCGGCGCGCAGATCTGGGTCCTGGCGCTGTCGCCGTCGAGCTACCGGCGTTCGCAGCGCCGCAAGATGCTGCACGGCATCTACGCGGCCACGCGGCCGATGCTGCCGAGCTTCACGGTGTTCTCGGCCATCGTTGCGCTGGTGATCATCCGCATCGTGCTGGCCACCTCGCTGAGTTATGGCCTGTCGCGCTACGCGCTCGATGTGCTGGTGCGCACCTTGGTGCTGGAGCTGATTCCGCTGTCGGCGGCGCTGTTTGCCGCGCTGCGTTATGCCATGCCGGCGGGCGAGCACGTGCGCAGCATGCGGCTGGCGGGCGAGTTCGAATCTCAGTTGTCGGCCGGCTTCGACCCGACCCGTGACACGGTGCTGCCGCGCGCGGTGGCCGGCGCGTTCTCGGTCATCACCCTGGCGGCCCTCAGCAGCGCCGTCACTTTGGTGCTGGCCTACATTTCGCTGTACGGCTTTGCGAGCTGGGGCATTCCCGGTTTCACGCGCACGGTCGGCCAGGTGTTCAACCCGGTGATCGTGCTGATCTTCGGCTTGAAGACCTTGTTCCTGAGTCTCGCCGTGGCGGTGATCCCGATGGTGCCAACGCCGCAGGAAGGCCTGGCCGGTGCGGCCCGGCCGAACGCCGACATCACGCGCCTGGCGCGACTGCTGGCCGTGGTGCTGTTGATCGAGATGCTGTCGCTGGTCGGCAACTACTATTGATGCCCATGCCACCCGAGCCCTTGCCCCCCAAGCTCCCCGCGAGCCGCCCCGACAGCCCGCCGGTGGCCCACCTCGAGCTCAAGGCGCGCCTGTTGCTGTGGTGCGTGCTGCTGCTGATCGGCGCGTCGGCCGCCTACGTGATGTACGCGCGCGGCGCGTTCGAGCGCAAGCAGACCCTGGTGCTGGTGGCCGACAACTCCGAAGGCGTGGTGGTCGGCATGGACCTGACCTTTGCGGGCTTCCCGATCGGGCGCATCGGGCGCATCGAACTGTCGGACGAAGGCAATGCGCGCATCGTGGTCGACGTGGCGACGAAGGACGCGCACTGGCTGCGCGAGTCGAGCGTGTTCACGATGGAAAGCGGCCTCGTCGGCGCGCCCAAGATCCGCGCGTTCTCCGGCGTGCTGAGCGACCCGCCGCTGCCCGATGGGGCGGTGCGCAAGCTGCTGGCCGGTGACGCGGCGGCAGAGATCCCGAAGCTGATGGCCGGCGTGCGCGACCTGCTCGCCAACCTGAGCACGATGACCGCCACCGACGCGCCGCTGAACAACACCCTGCGCAACCTGCAGACCACGACCGAAACGCTGAACAGCCCGCGCGGTGCGCTCGGCGTGATCATGGGCGACGACAAGGAAGCCAAGAAGATCGGCGTGACCCTGGACCGCGCCAACGCCCTGCTGGCGCGGCTGGACGGCCTGGTGCGACGGATCGATGGTCTGGCCTTGAAGACCGATGGGCTGGTCGGCAAGGCCGACACCCAGGTTTTCGGCGAGGCCGGCGTGATGAAGGACACCCAGGCCACCGTGCAGCAGTTGAACGGCCTGCTGGGCGATGCGCGCAACAGCCTGAAGAAGGTCGACGCGCTGCTGGTGGAAGCGCAGGGCATTGCCACCAACACCCGCGAAGCCACCACCGACCTGGGCTCGTTGCGCGCCGAAGTCGAGGCCAGCCTGCGCAAGGTGGAGCAGCTCGTCAACGAGGTGAACCGCAAGTGGCCATTCGCGCGCGACACCGAGATCAAGCTGCCATGAAGGTGACCTGGAACAGCGCCGCCGCAACGGCCCTGGCGGCCACCTTGGCCGCTTGCTCGAGCACGCCGCCGCCGCCCGACTGGCAGATGAACGCCAAGGCCTCGCTGGAGCGCGCCACGGCCGCCTACCTGGCCGGCAACAGCCGCCTCGAGGCGCTGGAGTTCAACCGCGCGCGCGCCGAACTGGCCCGCACCGGCCGCGCCGACCTGCTGGCGCGCGCCGAACTGACACGCTGCGCTGCCAGAGTGGCCAGCCTGGTGTTCGAAGACTGCCCCGGCTACGCCGCCTTGGCGCAAGACGCGCCGCCCGCCGAGCAGGCCTACGCGGCCTACCTGGCCGGCAAGGCAACGCCGCAGGACGCCGCGCTGCTGCCGGCCGCGCAATCCGAAGCGCTGGCAAGTGACGGATCGGGCAAGGCGTTGAACGCGTTGCCCGACCCGGTCTCACGCCTGGTCGCCGCCGGCGTGCTGCTGCGCAGCGGGCGCGCGCAACCGGCCCTGTTCGGCGTGGCAGTCGATACCGCCTCGGCACAGGGCTGGAGCCGGCCCCTGCTGGCCTGGTTGAACGTGCAGGCGCAGCGTGCCGATGCGGCCGGCGAGGCGAACGAAGCAGCGCGCCTGCGCCGGCGCATCGCGACGATCACCACCGACGCGAAGGCCGACGTGAAACCCGAGGTGCCGAAATGACGACCGCCACGATCAAGCTTGCCCCGAACCCACCCATCCGTGTCGGCACCGGCGGCTGGACCTTCCCGCCGTGGCGCAACAACTTCTACCCCGAACGTTGGCCGCAGGCGCGCGAGCTGGAATACGCGAGCCGGCAACTCAGCGCGATCGAGATCAACGCCACTTACCACGGCACCCAGAAGCCGGCCAGCTTTGCGCGCTGGCGCGACGAGACGCCGGACGGATTTGTGTTCTCGGTCAAGGCGTCGAGCTTTGCCACCAACCGCAAAGTGCTGGCCGAGAACGGCGAGTCGATGCAGCGCTTCATCGGCAGCGGCATCTCCGAGCTGGGTGCCAAGCTCGGGCCGATCGTCTGGCAGTTCATGCCCACCAAACGGTTCGAGCCAGAAGACTTCGAAGCCTTTCTGAGCCGCTTGCCGAAAGAAGTGGACGGCTTGCCGCTGCGCCATGCGCTCGACGTGCGGCACGCCAGCTTCATGACGCCGGCCTACCTGAAGCTCGCGCGCCAGTACGGCTGCGCCACCGTGTTCGCCGACACCGACGAACACCCGAGCTTTGCCGACCCGACCGGCGACTTCATCTACGCGCGCCTGATGCGCTGTGAATCGGCGCTGCCCAGCGGTTATGCGCCGGAAGCGCTCGGCGCCTGGGCCGAGCGCGCCCGCGTGTGGGCCTCGGGCGCCGAGCCGGCCGATCTGCCGCGCGTCGAAAACACCGCCGCAGCCGCCAATGTTGCCCAGCCGCGCGATGTGTTCATGTTCTTCATCAGCGGCGCCAAGGAACGTGCCCCGGCCGCCGCGGTGGAGTTGCTGAAGCGGCTCGCCTGAGTTCAGGCTGAGCCGCCGCAGCCGTCAGCGGTAGCCCGTTTCGGCCGCGCTGTGGATGATCCAGACCAGGTTGCCGCTGGCAAAGTCGAAGCTGCTCGGGCTGGCGAAGATCAGCCGGCCCATGCCTTTGTAGACCAGCTCGTGGCGGTACTTGCCGGCACCGAAGTACCAGGGAATGAAGGCCTTGCCGGTCACGTAACCGCCCTGGTCGGTCGGCTGGCCGACGAGGTCCTTGGCCTGCTGCATGCCCATGCCGATCTGGAGCTGGCCGAACTTGCTGCCCGGCGCGGGCTGGCCGGTGATCTCACCTTCCCAGTCGCCCAGACCCTTGACCTTGCGGCCGTAACCTTCTTCGACCTTCTTGGTGTCCACCACCTGGCCCTGCGCGTTCATGCCCGGGCCGATCTTGCCGCTTGCGGGTGCCGCCGCGGCGGTGCCGCCAGCGGCCGGCGCGGGCGCCGCTGCGGCAGGGGCCGGGGCCGGTGCAGCGGCGCCGTCGGACTTGCCGCCGATGCCCAACTGGGCGCAGCCTGCCGTGAGGGTGGCTGCGAAGAGTGCAGCCACGGCCAGGCGCCGCTGCGGGTGGCCGCCTTGAAGCTCGAGATTCATGCGATGGACTCCTTCATGGGTTGTCGTCGACCAGCGGCTGCCGGCGGCAGCCATACGCTGCGGCGAACGCCGAGCGAAGCGTCTCCTTGCGGAGAGAAACAATTCTAGCCAGCGGGTTTGGCTTGACGACGGTAATCGACGGTGACTCAGGTCACATGCTGCGCCGGTACTGCCCACCCACTTCGAACAGCGCGTTCGTGATCTGCCCCAGCGAGCAGCATCGCACGGCGTCCATCAGCACCTCGAAGACGTTGCGGTTGTCGATCACCGCCTGCTGAAGGCGCCGCAGCATCGCCGGTGATTCGGCCGCGTGGCGGGCCTGGAAGTCGGCCAGGCGTTTCAGCTGCGACTGCTTTTCGGCATCGGTCGAGCGCGCCAGCTCCAGGGTCTGCGACGTCGGCTCGCCGTGCGGGTTGCGGAAGGTGTTCACGCCCACGATGGGGTACTCGCCAGTGTGCTTGAGCATCTCATAGTGCATGCTCTCTTCCTGGATCTTGCCGCGCTGGTAGCCGGTTTCCATCGC
>JANOQS010000306.1:0-5382 GCA_031414975.1 Methylibium sp. | reverse complement strand
GACTGCCTTCGACCGCGAACGGGTGCTGCTGCCGCTGCTGGCCGCCGCCGTGGCCCGCCCCGCGGGCGGTACCTTGCAGGCCCAGGGCCACGTCGATTCGCAACTCACGCGCCGCCTGCGCGACGCGCTGCACGGCGTGCTGGCCCAGTTGCAGTTCGGCCAGGTGCTGCTGGCGTCGGTGGGCAGCACCGCGCCATTCGTCGGGCTGCTGGGCACGGTGTGGGGCATCTACCATGCGCTGGCGGGCATCTCGGCGGCCGGGGCGATCAGCATCGAGCGCGTGTCCGGGCCGGTCGGCGAAGCGCTGATCATGACGGCCGCGGGCCTCGCGGTGGCGATTCCTGCCGTGCTGGCCTACAACATCTTCGGCAAGCAGGTCGGTGCCTGCGAGGCCGAGCTGGAAGGTTTTGCGCACGACCTGCGGGAGATGCTGGCGGATGCTGAAAGTGACGCTGAAAGAGACGCTGAACAAGGCGCCGTGCGAGACGCTGCCGCCGCAGCCTGAACCACGTCATGGCCTTCGGACGCCTCGAACGCAACGTCGGCCCGCAGCCGATGAGCGAGATCAACATGACGCCGCTGATCGACGTGATGCTGGTGCTGCTGGTGATCTTCATGATCACCGCGCCGCTGATGACCAGCAGCCTCAAGCTCGAGCTGCCACGCAGTGACGCCGCCGCGCCCAGCGACGCACCGCAGTTCATCAGCGTGGCGCTCGACCCGCAGGGCCGCTTGTACTTCGGCGACGAGCCGCTCGACGCCGCCGCCTTCAACACCCGCGTGGCCGACGCCGCACGCCGCAACCCGCGCCTGGAAGTGCAGTTGCGTGCCGACAAGAGCGTGCCCTACGGGCGCGTGGCCGAATTGATCGGCATCGTGCAGAAAGCAGGGTTGACCCGGATCGGCTTCGTCGCGCAGCCCGCGGGCACCGGACCCTGATTACCGGGCCCTGATACCGGGCCCTGATTTCCCGGGCCCCGTGCGAGGGCGGTTTCTATAATCGTTCGATGACCCCTGACTTCAAGCCCAGCGAGATCGAACGCGCAGCCCAGGCCGCGTGGAGCGCGGCCAACGCCTACCGCGTGAACGAAGATCCGGCGCGGCCCAAGTTCTACGCCTGCTCGATGCTGCCCTACCCGAGCGGCAAGCTGCACATGGGCCACGTGCGCAACTACACCATCAACGACATGATGGCGCGCTACCTGCGCATGAAGGGCTTCAACGTGCTGATGCCGATGGGCTGGGACGCCTTCGGCCTGCCGGCCGAAAACGCGGCGATGGCCAACAACGTGCCGCCGGCGAAGTGGACGCGCGACAACATCGCCGACATGAAGGCGCAGATGCAGCCGCTCGGGCTGGCGTTCGACTGGTCGCGCGAGGTCGCCACCTGCGACCCCAGCTACTACAAGTGGAACCAGTGGTTCTTCCTGAAGATGCTCGACAAGGGCATCGCCTACAAGAAGACCCAGATCGTCAACTGGGACCCGGTCGACCAGACCGTGCTGGCCAACGAGCAGGTCGAAAACGGGCGCGGCTGGCGCAGCGGCGCGATCGTCGTCAAGCGCGAGATTCCGGGCTACTACCTGGCCATCACGCAGTACGCCGACGAGTTGCTGGCCAACGTGGCCGACCCGAAACACCCCGACTACCTGCACGGCTGGCCCGAGCGCGTGCGACTGATGCAGGAGCACTGGATCGGCAAGAGCGAGGGTGTGCGCTTTGCCTTTCCGCACGAGATCAAGGGCGCCGACGGCCAGTTGATCCAGGACGGCAAGATGTGGGTCTTCACGACCCGCGTCGACACCCTCATGGGCGTGACCTTCTGCGCCGTGGCGCCCGAACACCCGCTCGCCACCCACGCTGCGGCCACCAACGCCGAACTGGCCGCCTTCATCGAACAGTGCAAGGCGGGCGGCACCACCGAGGCCGAGCTGGCGCTGAAAGACAAGGTCGGCATGCGCACCGGCTTGCAGGTGGCGCACCCGCTGACGCACGAGCCGGTGGACGTGTGGGTCGGCAACTACGTGCTGATGGGCTACGGCGACGGCGCCGTGATGGGCGTGCCGGCGCACGACGAACGCGACTTCGCCTTCGCGCAGAAGTACGGCATCGACATCTTCGAAGTGGTGCACATCGACGGCAAGCACTACGACTACCACCACTGGCACGACTGGTACGCCGACAAGGAAAACGGCGTCACGATCAACTCCGACAACTACAGCGGCCTGAAGCATCAGTTGGCGGTGGACGCCATTGCCCACGCGCTCGAGCACCGCGGCCTGGGCGGCAAGAAGACCACCTGGCGGCTGCGCGACTGGGGCATCAGCCGCCAGCGCTACTGGGGCACGCCGATCCCGATCATCCATTGCGATGGCACGGACGGCGCACCCGGCTGCGGCTCGGTGCCGGTGCCCGAAAAGGACCTGCCGGTGCTGCTGCCCGAAGACCTGGTGCCCGACGGCAGCGGCAACCCGTTGAACAAGCACGCCGCCTTCCTGAACGTGGCCTGCCCGCAGTGCGGCAAGCCGGCTCGGCGCGAGACCGACACGATGGACACCTTCGTCGACTCGGCCTGGTACTACATGCGCTACTGCTGCCCCGACAACGCCGAGGCGATGGTCGATGCGCGCAACGACTACTGGATGCCGATGGACCAGTACATCGGCGGCATCGAACACGCGGTGCTGCACCTGTTGTACGCGCGCTTCTGGACCAAGGCGATGCGTGACGTTGGCCTGGTGAAATTCGGCGAGCCGTTCACCAAGCTGTTCACGCAGGGCATGCTGCTGAACGAAGCGTTCTTCCGCGAAGACGAGGCGGGAAGGAAGCGCTGGTTCTACCCCAGCGAAGTGAACGTGCAGCACGACGACAAGGGCGCGCCGATCAGCGCCACGGCCAAGGAAGACGGCCTGCCGGTCGAGCTCGGCGGCATCGAGAAGATGTCCAAGAGCAAGAACAACGTGGTCGAGCCGCGCGACATCATCGCGAAATTCGGCGCCGACACCGCCCGCCTGTTCACCATGTTCGCCGGCCCGCTGGACCAGAGCGCGGCGTGGTCCGACTCGGGCGCCGAAGGCTCGTTCCGTTACCTGCGCCGGCTGTGGGCGTTTGCGGCAAAGCATGAAGCACGCGTGCGCGCCGCCGGCGAATCGTTCGACGGCGTCGGCACCGAGGGCAAGGCGCTGCGCCGCGAGGTACACCTGCAGTTGCGCCAGATCAGCCATGACTACGAACGGCTGCAATACAACACCGTCGTGTCGGGTGCGATGAAGCTGCTCAATGCGCTCGAGGCGGCACGCCTGGGCGATGGGCCCGGCGACGCCGCCGCGCTGCGCGAGGGCCTGAGCGTGCTGGTGCGCACCCTGTACCCGGCGGCGCCGCACATCGCGCAGGCGTTGTGGGAAGGGCTGGGCTTTGCCGCCAGGCTCGGCTCGTTGCTCGACGCCCCGTGGCCCGCCGTCGATGACGCTGCGCTGGTGCAAGACCAGATCGAGCTGATGCTGCAGGTCAACGGCAAGCTGCGCGGCGCGATCCGGGTGCCGGCCGGGGCCGACAAGCGCACGATCGAAGCCGCCGCGCTGGCCAACCCCGACTTCCTGAAGTTCGCCGAGGGCAAACACGCGAAGAAGGTGATCATCGTGCCGGGCCGGCTGGTGAACGTGGTCGTCTGATGCTTCATCGGCGCCCGCTGCTGCTGGCCGTAGTCGCCACCCTCGCCGGCTGCGGCTTCGAGCTCAAGCGCGCCCCGGAGCTGCGCTTCAACACCGTGCAGTTGAGCGGCTTCCGCCCGCGCTCGGCGCTGGCCGAAGAGCTGCGCATCAGCATCAACGCAAGCAAGAGCACGCAGGTGGTCGAGAGCATCTCGCAAGCCCAGGTGGTCTTCGAAGCCATCAACGAAGCGCGCGAAAAAAGCGTGGTTGCCAGCACCGCCGCCGGCCAGGTGCGTGAAATGCAGTTGCGCACGCGGCTGAACTTTCGCCTGCGCACGGTCGCCGGCAAGGAGCTGATCCCGGCCACCGAGATCGTGCTCAACCGCGACATGAGCTACAGCGAAAGCGCCGCGCTCGCCAAGGAACACGAAGAGCAACTGCTCTACCGCGCGATGCAGAGCGACATCGTCGGCCAGGTGATGCGCCGGCTCGCGTCGGTGCAGGCGCTCTGAGCGGCGCGCATGCAAGTCCGCGCCGACCAACTCGCAGCCCAGCTCAGACGAGGCCTGCGCCCGCTCTACACCGTGTGGGGCGACGAGCCGCTGCTGGCGCAGGAGGCGTGTGACACGATCCGCGCTGCGGCGCGCGCCTCAGGCTGCAACGAGCGCCAGGTGCACACCGTCGCCGGGGCGCACTTCGACTGGAGCGGCCTGCTCGGTGCGTCGCAGGCGATGAGCCTGTTCTCGGACCGGCAACTGATCGAGATCCGCATCCCGTCCGGCAAGCCGGGCAAGGACGGCTCCGAGGCGATCCAGCGTTACTGCCAGTCGCTCAGTGACGACGTGGTGACGATCGTGCAACTGCCGCGCCTGGACCGCACGCAGCAGAGCAGCGCCTGGTTCACCGCGCTCGACGGCGCGGGCGTGACGGTGCGCGTCGACCCGATCGACCGCAAGGCGCTGCCGCAATGGATCGCGCAGCGCCTGGCTTCCCAGAGCCAGCGCGTGCAGGACGGCGAGGCCGGGCAACAGGCGCTCGCCTTCTTTGCCGACCGCGTCGAAGGCAACCTGCTCGCCGCCCACCAGGAGGTGCAGAAGCTCGGCCTGCTGCACCCGGCCGGTGAGCTGAGCCTGGAGCAGATCGAAGCCGCGGTGCTGAACGTGGCGCGCTACGACGTGTTCAAGCTCGGCGTGGCGGTGCTGTCGGGCCAGGTGGCGCGCGCCCTGCGCATGCTCGACGGGCTGCAGGCCGAGGGCGAAGCGGCGGTGCTGGTGCACTGGACCTTGGCCGAGGACATTCGCGCGCTCAAGCGCGTGAAAGACGCCGTCGCGACCGGCAAACCCTTGCCGATGGCACTGCGCGAGGCGCGTGTGTGGGGCGACAAGGAACGACTTTTCGAGCGCGTCGTGCCCCGCCTCGCGCCGGCTGCGGTGGCCGAACTGCTGCTGGCCGCGCAGGTGTGCGACGGCCTGGTGAAAGGCCTGCGCCACCCCGACTGGCCGGTCGACCCTTGGGACGGGCTGCGGCGGCTGGTGCTGATGCTGGTGCAGCACACCGCTGCGCCGACCCAGCGCGACGGCCCGCCGCTGCGCCTGGCGCTGCAGGCCTGAAGCGCGCTTGCGCCGGCTGCACCGGCTTGCACCGCGCCTGAGTCGCGCCTGAACCAGGCCGCAGTCAGTCCGGCCGCGCGTCGCAAGGCGCGCATTTGAGGGTGGTTCACCCCGCTCTTCAT
>JANOQS010000305.1:0-4107 GCA_031414975.1 Methylibium sp. | reverse complement strand
GATGGCGTTGACCGTGTCGAAGATGGCGGCGTGGGTGTGTGCCAGGGTGCGTGCCTGAAACCACGCCCCGCCGGCAAAGGCGGCGGTGACGTGAGTCGCGTTGAGGGCGGTCTGGTTCCAGTCGGTGACCACGTCGGCATGCGCCGAGGCGGCGGCGATCACGATGCATGCGAGGGCGGTGTGTAGAGCAGTCTTGGGTGTTGTGTTCATGTCTTTCTCTCCAGGTTCATGGCCTGCGCGCACGCTGGCGCGCCCGTCTCTTCCGGCGCCAGGTGTCACGACAGCGCCGCGCAGATGTCGGTCGACTTTCCGCTGAAAGCACGCAGCGTGAACACGCCGCTGCTGAGGTCCACCGTGTAGGAAACACGCCCGATGTACTGGACGGTCGACGGCCCGGCGGGCACGTCGGTGGGGAACAGGATGATGACGTTGTGCCCGGTCGATTGCACCGTCAACGTCCCGTTGCTGTTTACCTTGGTCTGAGTGACCGACCCATTGGGCCTCACGGAGAGGTGGGCTTGCGTGGACAGGTTCGTGAACGAAAGGGCCGAGCCCTTGCCGGCACTCAGGAACCGAACTACGTTGCCGTTCTTGTCCATGAACTCCTTGTTGACTTGCACGCCACCGGTGATCTCGATCCGAAGGTCGAAGCCGGCGCAGGCCAGGCCGGCAGGAAGATCGATGACGGCGTCGGGCGCCGCGATGGCCGCGGCCGTCAGGCCGAAGGCTCCGGCCATTGCAAGTGTTCCGGACAGGGCCAGACGGGAGACGAAGGATGAGGGCATTTTCTGTACTCCTTGGTAAAGGTCATCGCGACCGAAAGTCAACACACCGTGAACCTCCCCACGCCATGCGCCCCGGCATCGGGTCGGGCACGCCGAGTTGGCGCAGGTACATGCCGCCCAGGTGGCAGGCGTCGAATTCGGGGTTCGTTCGTCCAGCTGAAGTCACCCTGAATGCGCCGGTCGATCTTGGCCGCGCCTTCGGGGCCGATTGTTGAGACGCTGTCTGTCCCGCAGGCGACCCGAGGGCGCCTTGTCACGCTTTCTGTCACGCTGAAAAGGCTGTGAGTGCCGTTGCGGCGTCGGCCATCGATTGTTCGAGGCTGTGAACGGCTGCCGCGTGGTCCGGCGCCGAGCCGGCGCCGACGGCCCGGGCACAACGCTCGCCCAGGCGATGCAGGCTCAGGCGCAGGCTGAAGCGGCCGAGCGGCGGCGTGCCGGCCAGCAGTTGCTCCACCTGCTTCAGCGCGCTGGCGTGGCGCCCGCGTTCAGCGTGCAGCCGCGCTGACCACACCAGCGCGCGGGCGCGCATCTCGCCCACGCCGCGTGCGCGCGCCAGTGCGCCCCACTCGCGCGCGCAGCGGTGCGCGGCAGCGTGTTCGTTGCGCGCGTGGTGCCACTCGGTCAGCACGTCGAGCGTGCGCAGCACCACGTGGCCGAGCTGGCGCTCGCGTGCGCGTTGCAGCGCGGCGTAAAGGTCCGGCACGTCGTTCAGGCGGCCCAGGCGCAGGAGTGCCTGCGCGTGCACGGCCCGCAAGGTGTGCGAGAAGAACGCCGTGCCGGCCTGGTACATCACGTGCCGCGCCTGGGTGGCATGCGCCAGTGCCAGCGCGGGTTGTTCTGCATCGAGGCAGCACTCGGCCAGCCAGGTCAGGGCCATGGCCTCGAAGCGCGAGATGCCGAGCGCGCGCGCCAGTTCGAGCGATGAACCAAAACACCCCAGCGCTTCGTTGAACCGGCCCAGCGCGGCCAGTGCGGCGCCCTTGCCGATCAGGGCCGGCGGGTGGTACCAGGGCATGTCGGCCTGCTCGGCCAGCACGCTCACCTGGTCGCAGTGGTCGATCGCTGCGTCGTAGCGGCCGGTGCCGGCGGCGCCCAGGTGCGCCCAGGCGATGACGATCAGGTTCTCGCACATCAGCCGCACATCGCCGTGGTGCTGCGCCAGCGCCAGCGAGCGCCAGAACTGGGCCAGGCCTTCGGCCGGCCGCGCGTCGAGCACGGCCACCTCGCCCAGGCCGTGGTGGGCCTTGGTGCGCACCTCGTCGTCGAGCCCGACCGATTCGCACAAGGTCATCACCTGCTTGAACCACACGCCGGCGGCGGCGTTGTCGTCGAGCGACCAGTCGATGTCGCCCAGCCACCACATGGCCAGCGCGGCAGCCTTGTGGTCGTTCAACTCACGCGCCAGTTGCAGCGCCTGGTGCAGCGCGTCGGCGCCCTGAGCGTAGCGGTCGGCACGCTGGTAGCACATGCCCAGTGCCGTGAGCAGCTCCACGGCACGCCCGGCGTGCAGGCGTGCAAGGGCATGCGTTACGGCCGGTTGCAGGTCGGCCGCGGCCAGGTCCACCTGGCTCAGCCAGGCGTGGGCGAGGCCGCGCCGCTCCAGCAACTCGCTGAAGCGCAACGCCGGCACGGCGCCGGGGTGCTGCTCGGCCAGGGCCAGGCCGCGGCTGTAGTGGGCAATGGCTTCCTGCACCGCAAACAGCGCTTCGGCCTGTGCGCCTGCCAGCAGCCGGTGCTGCACCGCCGCGTCCCATTGGCCGGCGTGCTCCTGGTGTTCGGCAATCAGCGTGTGTGACGCGACGGCCTGCGCGCCAAGGTGGCGGGCCACGCCGGCGTGCAGGCGGTGGCGCCGTGCGGCGGTCATGTCGGCGAGCACGGCGTCGCGCAGGCGGTCGTGCAAGAAGGCGTAGTCGTCGTCGGAGGCTTCGTCTTCCTTCAGCCAGCGGCGCCGCAGAAGTTCGTCCAGTGCGTCGAGCCACATCGGGTCGGCGGGCGTGCCCGGCCCGTCGCTGGCCACCGCCACCATCAGCTCGAAGCTGGCGCCGCGCCCGGCGGCCGCCGCAGCGTCCAGCAGCCGCCGGGCCGGTGCAGACAGGCGCGCCAGCCGGCCGCGCACCACCGCCTGCACGCGTTCGGGCAGGCAGTGCGGCGGCAACGGCGGCAATGGCGGCGACAGCGTCGCTTTGCCGGCGGCGTTCTCCAGCGGGTCAGGGTCGAGCAGCCCCTCGTCCATCGCCGACACCAGGAACAGCGGGTTGCCGCGGCTCCAGCCGTGCAGTGCGTCGAGCCAGGCCGGCGACGCCGCACTCGCCGCGCCGGGGAACGTGCCCAGCCCAGGCCGCGCCGCGAGCAGCAGTTCGCCCACCTCGGGGCGGGTCAGGCCCGGCAACTCCATGCGCTCGAACGCGCCGGCCTGCTGCAGCTCGGCCACCAGGCGCGCCAGGCGGGTGTCGATGTTCAGGTCTTCGCTGCGGCAGGCCAGCAGCACCAGCACCCGCGTGCCGGGTGCATGCCGGGCCAGGTTCAGCAGCGCCAGCGCGCTGGCATCGTCGAGCCATTGAAGGTCGTCCAGCACGAGCAGCAGGCCGCCCGCTTCGGCCAGGGTCTGGAACAGCGTGAGCACGGCGGCGAACAGGCGCACCTGGCGGGCTTGCGGCAACTCGGGCGACAGCTGCGGCAGCTCGCCCCAGCGGGCCGCCAGCGCCGGCACCAGCAGCGCGATCTCGGCCCGCGCCGCACTGTCGAGCCGCTGCTCGAAGCCGGCCGGCGCCAGCGCAACGGCCTGCTCGATCAGGTCCGCCAGCGCGCGGTAGGCCACGTCGCGTTCGATCTCGTGGCACTTGGTGCCGGCCACGCGCAGCCCGGCGCGCAGCGCGTGCAGGCACACCTGCTGCGCCAGGCGCGTCTTGCCGATGCCGGCTTCGCCCTCCACCAGCACCGTGCGGCCGTGCCGGGTGGGCAGTTGCGCCAACCAGGCGCGCAGCGCGCGGCGCTCCGGCACGCGGCCGACGAAGGGCAGAACGGTGGCTGGCCCGGCGTCGGTGACAAGGGCGGCGCCGGGAACAGGGCTGTCGTCGAGTTCGCCCGGTTCGGTGGTCAGCGCGGCGCCGGCCAGCCCGCGCGCTGCGGCAAGGAAGGCGGGCTGGTGGCCGGGACCGATCTGCAACTGCTCGGCCAGCCGCGCCGCCAGACGGCGCGACGGCCGCCGCTCATCCGCCTCGATCTTGCGCACGGCGTGTGCCGAGCACATGACCCGCAGCCCCAACGCCTCCTGCGTCAGGTCGAGCGCCTTGCGCTGCTGGCGCACCCACTGGCCGAAGGT
>JANOQS010000304.1:0-2942 GCA_031414975.1 Methylibium sp. | reverse complement strand
GCCGGGCACGATCTTCGAGGAGTTCGGCTTCAACTACGTCGGCCCGATCGACGGGCACGATCTGGAGTCGCTGATTCCCACGCTCGAGAACCTGCGCGACCTGAAAGGCCCGCAGTTCCTGCACGTGGTCACCCGCAAGGGTTACGGCTACAAGCTGGCCGAAGCCGACCCGGTGGGCTACCACGCCGCGTCGGGCAAGTTCGACCCGGCCGTCGGCCTGGTCAAGCCCAGCACGCCACCCAAGCTGACCTTCACCCAGGTGTTCGGCCAGTGGCTGTGCGACATGGCCGAGAAGGACGAGCGCCTGGTCGGCATCACGCCGGCGATGCGCGAAGGCTCGGGCATGGTCGAGTTCGAGAAGCGCTTTCCGAAGCGCTATTTCGACGTCGGCATCGCCGAGCAGCATGCGGTGACGTTTGCCGCCGGGCTGGCCTGCGAAGGGCTGAAGCCGGTGGTCGCGATCTACTCCACCTTCCTGCAGCGCGGTTACGACCAGCTGCTGCACGACGTGGCGATCCAGAACCTGCCGGTGGTGTTTGCGCTCGACCGGGCCGGCATCGTCGGTGCCGACGGTGCGACGCATGCCGGCGTCTACGACATTGCCTACCTGCGCTGCGTGCCCAACGTGAGCGTGATGACGCCGGCCGACGAGAACGAATGCCGCCAGTCGCTCTACACCGCCTTCATGCAGAACCACCCGGTGGCCGTGCGCTACCCGCGTGGCAGCGGCGCCGGCACTGTGATGCAGGCACAGATGACGCAGATACCGTTCGGCAAGGGGGAGGTGCGCCGCCATGGCCAGCGCATCGCGATCCTGGCCTTCGGCACCGTGCTCTATCCGGCTCTGGCCGCGGCCGAGAAGCTCGGCGCCACGGTCGCCAACATGCGTTTTGCCAAGCCGCTCGATGTCGCGCTGGTGACTGACCTGGCGCGCAGCCATGATGCAATCGTGACCGTTGAAGAAGGCTGCACGATGGGCGGCGCGGGCAGTGCGGTGCTCGAGGCGCTGGCCGAAGCCGGCATTGCCGTGCCGGTGCTGGTGCTGGGCTTGCCCGACACGTTCATCGAACATGGCGACCCGGCCAAGTTGCTGGCGATGTGCGGGCTGGACGCGGCGGGCATCGAGCAGTCCATCGTCAAGCGCTTCGGCGCCAAGCCTGCGCTGGTGCGGGCGGCGAGCTTTTAGCGGGGTCGTGGCGCCGGCTTCGCCAAGACCCTGCCGCGGCGCGGCGGCGGCTTTGCTGTCATTCTTCCCGCCCGCTTGATCTCCATCTCCCAATGAACGTGATGAGCAATTTGAAGGACGCCCTGCACATTCCGGACACGCAAAGTGGCCGCGACGAACGCCACCTCGCCATCCAGCGGGTCGGCGTGCGCAGCCTGCGTTACCCGCTGCAGTTGCGCATCGGCAAGGCGGTTTCGCCGACCGTGGCATCGTGGGATCTCGACGTGGCGCTGCCGGCCGAACAAAAGGGCACCCACATGTCGCGCTTCATCGCGTGGCTCGACGGGCTGGACAAGCCGCTCGACGCCGCCACCTTGCGCACCGAACTGGCCGCGATGCTGTCCAAGCTGAACGCAAGCGAAGGCCGCATCGAAGCGCGCTTCCCGTTCTTCCTGCGCAAGCGTGCGCCGGTGTCGGGCCTGGAGAGCCTGCTCGAGTACCAGGGCCGCTGGATCGCCGAAGCCCGCGCGGGCCTCACCCGTGTATGGGCCGAGGTCAACGTGCCGGTCAAGTCGCTGTGCCCGTGCTCGAAGGAAATCTCCGACTACGGCGCGCACAACCAGCGCTCCAACGTGGTGGTGTGCGTCGAGCTGCTGCGGGACATCGGCTGGCCCGAGCTGGTGCGTTTTGCCGAAGACAGCGCGTCGAGCGAAATCTGGCCGATGCTCAAGCGCGCCGACGAGAAGTGGGTCACCGAGCGTGCTTACGAAAACCCGAAGTTCGTCGAAGACCTGGTGCGTGACGTGGCGCTGCGCCTGAACGCCGATGCGCGAATCGGGCGGTACAGCGTGGATGTGGAGAACTTCGAGTCCATCCACAACCACAGCGCCGTCGCGCGCATCGAGCGCGCGTAGGCAAGACTGTCAGATCAAGCCCAGCAAGGCCGCATCACCGCGCCCCTGGCGCACCAGCACCGGCACATCGCCACTCAGATCGACCACCGTGGTCGGCTGCCTCGGGCAGGCACCGGCATCGACGACGGCCTGGATCAGCTTCTGGAAGTGGTCGCGAATCTCGCCCGGGTCGTTCATCGGCTCGGTTTCGCCCGGCGCGATCAGGGTGGTGGCCAGCAGCGGCTGGCCGAAGACCGACAGCAACTCCTGCGTCACCTTGTGGTCCGGCACGCGCAGCCCGACGGTCCGGCGCGACGGGTGCGACACGCGACGCGGCACTTCCTTGGTGGCTTCCAGGATGAAGGTGAACGGCCCCGGCGTGCCCAGCTTGAGCAGCCGGTACTGCGTGTTGTCGACGCGCGCGTAACTGGCCAGCTCGCTCAGGTCGCGGCACAGCAGGGTCAGGTGGTGTTTGTCGTCCACCCCGCGGATGCGGCGCAGGTTCTCGGCGGCCGATTTGTCGTCCAGGGGGCACACCAGCGCGTAGCTCGAATCGGTCGGGATGGCCGCGATGCCGCCGCCGTGCAGGATTTGCGCCGCCTGCTTCAGCAAACGCTGCTGCGGGTTGTCGGGGTGGACCTCGAAATACTGCGACATGCCGGGATTGTGGCGCCGGACCCGGCGCCGCGCGGTCGCTTGGTCGGCCGCTCGGTCAGCTGCTCGGTCAGTTGCTCAATCGGCCGTTGTGTCCGCAGCCACGGGCGAGTCGGGCCGGCGCACCGGCGAGGCCGTCCGCACGTTCAGCCACACGGTCGCTGCGCCGCTGACCGCGATCACCGCCATCCCCAGCCAGGCCCAGCCGTCGGGCAGGTGGGCGAAGACCA
>JANOQS010000303.1:0-23661 GCA_031414975.1 Methylibium sp. | reverse complement strand
TCGCTCATCAGCGCGACCGTGCGGTCGGCGATGACCTTGACGGGCTGGCGCGTGCCGATCGGCCCCAGGTAACCCGGCTTGCAACCGAAGTGCGCGTCGATCTCGGCTGCCGTGGCAAAGCGGAAGCCGTCTTTCAAGCCGGGCAGCTTGCCGGCCTTGATCTCGTTGAGCGAATGGTCGCCGCGCACCAGCAGCAGCCACACGGTGGTCTTGCTCACGCTGCCTGAAGGATCGAGCTCGTCGGTGGCCAGTACCAGCGACTTCACGGTGTTCTGCAGCGGCACGCCCAGCAGTTCGGCCACCGCTTCGCAGGTGCTCTTGCCGGGCGTCGCGGTCTTCACCATGGCCTTCGACGCGGCGGCGCGCGCCTTCAGCAAAGGCACCGCTTCGGCCAGTTCGATGTTGGCCGCGTAGTCGGAGTCGGGGCAGTAGACGATCGCGTCTTCGCCGGTCTCGGCAATCACCTGGAACTCGTGCGAGCGATCCCCGCCGATGGCGCCGGTATCGGCCGCCACGGCGCGGAAGGTCAAACCCATGCGTTCGAAAATGCGCACGTAGGCCGCGTACATGACTTCGTAGCTCTTGCCAGCGGACTCGACGTCGCGGTCGAACGAGTACGCGTCCTTCATCGTGAATTCGCGCCCACGCATCACGCCGAAGCGCGGCCGGCGCTCGTCACGGAACTTGGTCTGGATGTGGTAAAAATTTTTCGGCAGCGCGCGGTAGCTGCGCAGTTCCTGGCGCGCGATGTCGGTAATGACTTCTTCGCTGGTCGGCTGGATCACGAAATCGCGCTCGTGCCGGTCCTTCACACGCAGCAACTCCGGGCCGTATTTCTGGAAGCGGCCCGACTCCTGCCACAACTCGGCCGGCTGCACCACCGGCATCAGCAGCTCGACGGCGCCGGCGCGGTTCATCTCTTCGCGGATGATGCCCTCGACCTTGCGGATCACCCGCAAACCCATCGGCATGTAGCTGTAGATGCCCGCACCCAGCCGCTTGATGAAGCCGGCCCGCATCATGAGCTTGTGACTGGTGACTTCTGCGTCGGCGGGGGCTTCTTTCAGGGTCGAGATGAAGAACTGGGTGGCTTTCATGGACGGCGGTGGAGGCGGGTGCAGCAGGTGCGGCGTGTCGGGCAACCGAGGACAACCAAGGGGGTTGCTTCCTGTCACGCCGGTGCAATAATGAAATCAACGACAGAATCGAGGTTGATTATGCTCGACCGTGAAGGGTTCAGACCCAACGTCGGCATCGTCCTGCTCAACCAGAGAAACCAGGTGTTCTGGGGCAAACGGATTCGTACCCACTCCTGGCAGTTCCCGCAAGGGGGCATCAAATACGGCGAGACGCCTGAGCAGGCGATGTTCCGCGAACTCCACGAGGAAGTGGGGCTCAAGGCCGAACATGTGCGCATTGTTGCGCGCACGCGCGACTGGCTGCGCTACGAAGTGCCGGACCATTTCATCCGCCGTGATGCCCGTGGTCACTACCGTGGGCAGAAGCAGATCTGGTTCCTGCTCCAGTTGATCGGCCACGACAGCGACATGAACCTGCGCGCGACCGACCACCCCGAGTTCGACGCCTGGCGCTGGAACGAGTACTGGATCCCGCTTGAGGTCGTGATCGAGTTCAAGCGCGACGTCTACCAGATGGCACTGACGGAACTGGCGCGCTTTCTGCCGCGCGGCACCCACTACAACCGCTACCTGCGCTCTGGAATGCGGCCCCATCATCAAGAAGATGGCATGGATCGCAGCTACCCCGGGCGCGAAAGCGGCGTGGTTGGCGTGGGCGGCATGGGAGGCCAAGCGCCGAACGGCACTGCGAGCTCACCGAAGGATCCGCTCGCCGAGGGGCTGTGATGCTCTGCCCCCTCCGGGGGTCAGCTCAGCACCAGATTGTCGCGGTGGATCATCTCGGGTTCGCCGGTGAAGCCGAGCAGCCTCTCGAACTCTCGCGAGGCTTTGCGCGCAATCAGGCGCGCTTCACTGCTGCCGTAGTTGGCCAGGCCGCGGCCCAGCTCGATACCGTCGGGCGCCAGCACCGCGATCACGTCGCCGCGATGGAATTCACCCTGAACCTCGGTGATGCCGATCGGCAGCAGGCTCTTGCCCTGTTGCCGGACCTTGGCCACCGCACCTTCATCAATGATGACGGCGCCGCGCAATTGCAGGTGGTCGGCCATCCACTGTTTGCGCGCCGCCATCTTCTGGGTCGGCGCAATCAGCGCGGTGCCGATGGCTTCGCCGGCCGCCAGGCGGATCAGCACATCGGGCTCGCGGCCCCATGCAATCACGGTTGATGCGCCGCTGCGGGCCGCGCGCTTGGCGGCCAGGATCTTCGTCAGCATGCCACCCCGGCCGATGCTGCTGCCGGCACCGCCGGCCATGCGTTCGAGCTCGGGCGCTCCGGCCTGCGCCTCATCGACAAAGCGAGCTTTCGGGTCCTTGCGCGGATCGGCGGTATACAGGCCACGCTGATCGGTCAGGATCACCATCGCGTCGGCTTCAAGCAGGTTGGCCACCAGCGCGCCCAGGGTGTCGTTGTCGCCGAACTTGATTTCGTCGTTGACGACCGTGTCGTTTTCGTTGATGACCGGTATGACCTTCAGCGTCAACAAGGTCAGCAAGGTAGAGCGGGCGTTGAGATAGCGCTCGCGGTCGGCCAGGTCGGCGTGTGTCAGCAGCACCTGGGCGCTGCCCATGCCGTGCTCGCGCAGCTTGGTCTCGTAGACGTGCGCCAACCCCATCTGGCCGACCGCGGCGGCGGCTTGCAGCTCGTGCAGTTCCTTCGGGCGCTTGGTCCAGCCAAGCCGCTTCATGCCTTCAGCAATGGCGCCGCTGGACACCATCACCACCTCACGACCCTCGCGCGCGAGCGCGGCCATCTGGCGGCACCAGTTGTCCACCGCCTGCTCGTCGACACCACGACCCTCGTTCGTCACCAGGCTGGAGCCGACCTTGACGACGATCCGGCGGGCGCTCTTGAAGGCGTCGGTCATGGCGCGGCTCCTGCATCGACCGAAACAAAGCGCGGGTCGGGATCGTCCGGCAGCACGTTCTTCAACTTGGCCACGTGCTGGTAGACGGCGCGAATCAAAGGTTCACAGCCTTCGCGCGTGAGCGCGGAGATCTCGAACACCGGGCCCTTCCACTTGAAGCGCTTGACGAAGTCCTTGACGCGTTTGTCGCGTTCTTCGGTCGGCACCATGTCGAGCTTGTTCAGCACCAGCCAGCGCGGCTTGTCGTGCAGCGCCGGGTCGTACTTCTTCAGTTCGCTGACGATGGCCTTGGCCTGAGCGACCGGGTCGACCGAGTCGTCGAACGGCGCAAAGTCGACCACGTGCAGCAGCAGGTGCGTACGCTGCAGGTGACGCAGAAACTGGTGCCCCAGGCCCGCGCCTTCGGATGCGCCTTCGATCAGGCCGGGGATGTCCGCCACAACAAAGCTCTGCTCGGCCGCCACGCGCACCACGCCCAGGTTGGGATGCAAGGTAGTGAAGGGATAGTCGGCAATCTTGGGGCGCGCGTTCGAGACGGCCGCAATGAGGGTGGACTTGCCAGCGTTGGGCATGCCCAGCAGACCGACGTCGGCCAGCACGCGCAGCTCGAGCTTGAGCTTCTTCTGCTCGCCGGGCCAGCCGGGCGTCTTCTGGCGCGGTGCGCGATTCGTGCTGGTCTTGAAGTGCAGGTTGCCGAAGCCGCCGTCGCCGCCCTTGACGATCAACACCTTCTCATCGGGGACCAGCAGTTCGGCGATGACTTCGTCGGTCTCGAAGTCCTTGATGATCGTGCCCATCGGCATGCGCAACACGATGTCGTCGGCGGCCGCGCCGTACTGGTCGGAACCCCGCCCGTTTTCGCCGCTGCGGGCTTCGTGCCGGCGGGCGTAGCGAAAGTCGATCAGGGTGTTCAGGTTGCGATCGCCCACAGCGAATACGCTCCCGCCACGTCCACCGTCGCCGCCATTGGGGCCGCCGAACGGAATGAACTTCTCGCGCCGAAAGCTCATGCA
Organism: Methylibium sp.; assembly: GCA_031414975.1. Lineage (GTDB taxonomy): Bacteria > Pseudomonadota > Gammaproteobacteria > Burkholderiales > Burkholderiaceae_C > LGRD01. Next base: position 19,644 of record JANOQS010000303.1, on the reverse strand, counting down.
GCCGTTGCCGCCACTACCGGCGACGACGTCGATGGTCGCTTCGTCAACGAATTTCATGGTTCCCCCATGCCCAAAAGGACTGCCGAAAATGACAAAAGCCCCGGCGACCGGGGCTTCCTGACGTTGGCTCCGCCTCAGGCGGCGCCCGGCCTCAAGCGGACTTGACGCTGACCGTCTGGCGGTTGCGCGGCCCCTTGATGGCAAAGCTCACTTCGCCATCGACCAACGCGAACAGGGTGTGATCCCTGCCGATGCCGACGTTGGTGCCAGCATGGAACTTGGTGCCACGCTGGCGCACGATGATCGCGCCTGCCGGAATGTTCTGCCCGCCGAACGCCTTGACGCCGAGCATCTTGGGTTGGGAATCGCGGCCGTTGCGAGTGGAACCGCCGCCCTTTTTCTGTGCCATGGTGAAGCTCCTGCCTTGGACTTTGAGTTAAGCGTTGACAGCGCTGATTTCCAGTTCGGTGAAGGTCTGCCGATGACCTTGCCGCTTCTGGTAGTGCTTGCGGCGCCGCATCTTGAAGATGCGCACCTTGTCGTGCTTGCCTTGGGCCACGACGGTGGCCACCACGGTGGCGCCGCTGACCAAGGGAGTCCCGACCTTCAACTCGGCGCCGGCGCCAACGGCCAGCACCTGGTCGATCGTGATCTCTTGGCCAACGTCCGCAGCAATCTGTTCGACCTTGATCTTTTCGCCGGCGGCAACCTTGTATTGTTTGCCCCCGGTCTTGATGACCGCGTACATATCAGCCCTTTCGATGTAAACGCCCGCTGTGGTTCTCGCCATGATTTCCCACCAGGGCCATCACCATGATGCGCAGAGCCTCACAGTCTACCATGGCTGGGCCACTTGTTGGCATGTCGCTCCGAAACCTGGCCGGAACAGGCCCGACGCGGGCGCCGGGTTGGCCGCGGCTCGTGCCGGGTTTCTATAATCTTTGCGAGTTAACCGAGCCCACCGTGCAACCAACCCCTTCGACTTCAGCGCCCCCCACCTTCAGTGCTGCTGCGCTCATGGCATCGGACATGAAGGAAGTCGATGCAGTGATTCAGCGCCGGCTCGCGTCCGATGTGGCGATGATCAATCAGATCGCGCAGTACATCATCGGCGCGGGCGGAAAGCGCATCCGGCCGATGTTGGTGCTTCTGTTCTCAAGCGCACTCGGCTTCAGCGGGCGCGAGCGCTTCGAGCTGGCGGCCACGGTCGAGTTCATCCACACGGCCACCCTGCTTCACGACGACGTGGTGGACGAGTCCGCGCTCCGCCGTGGCCGGCAGACCGCGAATGCACGCTTCGGCAACGCGGCCAGCGTGCTGGTGGGCGACTTTGTCTATTCGCGGGCGTTCCAGATGATGGTGTCGGTGAACCGCATGCGCGTTCTGGAGGTGCTTGCGGATGCGACCAACGTCATTGCCGAGGGCGAAGTCCTTCAGCTGATGAACATGCACGACCCCGACCTCGCGGTCGATGACTACTTGCGCGTGATCCGGTTCAAGACCGCCAAGCTGTTCGAGGCCAGCGCCCGGCTCGGGGCGGTATTGGCTGAGTCGCCACCCGACATCGAAGAGTCCTGCGCAGCCTATGGCCGATCCCTGGGCACGGCCTTTCAGCTCGTCGATGACCTGCTCGACTACGAAGGAGCGACCGCCCAGCTCGGCAAGAACGTCGGCGACGACCTGCGCGAAGGAAAGCCCACGCTGCCGCTGCTGCTGGCCATGGAGCGCGGCTCGGCAGCGGAACGTGAGTTGATCCGCCATGCGATCCAACACGGTGAAGTGGCACGCTTGTCGGAAATCGTGCAGATCGTGCGGCACACCGGCGCGTTGGAGGCCACACGCGCCGCCGCCAGGGCCGAGGCCGACAAGGCGAGCCGGTGCCTCGATCTGCTCAGGCCGTCGACCTTCCGGGACGCTCTGCTAGAATCCTGCGTTCGGTCGGTCGAGCGCTCTTCGTGACTCGGCTTGACCACGGTCCCGGCCATCGGCCGCGACCCGACATCGGGGTGTAGCTTAGCCTGGTAGAGCGCTACGTTCGGGACGTAGAGGCCGGAGGTTCGAATCCTCTCACCCCGACCAGATTTGCATCAGCTTGTTTCCTGGCCGAATGCTTGGCCGCCGCCGCGAGGGCACGACGTGAATTGTTGGCGCCGCGGGTTTGGCACGAGCGTTTACAGCATGGAATGAATCGGCGATGATGGTTTGGTTTTTCTCAACTTGAACTGAACCCTCGAAACGTGGACACATTGGCGGAAGCTCCACAATCGGCCCTCTCCGGCGTCGCGAGGGTTCTTGTTCATGCCGGAAAGCTGGGTGCCAAGGCCGCCGAAGATCTGGTGCGCGGGGCCAAGGAACGGCGCGTCAGCTTTATCTCGGCGGTCATCACGGCGGGCGCTGTCTCGCCGGCCGATCTGGCCCACACGTTGTCGAATGCGCTTGCGTTGCCGGTGCTCGACCTCAACGCGGTCGACGTGCAGCGCCTGCCGCGCAACATCATCGACCCCAAGCTGTCGGCCCAGTACCAGGTTCTGGTGCTCGGCAAGCGCGGCAACCGCGTGTTCATCGGCGGCGCCGACCCGACCGACCAGGAAGCGGTCGAGCGCATCAAGTTCGCCACCCAGTTGTCGCCCGAGTGGGTGATCGTCGAACACGAAAAACTTGCGAAGATCCTCGAGATCAACGGTGCCACTGCCGCAGAGGCCATTGAATCGCTGAGTTCAGGCGACTTCGAGTTCGACGTCACCGACGACGTCACCGCACCTCAGGAAGCAGCCGATACCGGCCAGGGTGATGTGGAAGACGCGCCGGTGGTGCGCTTTCTTCAGAAGATGCTGATCGACGCGATCAACGCGCGCGCCTCCGACCTTCACTTTGAGCCCTACGAGTACCACTACCGCGTGCGCTTCCGGATCGACGGTGAACTGCGCGAGATCACGCAGCCACCGATCGCCATCAAGGACAAGCTGGCCTCGCGCATCAAGGTGATTTCGCGTCTCGACATTGCCGAAAAGCGCGTCCCGCAAGACGGCCGCATGAAGCTCAAGTTCGGGTCCAAGGCGATCGACTTTCGGGTCAGCACTTTGCCGACCTTGTTCGGCGAGAAGATCGTGGTCCGGATCCTCGACCCATCGAGCGCCAAGCTCGGCATCGAAGCGCTGGGCTACGAAAAGATCGAGAAGGAGCGCCTGCTCAAGGTCATCTACCGCCCCTATGGCATGGTGCTTGTCACCGGCCCGACCGGCAGCGGCAAGACCGTGTCGCTGTACACCTGCCTGAACATCCTGAACCAGCCCGGGGTGAACATCGCCACGGTCGAAGACCCGGCTGAAATCAACCTGCCGGGCATCAATCAGGTCAACGTGAACGACAAGGCGGGCATGACCTTCGCCGTCGCGCTGAAGTCCTTCCTGCGCCAGGACCCGGACATCATCATGGTCGGCGAAATCCGCGACCTGGAAACAGCTGACATCGCGATCAAGGCCGCCCAGACCGGCCACATGGTCATGTCCACGCTGCACACCAACGACGCACCGTCCACCCTGACCCGCCTGCTGAACATGGGCGTGGCACCGTTCAACATCGCCTCCAGCGTGCTGCTGATCACGGCCCAGCGCCTGGCGCGCAAGCTGTGCGAAAACTGCAAGACGCAGGCCGACTACCCGCGTGAAGCCATGCTCAAGGCGGGCTTCAAGGACGACGAACTCGACGGCAGCTGGAAGCCCTATCGTTCGGTCGGCTGCTCGTCGTGCAGCAACGGGTACAAGGGCCGCGTGGGCATCTACCAGGTCATGCCCATCAGCGAAGAGATCCAGCGCCTCATCCTTGCCGAAGGCACTGTCATCGACATTGCCGAGCAGGCCCAGCGCGAGGGCGTGCGCGACCTGCGTCAGTCGGGCCTGATCAAGGTTCGGGCCGGCGTCACCACACTTGAAGAAGTGATCTCGGTGACGAACGAATAGCCAGCAACATTCACAGGGACGAGGATCAGCTTCCTCGAAAGGCAATATGGCGACTGCAACGGCCGCAAAAAACACCCGGGAAATGCTCTTCGACTGGGAGGGCAAGGACAAGAACGGCAAACTCGTCCGAGGTGAAATGCGCGCCGGTGGCGAAGCCATGCTCAACGCCAGCCTGCGGCGTCAGGGCATCCTCGTCACCAAGGTGAAAAAGCGCCGCCTGAGCGGTGGCAAGGCGATCAAGCAAAAGGACATCGCCGTCTTCACGCGCCAGCTGGCCACAATGATGCGTGCCGGCGTGCCGCTGATCCAGTCGTTCGACATCGTCGCCCGCGGCAGTCCGAACCCGCGCATGACGCGCATGCTGAACGACATCCGCTCCGACGTGGAGACCGGCACCAGCCTGTCTTCCGCGTTCCGCAAGCACCCGCTGTACTTCGACGCGCTGTACTGCAACCTGGTCGAAGCCGGCGAAGCCGGCGGTATCCTCGAAGCCCTGCTCGATCGCCTGGCGATCTACCAGGAAAAGACGATGGCGATCAAGAACAAGATCAAGTCAGCCTTGATCTACCCGGTGGCCGTGCTGGTGGTGGCCTTCGTGGTGCTGGCGGTGATCATGATCTTCGTCATTCCGGCGTTCAAGGAAGTGTTTTCTTCCTTCGGTGCCGACCTGCCGGCGCCCACGCTGATCGTGATCGCGATGTCGGAGTTCTTCGTCAGCTACTGGTACTTGATATTCCTGGTGATCTTCGGCGGCGGCTATGTCTTCTTCGAATCGTGGAAGCGGTCGGTCAAGATGCAGAAGATGAGGGACCGGCTGCTGCTGCGCGTGCCGGTGTTCGGCGACCTGGTCCGCAAGTCTGCCATCGCGCGCTGGACCCGCACCTTGTCGACCATGTTCGCCGCTGGCGTCCCGCTGGTCGAGGCACTCGACTCGGTCGGCGGCGCTTCCGGCAATGCCGTCTACCAGGAAGCGACCGAGCAGATCCAGAAAGACGTGTCCACCGGCTCGGCCCTGACCACCTCGATGCAGACCACCGGCGTGTTCCCGGTGATGGTGGTGCAGATGTGCTCCATCGGCGAAGAATCGGGCTCGCTCGACCAGATGCTCGGCAAGGCGGCCGAGTTCTATGAAGACGAGGTCGATGAAGCCGTCAAGGGCCTGTCCAGCCTGATGGAGCCGTTCATCATCGTGATCCTGGGTGTGCTGATCGGCGGCATCGTCGTGTCGATGTACTTGCCGATCTTCAAGCTCGGTCAAGTCGTCTGATTCCCGCGCCGATGGACGCACAGCTCGTCGGGGCGCTGCTGTCTCCGGTGATTCTGGCGCTGCTGGGCCTTTGCATCGGCAGCTTCCTGAATGTGGTCATCCACCGGCTGCCGCTCATGCTGGAGCGCGGCTGGAAGGCCGACAGCGCAGAGATGCTGGGCGTCACCGTCGAAGCGAACGAGGCCAGCGAGCCGCTCACGCTGTCGAAACCGCGTTCGCGCTGCCCGTCGTGCAGCCACCCGATTGCCTGGTACGAGAACATCCCGGTCGCCAGTTTCCTCTGGCTGCGCGGCAAATGCTCGGCCTGCAAGGTGGCCATTTCACCGCGCTATCCGCTGATCGAAGTGCTGACCGGCGCATTGTTCGCCGCGATCGGCTGGCGCTTCGGCGCCACCCCCACGGCGCTGCTGTGGTGCGGCTTTGCGGCCGTGCTGGTGGCGCTGGCCGGCATCGACTGGGACACCACCTTGCTGCCCGACAACCTGACCCTGCCGCTGCTGTGGGCCGGCCTCGTGGCCAGTGCGCTGGGCTGGACGATTCCGCTCGGCGATGCCTTGTGGGGTGCGGTCGCCGGCTACTTGTCGCTGTGGTCGGTCTACTGGCTCTTCAAGCTCACCACCGGCAAGGAGGGCATGGGCTTCGGAGACTTCAAGCTGCTTGCCGCGCTCGGTGCCTGGCTTGGCCTGAAGATGGTGTTGCCGGTGGTGCTGGCGGCCTCGGTGCTGGGCGCCATCGTCGGCATCGGAATGAAGATGGCCAGCACCTTGCGCGAAGGCCGCTATGTGCCCTTCGGCCCGTTCCTGGCCGGCGCCGGGCTGGTGGTGCTGCTGGCAGGCCAGGCGCGCGTGCTCGGGTGGCTGGGCTGGGCCTGATCGAACCCAGATGTCGGCCGGCGCGCGCCTTCGCATCGGGCTGACCGGCGGTATCGGCAGCGGCAAGAGTACGGTGGCCCGGCTGCTGGCCGGCCACGGCGCTGCGGTGATCGACACCGACGCCATTGCACGCGAACTGAGCTCGCCCGGGGGTGCGGCGATCGAACCGATCCGCCTGGCTTTCGGTGCCAGCTTCATCGACGCTGCCGGCGCGCTGGATCGCGCTCGCATGCGGGCGCTGGTGTTCGCGGACCCGCCTGCCAAGGGGCGCCTCGAGGCCATTCTTCATCCGCTGATCGGCATCGAGACTGAAAACCGGGCCACCGCGGCCACCGAGCGGGTGCTGGTGTTCGACGTGCCGCTGCTCGCCGAGTCGCCCCGCTGGCGCACCCAGGTCCACAAGGTGCTCGTCGTCGATTGCCGCGAAGCGACCCAGATTCACCGCGTCGTCGCGCGCTCGGGCTGGACCCCGCAGGCCGTGCAGGCGGTCATCGCCCAGCAGGCCGCCCGGCCGGTGCGCCGCGCCTGTGCCGACGCGGTGATCTTCAACGACGGCCTGTCGCTCGCTGAACTGACTCAACACGTTCAGGCCCTCGCGGCGCACTGGTTCGGTCCGCACGCTTGAAGCCCGCGCCAGCGTCTCGCGAAAGGGGCGCTGTGGAACAATCCTCCGGCTCGGCCATGCGAAGCCTTCCACACCCGGCGCCTTGATCCGCTACGAATTCCCGTTCAACGAAAGCATCCGCACCCTGCTGCGGCTGGAGCACCTGTTCGACCGGCTCGGCCAACTGGTGGTGCGCGACCCTGCGCTCGACCACCACCACGCGCTCGTCACGCTGTTCGAGATCATGGACGTCGCCGCCCGTGCCGACCTGAAGTCCGACCTGCTGAAAGACCTGGAGCGCCAGCGTCTGCGCTTGAGCGGCTACCGCGACAACCCATCCGTGTCGGAAGCCGCGCTGAACGAAGTGACGGGACGCATCGACGCCACGTTCCGGGCCCTGAACCAGATGCCCGGCAAGGCCGGCACAGCGCTGACGGCCAACGAATGGCTGATGAGCATCCGCAGCCGCATCAGTATTCCCGGCGGCACCTGCGGTTTCGATCTGCCGGCCTACTACGCCTGGCAGCAGTTCGATGCGCACCGCCGCCGCGCCGACCTGCTGCAGTGGTCGACCTCGCTGATGCCGTTGGCCGAGGCGTTGCGCCTGCTGCTGGGCTTGTTGCGCGACTCGGGCGCGCCCCACCCGGCGATGGCGGTGGCAGGCCTGTACCAGCAAAGCCTGCCGCCCGGCCGCACCTGCCAACTGCTGCGCCTGCGCCTGAAAGACGTGCCCGACCTGGTGCCCGAGATCAGCGGCCACCGGCTGATGGTGTCGGTGCGCCTGATGCAGCAGGACGCCGAAGGGCGCCTCAAGCCCAGCACCGCAGACACCCCGATGGAGTTGACCCTGTGCCTGTGACCGACTTCCCCGCCCGCACCGTCAAATGCCCCGGCTGCGGCGGCCCCAGCGTCTACGCGCCGGCCAACCCGTACCGCCCGTTCTGCAGCGCACGCTGCAAGAACAACGACTTCGGCGCCTGGGCCAGCGAGCGCTACAGCGTGGCGGCCAAGCCCGAGCCCGAGGACGACCCGGAAGAGCAGGCGCCCAGCGCCAATCAATGAAGCGGCGTGGCCACTACGGCCGCACCGCAGGCGTCTCCAGCAGCATGCCGCGCGCGCGCTCGGCCAGGAACAGCTCCAGCTCCACCAGCTCCGGCGCGCCGTAGGCAAACGGTTCGGCGCGCACGCCGGTCATGCAGTTGCGCAAGCGCCGCTGCAGCGAGCCCAGGCCCTGCCACTCGAGCCGGTAGAGCGGGTAGCCGGTGGCATGCGCCTGCGGAATCGGGCTGCTGCCCAGGCGCCGGCCCGCCAGGCCGTCGTGGCACTGAGCGCACGACAGGTTGAGCTGGCCCAGGCGCTGCTCGAACAGCTTGCGGCCGCGCTCGCGGAATGGCAGCAGGCGCGCATCGCCATCGGGCGCGATCGGCATGCCGCTCGACTGGTGCGCCACGTAACTTTCCAGGCCCAGCAGATCGGCGCTCTCGGCCGCCAGCGGCGTGGCTTGCTGATGATCGTTCCGGCACCGGTTGATGCGTTGCACCAGATCGATGGGGCGGCGCTGCGCACTGTCGAACACCGGGTACCGAGCGGCCACGCCGCGCATGCTCGACTTCGCCTCGCCGTGGCATCCGGCGCACGATCGGTCGGCCTCACCGGCCTTGCGGTTCCACAGTTCCTCGCCCCCTGCGACCCACAACATGCCCGGGTTGAGCGTGTCGTCGCGCTGCATGGCCTGCGTCTGCGGGCTCATGAAATCGAAGCCGGAGCGCCGCTCGTCGGGCGCCGCGCCGGCCGCCGGAAGCAGCAGAGCGCAAGCCAGCGCGCCAATCTGCGCCCGGCGGTTCATGTCACGCCGATCGCCACCGTCTCGGTCTGCACGAAGCCGTTGTCGCCTTCCCAGGTGAAGCTCAGGCTGCCGCTGTCTTGCGCCACGGTGAAGAACGCGATGTAGGGGTTGGCGGCCACCGCAGAGAAGAGTTCGGCGCTGAAAACCAGTTCACCGTTGTAGCGGCACGAGAAGCGCCGAATGATGTCCCGCGGCCGCACCTTGCCTTCGGCGTCGGCGCGAAAGCCGCTTTCCATCGGGTGCGCGATCAGGCTGCGGATCTCCACCACCTCGCCGCGGCGCGCGGTCTTGGGGCTGGTGATCAGGGTGCGTGCCACGGCTCACTCCGCATGATTCACTCCACGCACGCGGCCAGGGTCACGACCACGTCGATTCGGTGCGACCAGAACGAGCCGTCGCTCATCTTCGCCACCGCCACCAGTTGCTGCGAGGTGGCCAGCCGAATGCGCGACGCCACCACCGCGCGCCCGGCGCGCGGGCCGAGGAAGAAGTTGGCCACCTCGCGCTGCGGGTTGCGCTCGTTGAAGACTGCGATGCTGATCACGTGGTCGGCCGCGCTCATCGGGCTGTCGACCGTGACCGTCATCGGCACCGTGTTGCCGTTCTCGACCAGCGGCGCCACGTCCAGCGTCACACGGCCGGGGCGCACCGGCGCATCGCCGGTGAAGGCCTTGATGGCCGCGGCCAACTCCAGCGGCGTGGCGTCGGCCGGCCGCACCAGCACCGCTGCGCCGGCCAGCAGCCAGTGCCGGCGGGTGGTCCCGGCCGCGTTCGCGGAACGCTGCAGGATCGTCATTCGCGCAGCGTGGCCAGAAAAGCCACCACGTCCTCGACTTGCTGGCCGGTCAGCAAGGGCTTGCCCCGCCACGCCGCACCAACGCGGGCCAGCCCATCGGTCCGGTGGTACGGCGGCATGATCGTGGCCGGGTTCAGCCGCTGAGCGTCCGCCATCCGCAAGCGCAACTGGCCGGCCGACCAGCGCCCGCCGGCTCCCGCCAGGTCGGGTGCCAGGTTGCCCTGGAAGCGTTCTTCGGGGAACGGGCCGGTGTGGCACAGCAGGCACAAGCCCAGCTGGCGGTTCGCGACGATCGCGCGCCCGCGCGTCGCATCGCCCGGTACACCGGTCAGCGGCTGGGAGATCGCGTCGCCATCAACGGTCCAGGCGCCGGGTGCAGTCACCGACTCCTGCGCGGCGGCTTGCATCAGCGAGGCGGCCAGGCCCAAAGAAACGAGCCCTCGCCGCATCGCGTCATGCCTTCTTCAGGCTGTGGTTCTTCAGCGGCAGGTCGCGAATGCGCTTGCCGGTGGCGGCGAAGATCGCGTTCAGCACCGCCGGCGCCGCCACCGCGATGGTCGGCTCGCCCACGCCGCCCCAGAAACCGCCCGAAGGCATCACGATGGTCTCGACGGGTGGCATCTGGTCCATGCGCAGCACCGGGTAGGTGTTGAAGTTGTCCTGCTCGATGCGCCCGCCCTTGACCGTGCACTCGCCGAACAGCGCCGCCGACAGGCCGTAGACGAACGAACCTTCGACCTGCGCCTCGATCTGCTGCGGGTTGACCGCATGCCCCGGGTCGGTGGCGGCGACGATGCGGTGGATCTTCAGCACCCCGTCATCACTCACCGACACCTCGGCGCACGCCGCCACATAGCTGCCAAACCCCATGATCTGCGCCAGCCCGCGGTGCACGCCCTTGGGCGCTGGCTTGTCCCATCCGACGCGTTCGGCCACCGCGTTGAGCACCGCCAGGTGCTTGGGCGACTTGGCCATCAGCTTGCGGCGCAGCGCGAGCGGGTCCTGCTTGGTCGCGTGCGCCACCTCGTCGAGAAAACACTCGACGTAGATCGCGTTCTGGTTCAGGTTCACGCCGCGCCAGAAGCCCGGCGGCACGTGCGGGTTGCGCATCGCGTGGTCGATCGTCAGGTGCGGCACGGTGTAGCCGGACGCGCCCTCGGCACCGCCCGGGCTCAGGCCCTGGAACACCACCGGGTCGCGCCCGTCCTTGATGTTCTGCGGGAAGATGCCGGCCACGATCGACTGGCCCGAGATGCGCATGTGCAGGCCGTCGAGCTTGCCGTCCTTGTCGATCGCAGCGCTGAGCTTGCACTGCGTCACCGGGTGGTAGCGGCCGTGCAGCATGTCTTCTTCGCGCGACCAGATCAGCTTGACCGGCGTGCCCGGCATGTCCTTCGCGATGGCCACCGCCTGGCGGACCCAGTCGTGCACCGCGCCGCGCCGGCCGAAGCCGCCGCCCAGGTGCAGCTTGTAGACCTCGCACTTGTTGGGCGGCATGCCGGCCGCCTCAGACGCCGCGGCCAGCGCGGCTTCGCCGTTCTGGGTCGGCGTCCAGACTTCGCAACGCTCGGGCGTCCCTGTCGCAGACAGCGTGAACCTTGCCGTGGCGTTCATCGTTTCCATCGTCGCGTGGTTCTGGAACGGGTAAGAGTAGACCGCCTGCACGGTGCGCACCGCCGCGCCGAGCGACTTGGCGGCGTCGCCGTTCTGGTTGCCGACCACCGCTTCCGGCGCATCGAGCCCGGCCTTCAGCACCGCGGCGATGCTGGCACTCGTGACCTGCGCGTGCGGCCCTTCGTCCCATTCGATCTTCAGCGCGTCCAGCGCGGTCTTGGCGTGCCACCAGGTGTCGGCCACCACGGCCACCGCGCTGTCGCCGACGCGCACGATCTTCTTCACGCCCGGCCGGCCGGCAATCGACGCGGCGTCAACGCTCTTGACCTTGCCGCCGAACACCGGGCAGTCCTTGATCGCCGCGTTGAGCAGCCCCGGCAGTTGCAGGTCCATGCCGTAGATCTGCGCGCCGGTGGTCTTGTCCACCGTGTCCAGGCGCTTCATGCGCTTGCCGATGAGCTTCCAGTCCTTCGGGTCCTTCAGCGCCACCTCGGTCGGCGGCGTCAGCTTCGCGGCCGCTGCGGCCACCTTGCCGAAACTGGTGCTGCGGCCCGATGGCGCGTGCGTGATGACGCTGTTGGCGGCCTTGCATTCGGCTGCCGGCACCTTCCATTCGTCGGCTGCGGCCTGCACCAGCATCACCCGCGCCGCCGCCCCGCCTTTGCGCACGTACTCGTGCGACTCGCGGATGCCGCGGCTGCCGCCGGTCGAGAAGTTGCCCCACACGCGGTTGCGCGCCAGGTTCTGGCCCGGCGTGGGGTATTCGGTAATCACCCTGGACCAGTCGCACTCCAGCTCTTCGGCGACCATCTGCGCCAGCCCGGTCAAGGTGCCCTGGCCCATCTCGGAGCGGGCGATGCGCACGCACACGGTGTCGTCGGGTTTGACGACCACCCAGGCGTTGACCTCGGGCGGCAGCGGCGCGCCCTGCGCGGCGGCTTCGCCGGCAAACGGCACATGAAATCCAACCATCAGCCCGCCGGCTGAAGCCGCCGAGCTGCCGAGGAAGTTGCGGCGCGAGACCGGGGCGGAAGCCGAGGTGGAAACCGAGGTGGAACCAATGGGGGCGATGGTCATGGCGTGCTCCTGTTCGACGCGCATCAAACCTGCGGCGCCGGGCCACCGCTGGCCACCAGCTTGATCGCCGCACGAATGCGGTTGTAGGTGCCGCAGCGGCAGATGTTGCTCATCGCCTCGTCGATGTCGGCATCGGTCGGCTTCGGCTTGGCCTTCAGCAAGGCCACGGCCGCCATGATCATGCCGCTCTGGCAGAAGCCGCATTGCGGCACGTCGAGCGCCGCCCAGGCCCTTTGCACCGGGTGCGAACCGTCGGGCGACAGGCCTTCGATGGTGACGATCTTTTCAGTTGCGCCGACGCTGGACAGCGGCCGCACGCAGGAGCGTGTGGGCACGCCGTCGATGTGCACGGTGCAGGCGCCGCATTGCGCCACGCCGCAGCCGTACTTGGTGCCGGTCAGGCCGATCTGCTCACGAATCACCCACAGCAGCGGTGTGTCCGCCTCGGCCTGGAATTCGCGCAACTTGCCGTTGACGTTGAGGCTTGCCATCTCGGAGGTCTCCTGTCCGGTTCATCGGGGCTTCAGCTTTCGCGGGGCGAAGCGTAGCAGCGATGCGGGGCACGGGTCGAGTTCGGGCAATCACCCCTCTTTGCGTCCGGTCGTTGTTCTGTCAGACGGGTCAGGCGGTCTTGGCTTCGCGCGTCGTCTTCATCTCGCGTAGCATGGTCGCGCGCATCACGAACTTCTGCACCCGGCCGGCCGCGGTGACCGGGAAGGCGGCGACGAATCGGATCGGGCCGGGCACTTGCTCGGCATCGCCCTTGGCGCGGCAGAAGGCGCGGATCTCCTCCGCCGAGGCCGATGCGCCCGGCGCAAGCACGATCCACGCGCAAAGTTCTTCACCGCGTTCTTCACCGCGGCTCCCGTCGGGCACGCCGAAGACCTGCGCGTCCTGCACCTTGGGGTGGCGCCGGACCAGCGCTTCCACCTCTTCGGGGCAGACCAGCTGATTGCCGCGCGCCACGCGGTCGCTGACCCGGCCGACCACGCGACAGTAGCCTTCGGCGTCCAGCGTGGCCAGGTCGCCGGTGCGCATCCAGCCGCTGGCGTCGAAGGCCTCGCGGGTGCGCCTGGGGTCCTCCCAGTAACCACGCATCACCGAGTAGCCGCGCACGCACAACTCGCCCAGGCGGCCCACCGGCACGATGCGGTCGTCGCGGTCGACGATCTTGACCTCGATGTTCGGGTGCACCCGGCCAACCGTGCTCACGCGCAGCTCCAGCGGATCGTCGACGTCGGTCTGGAAGGTCACCGGCCCGGCCTCGGTCATGCCGTAGACCACGGTCAGCTCGTCCAGGCTCAGCAAGCCGACCGCGCGCTCCAGCATGTCGGCCGGGCACGGCGCGCCGGCGACGATGCCGGTGCGCAGGCTGCTGGTGTCGTACTCGGGCAGCTCGGGGTGGTCCAGCAGCGCCTCGAACAGCGCGGGGCCACCGTGCAGCACGGTACAGCGGTGGCGCGACACCGCGTCGAGCGTGCGCTCGGGGTCGAAGTGCGGGCCCGGGAACACCATCGTCGCACCGGTGGTCACGCAGGTCAGCACGCCCAGCACCAGGCCCAGGCTCTGGTGCAGCGGCCCGGCGATGCACAGCTTGTCGCCCTCGCTGATCTGCATGGCCCGGGCCGCAAAGCGCGCGTTGTTGACGATGTTGAAGTGCGACAGCGCCACCGCCTTGGGCGCGCCGGTGGTGCCGCCGGTGAACTGCAGACTGACCGCATCGTCCGGGTCGAGCGCGGCGGCCAGTGCCGACAGGCGGCTCTTGGCCACCGGGCCGGCGCGGCGCAGAAAGTCGGAGAAGCGTTCGGCGCGCGCCGGCACCAGCCCCTCGCCGAGCACGATCACATGCTTCAGGTGCGGCAGGCGGCGCGATTCGAGCACCGGCTTGTCGCCCGGCTGGTCGAGCTCGGGCGCGAGCACGCGCAGCAGGCCGAGGTGGTTGCTGCCTTGCGCCCCGCGCGCCACGATCAGCACGCGGCAGCGCACCTTGTTCAGCGCAAACTCCATCTCGGTGCTGCGATAGGCAGGGTTCAGGTTGACCAGCACGGCGCCGATGCGCGCCGCGCCGAACTGCGCCAGCAACCACTCGCGCCGGTTCGGCGAGCACACGCCGATGCGGTTGCCGCGCCGTATGCCCAGGGCCAGCAAGGCCGCGGCCACATCGTCGGACTGGCGCTGCAGGTCCTTCCAGGTCATCACCTCGCGATCGGCGCTGAAGATGGCCGCGGCGCGCGCACCGTGCGATGCGACGATTTCGTCGAGCGCTTGCGGGACGGTCACGAAGCGCAACGAGTCGTCGGTAACGCCGGACACATACGACAGGTTGCCGCGCGGCCGGCGGCGGTCATCGGGGCGGGATTCGTGAGGCACGGAATTCATCGGCCGGATGCGCGGTGGACTGTGATGGTCGGACTTGCATCGTAGCGTCCACCACGCCGCGCCAGTGCCCTGCGGGCGCGAACCGGCGCGCCGGCTCGCGCGGGCCGGTCAAAGCGTGACATTCGCACGCCCGCCATCACCAGGCTCCCACATGGCGAAAGAGGCGGTCAACGAAGGGCCGCGGCGCCGAACTCCTCGCCAAGCTGCCCGGTCAGCAGGCGCAACCGGGTTCGTTCGGTGACGAGGCGCAGTTGGTTCTCGGACTGGCGTTGCTGAGCCGCGAAGCGCGCGTCGCGCAGTTCGATCAACTGCTGGAGCGAACGCCGCCCGGCGTCCCACAACAGGCTGCTGGCGCGAACCGCGGCGTTCATGTGCTCGACCTGGCGCTCCAGCTGGGGGCTCGCCAGCCCCGCCTGGCGCGCGTTGTGCTGGACCTCGCCGAGCTGGTCGCGAACGGCGTCGCCGATGCGCTGACTCTCGGCCTGGGCTGCCTCGGCGCGGTGCGTTGCCGCGTCGCGGCGCGCGTCCGCGCCGCCGCCGAGCGGGACCTCGTAGGTCAGGGTCATCGTCCAGCCGCGTTTCGAGATGCTGGACGTCAGCGCGGGCGGCGTGCTGGCGCCGCCGAGCCGCTTGCGAACGTCGAGATCGAGTCGCGGCAGGTACTCGGGTGCGACGGTCGGCCCGATGCGCAAGTGCATTGCCTGCGCGCGCAACTGCGCCGCACGCCACTGGGCGTTGTGCTGGCGCGCGTGCTGCAGCAACTCGTCGAACGGCAGATCCTCGGCGTCCGCAACGGTCGGGAGCGCCTCACTCAGGCGCCCGAACGGCGCACCGAGCAAGGTCTGCAGGCGAATGCGGGCGGCGCCCAGCTCCGCGCCGATCACCTGTTCGGCGATGCGGGCCTCGATCACCGACGCCGAACTCAACTCGGCATCGTTGTCGGCTGCCTTGCCGGCGGCGATCTGGCGCCGCACGGTGCTCAGAAGTTCGTCGGCGTCGGCGCGCCGCTGCGCGGACAGCCGGGCGAGCATCTGCAAGCGGAGCACGTCGAAATACGCGCGCACGCTGCGATCGACCGCCTCGTCGACAGCGGCGCGCAAGTCGGCCTGAGCCGCCTCGGCCTCCTGGGTGCTCGCATCGAGCTCGGCCCGGTCACTGAAGCCGTTGAACAGGTTCCAGCGCAGGTAGGCCTGAGAGGTGGTGGTGCGCCGGTCCACCGGTACGCCCAGGTCTTCGTCGCTGGAGCGGCCTTCGCTGGCGGACAGGCCGGCGCTCGGCCACAGGCGCGATCGGGCGACCCCCGACTGCGCCCGCGCGCCCGCCAGCGTCGCGCGAGCAGCACGCACCTGCGGGTCGCGCGCAAGCACCTGCGCCACTGCGCGCGTGATGTCCAGCTCGGCCGCCGGCAGCGCTGCCGCACCGGCTTCGCTGCGCTGCTCCGGTGCCGCGAGGGTCGCCAGGCTGACCAACGCAACGGCGACGGCCAGCGCCACCTGCCATGGGGTGCGGGCGATCATCTTTCGCGCAACGCCGAACGGAAGGTCTTGAAGACCGGCTTGAGCAGGTACTGCAACACCGTGCGGCTGCCGGTCATGATGCTCGCGTCGCTCGACATGCCGGGGGTGACCGCGAGTGCGCGACCGTCGTGCTCGAGGTGGTCGGCGTTGCTCTTCAGCTGGACTTCGAAATAGGGCTGCTTGTTCTCGTCGAGCAGCGTGTCGGCGCCGACACGTTCGACCTTGGCATTCAGGCGACCATAGATCGACGGGTCGTACGCCGCGATGCTGACGACGGCGTCCTGACCGGCATGGATGAAGCCGACGTCGGCGGGCCGAACGCGCGCGCTGATGCGCACGCCCTGCTCGATCGGCACGATCTCGAGAATCGGAGCCCCTGCCGCGGCAACGCCGCCTTGCGTCGGAATCAGGATCCGGTTGACGACGCCGTCCAGCGGCGACACCAGCTCGCGCCGGGCCACCTTGTCCTGGCGTCCCTTCAGCGTGCTGGTCAGCGTGGTTGCCTTGCCTTCCAGCTCGGCGCGCTGCGCGCTCCACTGCGAGCGCAGCCGCGCGCTCGCTTCGTTCGCCTGGGCGCGCGCCTCGGCCATCGCGGCGTCGAGCCGGGGCAGCGACTTGCGCAGGCTCGTCAGTTCGGCGCGCTGCTGGAGCAGGCGCTGCTGCGCAGTGAGCAGGTCGAGCCGGGCGCCGGCGCCTTCGTTGGCGAGGCGCTGTTCGATGTCGAACGCCGCGCCGGCCGCTGCCAGCACCGGTTCGAGCGACTCGATGCGCGCGATCGCTTCGGCGCGTTCGGCGGCCCGCCTGCGCACGCCCTCGGCGCCGCTGGCCAGCGTCGCCTCGTACTCGCGCTGCGCTTCGCGCCACAGGCCACGCTCCTCGCGGACGACGTCGGGCGCGCTCGCTTCAAGTGCGCCGAACTCCGGGGGCACGCCGGCCAGCAGCGCGTCGATGCGGATGCTCGCGGCGCCGATCGCGCTGAACGAAGACCGGCTTTCGTCGAGCTCGTTGTCGAACTGGACGCTGTCCATCTGCACCAGCACCTCGCCCTTGGCGACCTTCTGGCCGGTCTGCACCAGCAAGCGGCGCACGATGCCGCCTTCGAGGCTTTGCACTTCCTGGACCCGGCTCGGCGGAATCACCGCGCCGCGGGCGCTGACGGCCACGTCGAGCTCGGCGAACGTCGCCCACGCCAGCGCCAGCACCGTGAAGAGCGCGAGCACGCCGATCATCACCACCGCGACGCGGCGCGGCCCGGCGTCGAGGTCAGCGGCGAGTTCTGCCGTGCTGCGCTGCAATCCGCCGCTGCGGGCCGTGGTGTCTTCGGACATGTCAGCCTCCTGCCGCGACGCGGGCGCGCCGCTCTGCGCCCGGTGTCGGATGGGACGGAGGCACGGCGGCAGCGCGCGGGACGGGCTGACCGGCCGGCGAACCGTGCTGTGCCAGGCTGCGCAGCACCTCGTCGCGCGGGCCGTCGATCACGATGCGGCCGCGCTCGAGCACGACCAGCCGGTCGACCAGCGGCAGCATCGCCATGCGGTGCGTCACGAGCAGCAAGCCGCAGTCCTTGCGCGCGCGCAGGTGGCCGATCAGGCGCTGCTCGGTGGCCGGGTCGATCATGCTGCTGGGCTCGTCGAGCAGCAGCAGCGGCGGCGTGGCGAGCAGCGCGCGCGCGATCGCCACTGTCTGGCGCTGGCCGCCCGACAGCAGCTCGCCGCGTTCACCGACCTGCGTGGCGATGCCCGCGGGCAGCTGGGTCAGCACCTCGTCGAGGCAGGCGCTGCGGATCGCGTCGACCAGCGCCGCATCGCCGTGGCTGCGCCCGAGCTCGATGTTCTCGCGCACGCTGCCGTGGAACAGCGTCACGTCCTGCGCGACATAACCGAGCTGGCGCCGCAGCGACAGCGGCTCGAACTGCGTGCACGGCAGCTGGTCGATCAGCACATTGCCCGACTGCGGCGCATAAAGGTTGAGCAGCAGCTTCAGCAGCGTGCTCTTGCCCGAACCGAGCCTGCCGATGAAGCCGACACGTTCGCCGGGCCGGATCACGAGGTTGAAGTGATCGAGCAGCAGCGGCGAGTTCGGGTAGCCGAAGCTGACGTCGCGGAATTCGATGTGGCCACGCAGCGGTGGCGCGACGATGCTCGCCGCCGCTTCGTCGACCGGCGCCGACATCACTTCGTCGATCGCGTTCATCGCCAGCTGGGTCTGCTGCCAGCGCACCATCAGCGCGCCGATCTGCACGGCGGGCGCCAGCGCGCGCCCCCCGAGCAGCACGACGCCGAACAGCTGACCCATGGTCAGCGCCTGCTCGCCGATCATCAGCGCACCGACCAGCACCGTCAGCACGCTCGACAGCGACACCAGCAGGCTCGACAGGTGGCCGCTCTGCGCAACCAGCTCGCGCAGTCGCATGGTGTTGTGGGCGATCGCGACGGTGAGCTTTTCCCACTTGTTGCGCGACCAGGCCTCGGCGCCGAGCGCCTTGATCACGTCGAGCCCGTTCATCGTCTCGAACAGGTGCGCGGTGCGCTGCGCGCTCTCGCGCGACGAGGCCGCAACGACGCGCGCCAGCGGACGCTGCACCAGCGCGGCGGCGCCGAGGATGATCGGAATCAGCAACATCGGCACCAGCACGAGCCAGCCGCCGATCAACCCGATCAGCACCAGGTACAGCAGCATGAACGGCAGGTCGCCGATCACCGTGAGCGTGCTCGCCGCGAAGAACTCGCGCACCGATTCGAAGTCGCGCACCACGTTGGCCAGCACCCCGCCCGAGGCCGGGCGCCTGGCCGCGCGCAGGCGCAGGCAGTGCGCGAAGATCGCCGACGACAGCGCCACGTCCATGCGCCGCGCGGCGGACTCGACCAGGTAGCCGCGCAGCACGCGCATCGCCAGCTCGAAACCGAGCAGCGCCACCGCCGCCAAGGTCAGCACCCACAGGCTGTCGGTCGCGTTGTTCGGGACCACGCGGTCGTAAACGGCGATCGAATAAAACGGGATAAGCGCGCCGAAGACGTTCAGCGCGAACGCGCCGAGCAGCGCCCACTTGAAGATCCAGCGGTTGCGGCCGAAGACGTCCCAGAACCAGCGTTTCGCGTCCGGCAGCGCATACAACAGGCTGCGCTGATCGTGGAACAGCGCCGGTCGCACCGCGTACCAGCGCGCGTTCGGGCAGTCTTCAGCGATCGCCGCGCCGCTGTGCCACGCCGCGCCCTGCACACCCGGCACATGGCACTCGAAGCGCGCTCCGTCGCGCTTGAGCACGACCAGCGCGCTGCCGTCGTCGCCCACCACCAGCGCCGGCAGCATCGTGGCGCGCACCGAGGGGCCGTCGATCGCGGTCAGCGACAGTCCGGCGCGTGCGCAGCACGCTTGCAGTTCATCGGCAGGCAGGTGGCCGCCAGCCAGCGAGATGCCGGCGGTCAGCGCGCTGGCCTCGGCCGCTTGACCATGCGCACGCGCGAGGAACAGAACCGCTTCGAGCAGCGCATCGGGGCGCGTGGCGTTGGCGGGCGCGTCGTGGGCAGCTTCGTGGGCAACTTCGTGGGCAGGTTCGGGAGCGGGTCGCGAATCGTCCGGTGCGGTGGGCGGCTCGTAAATCAGGGCGGTGCACGGGTCGGGACTGGGGTGGGTCAGGGACAAGGGGGGGCCGCGTGCCGGCGCAAGCCGGGCACGCGGCCGTTCGAAGGATGCGCAGACAGGAAGTCGCAGCG
>JANOQS010000302.1:0-6645 GCA_031414975.1 Methylibium sp. | reverse complement strand
CCCGGCCGGGCGGGCGTTCCAGGGCCTGATGGCCTTGGTGGAGCTGCAAAACGGCGACGCACCGCCGAGCCACGTGGCCGGCACCGCAAATTTCTATGTGATCACACGCTACAACTGGTCGAGCTACTACGCGCTGGCGGTGATCGAGCTGGGCGAGGCGCTGGCGCGCGAGCGGGCGCGCGCGGCGCGCTGAGTTGCAGCGCAGCGCGCCGATGCCGCTGCACATCTAGGTTCACTGCTTCGCCAGCGTTGCGGCCGGGTCGCGCAGCGCCTGCTTGCGCTCCTGCTCGGCGCGCTGGTGAACGAGCACCGCCGGGTGCTCCGCCATCCGGTGCGGTGCTTCGGCAGACAGGTACATCCAGGCCGGGTGCGGATAGAACTTCGTGGTGTAGTCGTAGCCCTGCGCAGCGATGACGCGCCGGGCGGCCAGGGCCGGGTGCTCGCCGACGCGTTGGACTTGCGGCATCACCGCTGAGCTGCCCTTGAAGAAGGCCGCCGTCGGCGCATCGTCCAGATCGGGGGTGAACGCCAGCGAAGCGAGGCGGCCATCGCGAACCGTGTAGGCATCGACGCCCACGATGCGTTGCACACCGGCCGCATCGCCGATGCCGGGCCAGCTGACCTCCACGCGCGTGCGGTGCGTGTCCAGCCGCTTGGGCAGTTGCGCTGCATCGGGCACGATCAGCATCCTGCGGCCGACGGCCATTTCGACAAAACCCTTCCACGCCGCAGCGGCGCCGACGCAGGGTGCAGCCGCCGTGCAGTTCGGCCCGGCGACGTAGCGCACGTCTTCGGTCAGGTACGACATGGCGGCCGGCACGTCGCCGCGGTTGATGGCGGCTTTGTGCATGCGGAAGACCGTGCCGGCATCCGGGCCGCCATCGGCAAGGGCCGAGGCGCCGGCAAGCATCAACGCGACCGTGGCGGACAGAGACTTGGCTGCGAACAGGTTCATGGTGGGCTCCTGAGGGGGGTGATTCGAAGCGGCGACACCGGCCGGTGGCGGGGTGCAGGTTGATGTGGTGGCCGGTGTGGGAACCGTAGTCAGCACGAGCCGGCAAGTCCCGGCGGCGCGCCGATCACTCCCGAAAACGGACGATCGGAGGCGATCGGGCCCGGTGTTCAGGCCGCTCCCGCGCCGGTGGCGCCCCGTTCACGCTTGACCGGGCCCCGGGAGCGATCAACACTTGAAACTCGATGTCAGACCCACCCACCCCCCTCGGCACCGTCGCCCTGCCCGGCCACATGGTTGACCTCGCCTGCCACGCACTGCTGAACGGCGCCGGCGAGCACGTCGAGTTGCGCCCGCAGGCGCTGGACCTGCTGTGCCTGCTGGCCCGGCACGCTGGCGAAACGGTGGACAAGCGCCGGCTGATGGAACAGGTCTGGCCCGGGCTGATCGTCACCGACGATTCCCTGGTGCAGGCCGTCAGCGACATCCGCCGCGCGATCGGCGACGACCACCACCATGTGATCCAGACGGTCCCGCGGCGAGGCTACCGGCTGATCGCATCGGTGCCTTCCATGCCGAGCAGGCCGGCGGCCGACCTGCTGCCCGCGACCGCACCGGATGCAGCCCAGCGTGGCGCGCCCGCTGCCGCTGCAGCAGGAACGGCCCAACCCGAAGCAGCGCCACGCTGGCAACCCGGGCGAACGGCGGGCTGGGCCGCCTTTGCAGGTCTCCTGGTGGCCGGTGCAGTCGCTGCGTGGCAACCCTGGCGCGCCGGCGGCACGCCTCCGCTCGCCACCGTCACCCCCGACCGCCCACCGATCGCCGTGCTCGATTTCGGCGACCCCGGCGCGCCCGTGGAAGACCAGCAGATGGCGCGCGCCTATGCCGAAGAGCTGACCGGTGAACTGGCGCGCAATGCCGACCTGAGCGTGATCACCGCGCAGTCCAGCTTCGCCGCCGGCAAGCGCGGCGAAAGCCTGCCCACCGTGGCCGGGCGGCTGGGCGTGGGCTACCTCGTCAGCGGCAGCGTGCGCCGGGAAGGCGAACAGCTTCGACTGCTGGTGCAACTGGTCGACGGCAGCGATGGCCGCCTGGTGTGGACCGAGCGTCACGACGTCGCCGCGGCGCAGGTCTACGCGGTGCGCGACGCGTTGGTGCAGCGCATCGCGACCTCGCTACACGCCACGATGCGCGGCAACCAGGAGACAGTGGCCCTTCAGCGCCCACCGGCCTCGCTGGACATCTACGCAATGACGATGCGCGGCATCACGTTGAAGCATCGTTTCACGCCGCAGGCCACGACCGAGGCGCGTGCCTTGCTGGAGCGGGTGGTGGTGCAGGACCCGCAGTACGCGCCGGGCTGGCTCTACCTGGGCTATGTCAACGGAATCGACTGGGCGTTGGCACTCACCGGCCCACGGCGCCCGCAGATGCTGCAGCTAAGCATCGAACAGATCGAACGGTCGGTGGCACTGGACCCGCGGCTGTCCGCGGCTCATGGGGCGCTCGCCAACTTCTACGTCCGGGTCGGACGGCACGACGATGCCGTGCGCGCCGGGCAGCGCTGCATGGCGCTGGCTCCCAGTGATGCCGAATGCATGATCTTCCTGGCCGGCGCGCTGGTCGAGGCCGGCGACCCCGAGCAGGCGCTACCGCTGGCGCGCCGTGCGATGGCGCTGAACCCGTTGCCGCCACCGCACGTGCAACGCTACTACGGCGCGGCGATGTGGGCCAACGGCCTGCTCGACGAAGCCTTGGCCGCATTCGACGCCTGCCTGCAGGGCGCACCGAAGTTCAGCCTCTGCCGCTTCCACCGCGCCATCGTTCGCGCCGAGGCCGGGCGCGTCGACGAAGCCGCCGCCGACCTGGCCACGTGGCAGGCGCAGGTCGGGCCGCAACTCAAGCCGGAGGCGCTGGCCATCAGTGACGCCGGCCCGCGGGCTCGCGCGCTGGTCGAGCGGCGGCTGGCGGCGCTGCGGCTGGTGCAAGACCGGGCGTTGGCGGCTGCGAAGCCTTGACGGCGCTGCGAACGGTCACGCGCATATACTGAATTTTGTCGTCCTCACGATGCAAGGCCATGGGACAGATCACTCCGCAAGAAGCACTCGCGCTGCGCTGGGCCGAACTGTGCAACGACCCACTGTTGCGCGACCTGCCGGGCAAGATCGAGCTCAACGCCTATGGAGTGATCGAGATGAGCCCTGCCAACAATCGCCACGGTATCAGCCAGGTGGCCATTGCACGTGCGCTGGCCGATCACTTGCCCACCGGCACGGCAATGGTGGAATGCTCCATCGCGACGATCGAAGGCGTTCGCGTACCCGACGTGGCTTGGGCCTCTGCCGACTTCATAGCCCGGCATGGCGAAGTTACGCCGTACCCGCAAGCGCCCGAGATCTGCGTTGAAGTGCGCTCGCCCTCGAACACCGACGCCGAGATGGCGTTCAAGACCCGCCTGTTCCTCGAGTCCGGAGCGGTGGAGGTATGGATCGTGGCCGAGACGGGTCATTGGCAGGTCTTCGATGCCATCGGTCCCCAGCCTGCCTCCCGCTATGGCGTGCAGCTCACGCCGGCATCACGCTGACCTCGACGTCGAGCAACTGCTCGCCGCCGCCCAGGATCACGCCGCGCACTGGCACCACGTCGGCAAAGTCGGCGCCCCAGGCGAGCGTGATGTAGCGCTGGTCGGCGAGCTGGTCGTTGGTGGGGTCGAACTCGACCCAGCCATAGGCCGGTGAATACGCCGCCACCCAGGCGTGCGACGCGTCGACACCGAGCATGCGCGGCTTGCCCGGCGGCGGGTCGGTGAGCAGGTAGCCCGATACATAACGCGCCGGCAGGCCGTGGCCGCGCAGGCAGGCCAGCATCAGGTGCGCGAAGTCCTGGCACACGCCGCGGCGGTGTTCCAGAACTTCATCGACCGAGGTGGTCACTGTGGTGGCGGTCGAGTCGAATTCGAAGTCGTCGTGGATCGAATGCATGAGGGCGCTGACGGCGTCGAACCAGTCGCGCTCAGGCATCAGCGATGGGCTGGCGTAACGGCGCGCGGCTTCGGTAAAAGGCACCAGTGGCGTCGGTTCGGACAAGCGCGCCGGTGCCAGATCGTCCAGGGTCGGGTCGGCACGCAGCGCATCGCGCACCTCCTGCAGGGTGGCACCGGCCTCGCCGCCCACGGCCACGCGCGGCGCCACTTCGACCAGGCATTTCATGCGCACGCTCAGCAACCGGTGCGCACCGTGCAGGCCGAAGTGCGTAACGTGGTTGCCGAAGCTGTCGAGCGTGTCGTGGCGCGCGTCGGGCTTGGGGTCGATGTGCAGCGCATGCGACAGCAGCTTCTGCCAGCCCAGCCCGCGCGGCGTCAGGCGCGCAAGCTGCCACGACTGAGACACCGGCGCGGTGTAGGCGTAGCGCGTGAGGTGTTCAACGGTGTAGCGCGGGTTCATGTCTGCCCCTCGTCCGACGAGTACATCGGCCGATCCCCCAAGGGGATCGCGGGCCGGCTTGGGGGCGGCCCGGCGCTCGGCCCGCACGCAGGGTGTACAGAGGTTGTCACGCCACCCTCGACAGCACGCTGCGCGACACCGCATGCGAGAAGAACTTCAGCGACAGTTCGTCCGACACCGAGTTCGCCGCCGCCTGCAGCCGATCCAGACACGTTGTCAGCGCCGTGCTGTCGGGGTGCAGGTCGATCGGGTCGAGCGCGCGCAGCAGCGCCTGCGCCGGCGCCAGCACATCGCTGCCGAAGCGGCCGTGGGTGGTTTCGAGCTTGGCGATGTACTCGGCCAGGCCCTTGACCTGGAACGCCACCGAGCGCGGGTTGGCGTCGTCGCGCACCAGCAGGTCGAGCACCGGCAGCCACTCGGGCGCCACCAGGTAGCGCGAGCGGTAGGTCACGGTCGAGTCGCACAGGTCGAGCAGCCAGTCGAGGCCGTTGGCCTGGCCTTCGTGGCAGGCCATGCGCACGGCGATGCAGATGTTGGACAAGCGCTCGATGCGCCGCCCGATCGACAGGAAGCGCCAGCCGGTGCCACGCGTCATGCCGTCGAGCACGAAGCCGGACAAGGTCATCATCGAGGTCACCGCGCGCTGCAGCCAGGCCAGCGCCACCGGCAAGGTGGCGGTCTGGCCGAACACGGCGTCGTTGTGCAATTGATTCAAGGTGCGCCAGTTGTCCACCGACATGCGGTCGCGCAGGTTGAAGGCCACGCGCGCGAGCTGGCGCAGCTGGTCGCTCAACGCGGCGTCGGGGTCGGTCGCGGCGCGCAGCAGGTCGGCGGCTGGGTCGTCCGACAGCTCCAGCAGCCCCATGCGCTGGGCCAGCCTCAGCGAGGGCGCCACGCCGTCGGCACGTTCAGCGGTGCCGTCGAGCCTCTGCGCAATGGCCACGCGCAGCAGCCGCGCGGTGGCGTCGCAGCGCTCGCCGTAGCGGCCGAACCAGAACAGGTTTTCGGCCGCGCGCGACGGCAGGCTGCCCTGCGACGAGACCAGGTCTTCGGGCCTGACGGTGGTGGACAACAGCGTGAACGACGCGTTCACCGGCGCGTCCGACAGCACCCAGGTGTCCTTGGAACTGCCGCCGCGCTGCATGGCGATCACGCGCGAATCGCCGTCGCCGGCCACGCGCGTGAGCCCGCCGGGCATCACGCGGTAACCCTCGGGCGTGGCCACCGCGAACACGCGCAGGCCGACGGTGCG
Organism: Methylibium sp.; assembly: GCA_031414975.1. Classification (GTDB taxonomy): domain Bacteria; phylum Pseudomonadota; class Gammaproteobacteria; order Burkholderiales; family Burkholderiaceae_C; genus LGRD01. The sequence goes on along the minus strand of JANOQS010000302.1, from coordinate 998 downwards.
GCCCGACAGGCGCTCGCGCGCGCGCCGTTCGGGCTGGTGCGCGCCGCGCTCGAGCACCGGCGCCTGCGACACGTGCACCCACTCCTGCGCCACATAACGCTGCGGCTGTGCCGCCACGCGCTCGTACAGCTTCGCGCGCTCGGCGGTGGAGAGATCCACACCGAACACCGCCGGCTCGCGCGGCGAGCGGTCGAGCGGTTTGATGATGACCTTGTCGAGGCGCGCCCAGGCGTCGCGCAGCGCAGCCGGCTCGCCGAGCCACCAGGTTGCCACCGACGGCAGCCTGAGCGGCTCGCCGAGCAGGCTCTCGCTCAGCTTGGGCAGGTAACCCAGCAGAGCGCCCGACTCCAGCACGCCGGAGCCGAGGGCGTTGGCCAGCAGCACGGTGCCGCGGCGTGCGCAGTCGGTCAGGCCGGGCACGCCCAGTGCCGAGTCGGAGCGCAGCTCCAAGGGGTCGCAGTAGTCGTCGTCCTGGCGGCGCAGGATGGCGTGTACGCGCTTGAGGCCGTCCACCGTCTTCATCCACACGCAGTCGCCACGCACCGTCAGGTCGCTGCCCTCCACCAGCGCGAAGCCGAGGTAACGCGCCAGCAGCGCGTGTTCGAAGTAGGTTTCGTTGTAGGGCCCCGGCGTGAGCAGCACCACACGCGGTGGTTCGTCGGCCTTGGGGGCAGAGCGCAACAGCGACTCGCGCAGCGCGTCGAAGAACGAAGCCAGGTGCTGCACCCGCAGTTCGCCGAACAACTGCGGGAACACGCGCGACACGACGAGCCGGTTTTCCAGCGCATAGCCCATGCCGGAAGGTGCCTGCGTGCGATCGCTCACCACCCACCAACGCCCGTCGGGCGAACGCGCCAGGTCGGCCGCGTACTGGAACAAGTGTTTGCCGCCGGGCGGGCGGATGCCCTGCACCTGGTGCAGGAAGCCGCTGTGGCCGAAGATGACCGAAGGCGGAATCGCGCCAGAGCGCAGCAGGTCTTGCGGGCCGTAGATGTCCA
>JANOQS010000301.1:0-4249 GCA_031414975.1 Methylibium sp. | reverse complement strand
CCCGAGTACGCCGCCTGGCGCTCGCTGCGCGAGTCGGACGACGCGCGCTACATCGGCCTGGCGATGCCGCGCTTCCTGGCGCGCATTCCGTATGGCGCCAAGACCAACCCGGTGGAGGAGTTCAACTTCGAGGAAGACACCGCCAACGCCGACCACACCAAGTACACCTGGGCCAACTCGGCCTACGCGATGGCGGTCAACATCAACCGCTCGTTCAAGGAGTACGGCTGGTGCTCGCGCATCCGCGGGATTGAATCGGGTGGCGCGGTCGAGGGCCTGCCGACCCACACCTTCCCGACCGACGACGGCGGCGTGGACATGAAGTGCCCGACCGAGATCGCGATCAGCGACCGGCGCGAGGCCGAGCTGGCCAAGAACGGCTTCATGCCGCTGGTTCACAAGAAGAACTCCGACTTTGCCGCCTTCATCGGTGCGCAGTCGCTGCAAAAGCCGGCCGAGTACGACGACCCCGACGCCACCGCCAACGCCAACCTGGCCGCGCGCCTGCCGTATCTGTTTGCCACCTGTCGCTTTGCGCACTACCTGAAGTGCATCGTGCGCGACAAGATCGGCAGCTTCAAGGAAAAAGACGAAGTCCAGCGCTGGCTGCAGGACTGGATCATGAATTACGTCGACGGCGACCCGGCGCACTCGAGCGAGGGCACCAAGGCGCGCCGTCCGCTGGCCGCCGCCGAGGTGATCGTCGAGGACGACCCGAGCAACCCGGGCTACTACTCGTCCAAGTTCTTCCTGCGGCCGCACTACCAGCTCGAAGGGCTGACGGTGTCGCTGCGGCTGGTTTCCAAGCTGCCTTCGCAAAAGGCGGCATAAGCACGTCGGCGGCACGACGCAAAAACCCACCGTCGTGGCCACTAGAACCGGCAACCATCGTCAAACGGGTCGACCTCATCAAGGAGAAGCATCATGGCTGTAGACATGTTCATCAAGATCGGCGACATCAAGGGCGAGTCGATCGACAAGGACGCCGCGCACAAGGAGTCCATCGACGTTCTGGCCTGGAGTTGGGGCCTGAGCCAGAGCGGCTCGTTCCACGGCGGCTCCGGCGGCGGCGCCGGAAAGGTCAGCGTGCAGGACATCTCGATCACCAAGTACGTCGATGCCAGCACCACCGCGCTGATCGTCGCAGCCTGCAAGGGCACCCACATCGACAAGGCCGTGCTGACGGTGCGCAAGGCCGGCGACAAGCCGCTCGAGTACATCAAGATCACCTTGGAGAAGGTGCTCGTGTCGTCGCTGTCCACTGGCGGCAGCGGCGGTGAAGACAAGCTGACCGAAAACGTCAGCCTGAACTTCGCCAAGTTCAAGGTCGAGTACACCAAGCAGGCGGAAAAGGGCGGCAAGGATGCCACCAGCACCGCCGCGTGGGACATCCCGGGCAACGCCGCCGAAGGTTGAGCCTCGCTCCCCTGAGTTGCCCCCTCTCCCCGAAGGGGCGAGGGAGCAATACCTGAAGTCTGAGGAGTTCCCATGGCTCGTGCGGACATGTTCCTGAAGGTCGAAGGCGCCAAACAAGGCCAGATCAAGGGTGAGGCCACCGACACCGGCCATACCAACGAGATCGAGGTTCGCGGCTGGGGCTGGGGCATGGAAGGCAACGCCACCTCGTTCGGCGCCAAGGCGGCCCACACCACCTTGCAGGAACTGGTGGTGCGCAAGCCGGTGGACAGCGCCTCGACCGGGCTGATGTCGGCGCTGCGCAGCAACGAGGTGATCAAGAAAGCCGTGCTGACGGTGCGCAAGGCCGGTGGCGTGGCGTCGGTGCCGTTCCTGACCATCACGGTCGAGAAGGCGCGCATCGTGTCGCACCGGCTGACCAACCTGGTCGACGGTGCGCCCGACCTGACCGAAGAAGTGCGCATCGCGTTCTACAAGGTCCAGGTCGAGTACCGGCCGCAAGACGGCAGCGGCGCTGGCAAGGGCGTCAACACCTTCGAAACCGAAGTCCAGCCGGCCGCCTAGACAAGCTCAACAGAGAACGCCCATGACCCCGGTCCAAGCTGCCGAACAGGCCCTGCGCGAGGGCGACATCGACGCCGCGCTGAAGCGGCTGCAGGACGGCGTGCGCGCTGAGCCTGCCAACGCCAAACTGCGCGTGTTTCTATTTCAGCTGCTGAGCGTCACCGGCCAGTGGCCGCGCGCGCTCAACCAGCTCGAGGTGTGCGGCGAAATGGACGCCAGCACCCTGGCGATGGTCAGCACCTACCGCGAAGCCATCAAGTGCGAGAAGCTGCGCGAAGCGGTGTTCGCCGGCAAGAATTCGCCGATGGTGTTCGGACGGCCGCAGGCCTGGGTCGCACTGGCCATCGAGGCCCTGCGCTGCGATGCGCGCGGTGACAGCGCCGCCGCAGCGCGCCTGCGCGACGACGCTTTTGAGCAGGCACCTGCCACCGCCGGCAGCCTGGACGGCACGCCGTTCGAATGGATTGCCGATGCCGACTCGCGCCTCGGCCCGGTGCTCGAGGCAGTGATCAACGGCCACTACTGCTGGGTGCCGTTCAGCGCACTGGCCAAGGTCACGATCGAAGCGCCGACCGACCTGCGCGACCTGGTGTGGAGCGCCGCGCAACTCGAATTCAGCAACGGTGGCGGTTCGGTGGCACTGGTGCCCACGCGCTACCCCGGCACGGCCGAGCAGCCCGACAACGCGCTGCGCCTGGCGCGCCGCACCGAATGGCTGGAACTTGGCGCCACGCATTTCCGCGGCCTTGGCCAGCGCGTGCTGACCACCAGCGCGGCCGACGCCGACCTGCTGCAGGTGCGCGAGATCGTGCTGCAACCGGAGCCGGAGCCGGCTTCCACGGAGCCCGCGCCCACCGACCCGTCGCCCACAGACCCCGCGACCCATGGTTACCCATGACGCGCGCGATCGACTCCAGCCGGTCCTGCTCGACCGCCTGACCGACCTGGCGCCGGCCTCGAACGTGGAGGCCGACGACACGCGTGTGATGAACAAGGCGCAGATCCGCGACGCGGTGCTGCGCGACCTGGCCTGGCTGCTCAACGCCGTACAGCCGATGCCGGGGCTGGCACAAACGCACCCGGCTGCGGCCGGCTCGGTGCTGAACTACGGGCTGCCGCCGATGTCGGGCCAGATGGCCTCGCGCATCGACATCAACCTGCTGGAGCGCACGATCAAGGAGGCGATTGTTCAGTTCGAGCCGCGCGTGATGGAGGCGTCGCTCGAAGTCAAGGCGCTCGACGCATCGAGCATGCTCGACACCCACAACGTGATCGAGTTCGAGATCACCGGCTTCATGTGGGCCCAGCCGGTGCCGCTGGAACTGCTGCTGCGCACCGAGGTCGACCTCGAAGCCGGCCAGGTGCAGGTGCGCGACATGGCCGGCGGCCCGCCGCCGCGCCGCAGGGGCTAGCGCGCACCATGGACCCGAGCCTGCTGCGCCTGTACAGCGACGAGCTGACCCACCTGCGCGAGGTGGGCGCCGAGTTCGCGCAAGAGTTCCCGAAGATCGCCGCGCGCCTGTCGATGGACGGCGTGGAAGTGACCGATCCGTACGTCGAGCGCCTGCTCGAAGGTTTTGCGTTCATGGCCGCGCGCGTGCAGCTGAAGATCGAGGCCGAACACCCGCGCCTGATTCAGCACCTGCTGGAGACGGTGTACCCGGGCTTCCTGTCGCCGGTGCCTTCGATGCTGATCGCGCGCATGCGGCCCGACCCGCTCGACCCGAACCTGGCGCGCGGCTTCACGGTCAATCGCCACAGCGCACTGACCAGCGAGACGGTGCGCGGCCAGAACACGCGCTGTGAATTCCGCACCGCGCACGATGTGAGCCTGTGGCCGATCGGGATCGAATCGGCCCAGTACTTCAGCCACGCGCCCGACCTGCCGTTGACGCGCCTGCCGGTGGCGCGCCCGATCCGCGGCGGCTTGCGCATCCGCCTGAAGGCGCACGGCGGTTTGAAGTTCAACCAGTTGCCGTTGGAGCGCCTGCCGTTCTACGTGGCCGCGCCGGACGACGTGGCCTTCCGCATGCATGAGCTGGTGCTGGGCGCCAGCCTGGGGAGCTGGGTCGGTGCTGTGGGCGCCGCAGGCCTCGGCAATGAAACTGGCCGCAACCCGGCGCAAGGTTTTGCCCACGCCGCCTCGGTACAGCAACTCGGCTTCGAAGACGACGAAGCGGCGCTGCCCGAAACCCTGCGCGGCTTCAGCGGCCACCGCTTGCTGCAGGAATATGCGGCCATGCCGCAGCGCCTGCTGTTCTTCCAGGTG
>JANOQS010000300.1:0-2943 GCA_031414975.1 Methylibium sp. | reverse complement strand
GGAAAGCGAAGCCTCGATCCTGAAGGACACGCAGCGCCTGATCGAACGCTGGCACGACCCGAAGCGCTTTGCGATGCAGCGCGTTGTCGTCGCGCCGTGTTCGCCGTTTTCGGTCAGTCGCGAGCTGATGCGCGATTCGGCGCTGCTGGCGAGGGAGCACAAGGTATCGCTCCACACCCACCTCGCCGAGAACGACAACGACATCGCCTACACGCGCGAGAAGTTCAACTGCACGCCGGCCGAATACGCCGAACAGCTCGGCTGGGTCGGCCCCGACGTGTGGCATGCCCACTGCGTGAAGCTCGACGAAGCGGGCATCCGGCTGTTTGCGAGCACCGGCACGGGCGTGTCGCACTGCCCGGGTTCGAACATGCGGCTGGCGTCGGGCATCGCACCGATCCGCGCGATGCGCGATGCGGGCGTGCCGGTGTCGATCGCGGTCGATGGGGCGGCGTCGAACGACAGCGGCCACATGCTCGGCGAGGCGCGCCTGGCGATGCTGCTGCAGCGTGTCGCCCACGGGCCGGTGAAAGGCCCATCGGCACTGACCGCGCGCGAGACGCTGGAAATCGCCACGCTCGGCGGCGCCCAGGTGCTGAACCGCGACGACATCGGTGCGCTGGCGCCCGGCATGGCGGCCGACATCGTGGGCATACCGCTCAACGAGATCGGCCTGACCGGCGCGCACCACGACCCGCTGGCCGCGCTGCTGTTCTGCCATGTGCCGCGCGTGGCGCTGAACGTGGTGCAGGGCAGGGTGGTGGTGCGCGACGGCGAGCTCACCACCGTCGAGCTGCCGCGCCTGATCGAACGCCACAACCGGCTGGCCGGTGCTCTGCTGCACGCGGCGCGCGGCTCGCGGTGATGCGCCTTGAAGCCGTGATGCTGTTTCGATGCTTTGATGTTCTGATGCTAGACTGGTGGCATGCGCACCACCCTGGCCCTTGACGATGACGTGCTTTCATTTGCCAAAGCGCATGCGCAGCGCGAGCGCATTTCGATAGGTGAAGCCCTGTCGCGGCTGGCGCGCGAGGGCATCCGCGCCCAGGCCATGCCGGCGGTCGAGGCAGCACGGCCGAAAAGCAAGTACGCGCTGCTGCCCGCCCGAGCTGAGGTCGTCACCACCGACCATGTGCGGCGCCTGATGGACCAGGAAGGGTTCTAGGGTCGAAGGCGATGCGTCACTTGCTCGACGTCAACGTCTGGGTGGCGCTGCTGGACGAAGCTCACGTCTTCCACGCCCAGGCGCTGGCGTTCATGCAGCGGCGCCGTCTCAGAATAGCAAGCTGTCCTCTTGTCGAAAACGGCGTTGTCCGTGTTCTCAACTTGCCCGGATACAGCCAACTGGGCCCGGTGGGGTTTGAGGCCGTCAGCAAGAAGCTGCAGGAGATCTGTGCCGACAGCGACCATGAGTTCTGGCCGGACAGCATTTCGTTGCGATCGGAAGGCCTGGTGAACTGGTCGCGAGTGCTGGGCCACAACCAGATCACCGACGTGTACCTGCTGGCACTGTCCGTGGCGCACAAGGGTTGCCTCGTCACGCTGGACCATCGGGTCGCGTTGAGCACAGTCAGAGGTGCGGAGGCCGGCAACCTGATGCTTCTGTAGAGTGCAGCCCCAACAACACACACCCAGGAGACAAGATGAACGGTTTGATGATGCAGCAGCCGCTGCTGATTTCGTCGCTGATCGTGCACGCCGAGCGCCACCACGGCGACCAGGAAGTGGTGTCGCGCAGGGTCGAAGGCGATATTCACCGCTGCACCTACCGCGATCTCGCGGCACGCTCGCGCCAGATGGCGAATGCGCTGGCGGCTTTGGGCGTGAAGCCCGGCGAACGCGTGGCCACCCTGGCCTGGAACGGCTACCGGCACATGGAGCTGTACTACGCCGTGTCGGGCTCGGGCGCGGTGCTGCACACCTTGAACCCGCGCCTGCACCCGGACCAGGTGGTCTACATCGCCGACCACGCCGAAGACCAGGTGCTGTTTTTCGACCTGACCTTCCTGCCGATCATCGAAGCGGTGGCGTCGCGGGTCAAGACCATCAAGACCTTCGTGGCCATGACGGACCGCGCCCACATGCCCGCCAACAGCAAGGTGCCCGGGCTGTTGTGCTACGAAGAGCTGTGCGCCGCGCAGACCGACCGCTTCGACTGGCCCGAGTTCGACGAGAACAGCGCCTCGTCACTGTGCTACACGTCGGGCACCACCGGCAACCCCAAGGGCGCGCTGTACAGCCACCGCTCCACGGTGCTGCACACGCTGGCCGCGGCCACGCCCGACGCGCTGAACTGCTCGGCCGCGGACACCGTACTGCCGGTGGTGCCGATGTTCCACGTCAACGCCTGGGGCCTGCCGTATATCGCGTGCATGGTCGGCGCCAAGCTGGTGTTCCCCGGGCCGGGGCTGGACGGCAAATCGCTCTACGAATTGTTCGAGAGCGAGAAGGTCACCTTGTCGGCCGGCGTGCCGACCGTCTGGCAGGGCCTGCTCGGGTACGTCGAAGCGAATGGCCTGAAGTTCAGCACCATGCGGCGCAGCGTGATCGGCGGCTCGGCCTGCCCTCCCGCCATGATCAAGCTGTTCAACGAAGCCTACAACGTGCATGTGCTGCACGCCTGGGGCATGACCGAGATGAGCCCGCTGGGCACCGTGGCCAGCTTCAAGGGCGGGCAGCGTGATCAGACGCAGGAGCAGCGATACGCGGTGATGGCCAAGCAGGGCCGGGCGATCTATGGTGTCGACATGAAGATCGTCGGCGAAGAGGGCCAGGAGCTGCCCTGGGGCGGCAAGACCAGCGGCGAGCTGCTGGTGCGCGGCCCGTGGATCCTGGCCAGCTACTTCAAGGGCGAGGGCGGCGACCCGCTGCGCTACGACGCGCAGGGCCAGGGCTGGTTCCCCACCGGCGACGTGGCCACCATCGACCCCGACGGTTTCATGC
>JANOQS010000299.1:0-13260 GCA_031414975.1 Methylibium sp. | reverse complement strand
AGTTCTTCCACGAGTTCGGGCTGACCATCGTCGCGGCGGTGCTGATCTCGATGTTCGTCAGCTTCACGCTCGACCCGATGTTGTCGAGCATCTGGCACGATCCGCAGGCCGAAGCGGCCCACCACGGCCCGATGGTCTTGTCGTACAGCGTGACCGGCTACTTCGATGACTTCACGCAGTGGCTCGGCCGCGCCTACCAGTCCATCCTCGGCTGGTCGCTCGCGCACAAGTTGGCCACCCTGGGCGTCGCGCTGACCACCTTCGCCGGCAGCTTCTTGATCATCCCGATCCTCGGTGCCGAGTTCGTGCCCAAGGCCGACTTCTCGGAAACCCAGGTCAACTTCTACACGCCGGTCGGTTCGTCGCTCGAAGTGACCGAAGCGCGCGCGAAGCAGATCGACGCAGTGCTGCGCGCCATGCCCGAGGTGAAGTACACCGTCACCACCATCAACAGCGGCTTCGCGGCCGGCAAGATCTACGGCGCGGTCTACGTGCGCCTGGTCGACCGCAAGGACCGCCAGCGCAGCGTGAGCGCCATGACGGCGCCGCTGCGCGAGCAGCTCGCGCGCATTCCCGGCATCACCGTCACCAACATCGGCCAGACCGACCTGGGCGGCGGCAAGAGCCTGCAGTTCTCCATCCAGGGCACCGACCTGGTCGAGCTCGAACGCCTGTCCAAGGGCATCACCGCCAAGCTGCGCGAGATCCCCGGCCTGGTTGACCTGGACAGCACGCTCAAGCCCGACAAGCCAACCGTCGCGATCAAGGTCAAGCGCGACGCCGCGGCCGACGTGGGGCTGAACGTGAACGCCCTCGCCGGCACCTTGCGCACGCTGGTGGCCGGCACGCTGGTGGGCAACTGGCGCGCACCCGACGGCGAGAACTACGACGTCAACCTGCGCATCTCGCCCGACAGCCGCGACTCGATCGCCGACCTGCAGCGCATCCCGATCAACGTGGCCAACGCGAGCGACGGTTCGACCCGCGTGGTGCGCCTGTCGCAGGTGGCCGACGTGCTGCCTTCGACTGGCCCGAACCAGATCAACCGGCGCGACCTGAACCGCGAGATCAACATCGACGCGAACGCGCTCGGGCGCAGTTCGGGCGAGGTCTCGGCCGACATCCGCAAGGTGCTCGACACGACGCCCTGGCCCCCCGGCTACCGCTACAGTTTCGGCGGCTCGACCAAGAACATGAACGAGTCGTTCGCCTACGCGTTGGGCGCACTCGGGCTGGCGATCGTCTTCATCTACATGATCCTGGCGAGCCAGTTCAAGAGCTTCCTGCAGCCGCTGGCGCTGATGAGCTCGCTGCCGCTCACCTTGATCGGCGTGGTGCTGGCGCTGCTGATGTTCCGCTCGACCCTGAACATGTTCTCGATCATCGGCGTGGTGATGCTGATGGGGCTGGTGACGAAGAACGCGATCCTGCTGGTCGATTTCGCCATCCGCTCCCGGGCCGATGGCATGGAGCGCACCCAGGCGCTGCTGCACGCCGCCCACGTGCGGCTGCGGCCGATCCTGATGACGACGCTGGCGATGATCTTCGGCATGGTGCCGCTGGCCTTCGCTCTCAGCGAAGGCTCGGAGCAGCGTTCGCCGATGGGCCAGGCGGTGATCGGCGGTGTGATCACCTCGTCGCTGCTGACCCTGGTGGTCGTGCCAGTGATCTACTGTTACCTGGACGACCTGGCCGTTTGGGCGCGCCGCCGCTTCGGCGCCAAGGCCGCGCCAGCGCACCCGACGGGCGAGCCGGGCATGGCGAAATAGAATTTCATGTTCTGCACATCGAGGGCCCCCGCACCATGAACATCGAACAAGCGCGTTTCAACATGATCGAGCAGCAGATCCGCCCGTGGGACGTGCTGGACCAGAGCGTGCTGAGCCTGCTGGCGGTGGTCAAGCGCGAGGCGTTCACGCCAGTGGCCTACCGCGCCATGGCCTTTGTGGACACCGAGGTGCCGCTGCCCGGCGGCCAGTGCATGCTGGCGCCCAAGGTCGATGCCCGGCTGCTGCAGGAACTGGCGGTGCACAAGCATGAACGGGTGCTCGAAGTGGGCGCCGGTTCGGGCTACATGGCCGCGCTGCTGGGGCACCAGGCGCAGCATGTGACCACGATGGAGATCGTTCCCGAACTCGCCAAAATGGCGGCCGACAACCTGAAGCGTGCGTCGGTGATGAACGTCGACGTGGTGCAGGCCAGCGGCAGCCGCGGCCTGGTGGCGGATGCGCCGTTCGACGTGATCCTGCTGTCGGGCTCGGTGGCCGAGGTGCCGCCGGCCGTGCTGGCGCAGTTGAAGGTCGGCGGGCGCCTGGCCGCGATCGTCGGCCAGCAGCCGGTGATGCGCGCGATGCTGTTCACCCGCAGCGGCGAGCAGTCGTTCAGCAGCGTGGACTTGTTCGACACCGTGGCGCCGCGACTCAAGGGCTTTGACGAACCGACGCGGTTCACGTTCTGATGAGGCGGCTCGAGGAGGTGCCGCCCGTCGGCTGTATGCGCAGATCGTCGCATTCCTGGGGCGGCAGGGGCTGAGCCCGGTCTATAACCCCGCGCGCGGCCCCACCGATCACCATTCAAGAAGAAGGATCCCGCCATGACGAATCAGAACAAGCGCCGGATGAATCCGCTGCCCTGGGCCGCGGCCGTTGCCCTGGCCCTGAGTGCGGCCACCGGCGGCGCGCAGGCGCAGAGCCTGCAGGCCCTGTACGAAGCGGCACGCGCCTATGACGCCAGCTACCTGGCCGCACGCTCGCTGGCCGATTCGGCGCAGTACCGCGCTGCGCAGGCCGAAGCGCTGCTGCTGCCCAGCGCCGCCCTCAACGGCAGCCTGGGGCACACCTATGTCGACCTGCCGATCGGCTCGTCGCGCAGCTCGAACAACCTGGGGGTGGGCTTGTCGGGCAAACAGCCGCTGTTCAACCGGGCCAACGGATTCACGGTGGACCAGGCAAAGAAGTCGCTCGAACTGTCGCGCAGCGACCTGGAAACGGCCGAACAAGACCTGATCGTGCGCGTCGCGCAGGCCTATTTCGACGTGCTGGCTGCGCAAGACACGCTGGCCACCACGCGCGCCAGCAAGGCCGCCATCAGCGAACAGCTTGCGTCGGCCAAGCGCAACTTCGAGGTCGGCACCGCCACCATCACCGACACGCGTGAAGCGCAGGCGCGCTCCGACCTCGTGACCGCGCAAGAAATTGCCGCCGACAACGACCTGCTGACCAAGCGCATTGCGCTCGACCAACTGGTGGGCCGCAGCGGCGTGGCGCCGCAGCAACTGGCCGTGCCGGTGGCGCTGCCGGCCGTGGCGCCGGCGAACGTGGACACCTGGGTCGGCAATGCCAACAGCCTGCACCCGGCGGTGCGCAAGGCACTGCTGGGGCTGGACATCGCCAGGCTCGAAACCGAGAAGGCCCGCGCGGCCGGCATGCCCACCCTGGACGCCGTGGGCTCGCTCAACAGCAACCGACTCACCGGCACCAGCAGCAGTGGCCTGCCCGGCACGACCCACAGCGCCACCGTGGGCTTGCAACTGGCGATGCCGCTGTACACCGGCGGCTCGATCCAGAACCGGGTGAAAGAAACCCTCGTGCTCGAAGAAAAATCTGCCAACGACCTCGAAGCCGCGCGCCGCATCGTCGCGCAGGCCACGCGCCAGGCCTACTTCGGCGTGCAGTCGGGCACCGCGCAGGTCAAGGCGCTCGAAGCGGCCGAATCGTCGAGCCAGTTGGCGCTGGAAGCCACGCAGCTCGGCTACAAGGTCGGCGTGCGCGTGAACCTTGACGTGCTGAACGCCCAGACCCAGTTGTTCACCACCAAGCGCGACCTGGCCAAGGCGCGCTACGACGTGCTGCTGGGCGGCCTGAAGCTGCGCCAGGCCTCGGGGCAGTTGAAGCCGGAGGACGTGGCGGCGGTCAATCAGCTACTCGCAAAGTAGCGCTGCGAGGTCCCGTCAGGCGGCGCCGCCCGGCTTGATGCCCACCAGCGCAGCGATCTGCTGCAGCGGCGTCGGGTCGTCCATCGTCGTCAGGTCGCCCGGGTCGCGCCCTTCGCTGACGGCCTGGATCGCGCGCCGCAGCAGCTTGCCTGAGCGGGTTTTCGGCAGCAGGCTCACAAAGTGCACGCGCGACGGCCGCGCCACCGCACCGAGCTGCTGATCCACCGTCTTCATGATCTCGCCTTCGAGCCTCAGCTGCGCCGCCACCTCACCCAGCGCGCTCGCGTCCTTGGCCACCACGAAGGCCATCGCCACCTGGCCCTTCAGCGCATCGGCCACGCCCACCACCGCGACCTCGGCCACGTTGGGGTGGCTCGAGATGCTCTCTTCGATCTCGCGCGTGCCCAGGCGATGCCCGGCCACGTTGATCACGTCGTCGGTGCGGCCGAGGATGAACCAGTAGCCATCGGCATCGCGAATGCCCCAGTCGAAGGTGCTGTAGAGCTGCTGGCCGGGGATGCTGCTCCAGTAGGTCTTGACGAAACGCGCGTCGTCGCGCCACACCGTCTGCATGCAACCGGGCGGCAGCGGGCCGGCGATCGCGACCACGCCCTTCTGGTTCGCGCCGGTCAGCTCGGCGCCGGTGTTCTCGTCGATCAGCTTCACGTCGAAGCCGTACATCGCCACGCCGGGGCTGCCGAACTTGCTGGGCTTCTTCTCGACGCCGTTGGCGATGGTCAGGATCGGCCAGCCGGTTTCGGTCTGCCAGTAGTTGTCGATGATCGGCTTGCCCAGCGCCTGCGCGATCCAGTTCGCGGTCGGCTCGTCCAGCGGCTCGCCGGCCAGGAACAGCGCGCGCAGCGAGCCGATGTCGTGCGCCTGCAAGTACTTCGGGTCCTGCTTTTTCAGCACGCGCACCGCGGTCGGCGCGCTGAACATCACCGTCACCTTGTACTTCTCGACGATGCCCCACCACACACCGGCGTCGGGCCGGGTCGGCAGGCCTTCGTAGAAGACGGTGGCCATGCCGGCGATCAGCGGGCCGTAGACGATGTAGCTGTGGCCGACGACCCAGCCGATGTCGCTGGTGGCGAAGTAGGTTTCACCGGCGCGGCCGTCGAAGATGTGCTTCATGCTCGCGGCCAGCGCCACGCAGTAACCGCCGGTGTCGCGCTGCACGCCTTTGGGTTTGCCGGTGGTGCCGCTGGTGTAGAGCGTGTAGCTCACGTGTTCGGCGTCGAGCCAGACGCACGGCACCATGGTGTTCATGTGCGTTTCGCGCAGCGAGGCATAGGCCATGTCGCGGCCGGCCGTCATCTCCATCGGCGCCAGGCCGCGGTCCACCATCAACACCTTGGCGGGCTTGTGTTCGGCCACGCGGATCGCCTCATCGAGCAGCGGCTTGTACGGCACGACCTTGCCGGAGCGGCTGCCCGCATCGGCGCTGATGATGACCGTCGGCGTCGCATCGTCGATGCGGCTGGCCAGGCTCAGGCTCGCGAAGCCGCCGAACACCACCGAGTGGATCGCGCCGATGCGTGCGCAGGCGAGCATCGCGAACGCCGCCTCCGGAATCATCGGCATGTAGACCAGCACGCGGTCGCCCTGCTTCACACCCAGCGCCAGCAGCACCGCGGCCATGCGCTGCACCTCGGCATGCAGTTCGCGGAAGCTGTAGACCCGCTCCTGGTCGGTCTCGGTCGAGACGAAGATCAGCGCGTTCTGGTCGGCGCGGTCTTGCAGGTGCCGGTCGACGGCGTTGTGGCACAGGTTGGTCTGCCCGCCGACGAACCAGCGCGCGAACGGCGGCTTGCTGTAGTCGCAGACCTGGGTGAACGGTTGGTGCCAGTCAATCAGTGCGGCCTGTTCGCTCCAGAAAGCATCGCGGTCGTCGAGCGAGCGGCGGTAGAAGTGTGCGTAGCCGTCCGAGGTACCCATGCTCTTGTCTCCTTTGTGATTGCGCCGGATTGAACGCCGAATGACTTACTTTGCACTGACTTCGGCCGGTGCGCCTTGGTTCAGGTCAAGGTTGACTGCCCCACACCCCTCCCCTATGCTGCGCGCCATGCGACTTTCCGCCGCCCGCCATACCCCTGTTCTTCGCTCGACGGCTTGGCTTGCGGGTCTGTTGCTGGCGGCATCTGCAAGCTTCGCCGCGCCCGATGCACCTGACGACGCAGTGAGCCGTTTCCTGGTCGAAAAGGGCCTGGTCACCGCGGCCGTCACTGTCGCACCGACTGAAAGCGACTTCGTCCGCCAGGTGCGCGACAAGGCCTCCGGGATGGTGCTGACGGCGATGAACTTCCTCGGGGTTCCCTACCGCCGCGGCGGCAACAACAGCGAAGACGGCTTCGACTGCAGCGGCTTCACGCGCCATGTGTTCGAGATGAGCCTGGGCCTGGTGCTGCCACGCCGGGCCGACGAGCAGGCACGCGCGCCGGGTTTGTTCCAGGTCAAGCGCGACGAGTTGAAGCCCGGCGACCTGGTGTTCTTCAACACGCTCAAGCGCACCTTTTCGCACGTGGGCATCTACGTCGGCGACGGCAAGTTCATCCACTCGCCGCGCACCGGCGGCGAGGTGCGCGTCGAAGACATGCGGCTGGCCTACTGGACCAAGCGCTACAACGGCGCGCGTCGCGCCGAGCCGCTGGACGGCTCCTCCGCCGGTGCCGCCCCGGCAGCCGCCGCAGACGCTGCCAAACCGGCGCGCGCCAAGGCCGCCGCGCCGTCCTCCCGGCCGCGCTGAGGCGGGCCACCCGGTTCGCCCACCTGACCGTGGTGGCCGTGGGGCTGATCGGGCACCGGCCCGGCAGCGCGCAGGCACAATCGCCGCATGTCCGAACGAGTCATTCCGCTGGCCGACCACCGCTACGCCGCCGCACTGCCGCGCGTGCCGACGGTCGCCGTGCCTCCCACCGGCCTGCTGGGCGACCGGCTCGGCCGCCCGCTGCGCGACCTGCGCATCTCGGTGACCGACCGCTGCAACTTCCGCTGCAGCTACTGCATGCCCAAGGAAGTGTTCGACAAGGCCTACAGCTTCCTGCCGCAAAGCTCGCTGTTGAGCTTCGAAGAGATCACCCGCACCGCGCGCCTGTTCGTGGCCCACGGCGTGCACAAGATCCGCCTGACCGGCGGCGAGCCGCTGCTGCGCAAGCACCTCGAAGTGCTGATCGGCATGCTCAGCGAACTGCGCACGCCAGAGGGCCTGCCGCTGGACTTGACCTTGACGACCAACGGCTCGGTGCTGGCCAAGAAGGCCCAGGCGTTGAAAGACGCCGGGCTGCAGCGCGTCACCGTGAGCCTGGACGCGCTCGACGATGCGATCTTCCGGCGCATGAACGACGTGGACTTTCCGGTTGCCGAGGTGCTCGAAGGCATTGAAGCCGCACAGCGCGTGGGCCTGGCCGATCAAGGTCAACATGGTCGTCAAGCGCGGCACCAACGACCAGGAGATCGTCGCGATGGCGCGCCACTTCAAGGGCACGCCGGTGGTGCTGCGCTTCATCGAGTACATGGACGTGGGCGCCACCAACGGCTGGCGCATGGACGAGGTGCTGCCGTCGGCCGAGGTGGTGGCGCGCCTGCACGCGCAGTTCCCGCTCGAAGCGATCGAACCCAACATGACCGGCGAAACCGCCGAGCGCTGGCGCTACGTTGACGGCAGCGGCGAGATCGGCGTGATCTCCAGCGTCACCCAAGCGTTTTGCCACGACTGCAACCGCGCCCGGCTGTCCACCGAAGGCAAGCTGTTCCTGTGCCTGTTCGCGACGAACGGCCACGACCTGCGCGCGCTGCTGCGCGGCGGCTACACCGACGAACAGATCGCCAGTGCGATCGGGCTGATCTGGCAGGGGCGGAATGACCGCTACTCAGAGTTGCGCAGCGCGGCCGATGCCGCCGCCGGAACGGGTGAGCGACGCGTCGAGATGCACTACATCGGCGGCTAGCCATGATCGAACCCAACCAGATCACCGGCCTGATCCTGGCCGGCGGCCGTGGCAGCCGCATGGGCGGTGTCGACAAGGGGCTGCAACCCCACAACGGCGTGCCACTGGCCATGCACGCGCTGCTGCGCCTGGGCCCGCAGGTGGGCGAGTTGATGATCAACGCGAACCGCAACCTCGGCGCGTACGAGTCGATGGGCGTGCCGGTGTGGCCCGATGCGCTGCCTGACTTTGCTGGCCCGCTGGCCGGCTTCCTGGCCGGGCTGGAGCGCTGCGAAACGCCCTACCTCGTGACCGTGCCGTGCGACTCGCCGCTGTTTCCCGACGATCTGGTGCCCCGCCTGACCCAGGCGCTTGAAGCACAGAACGCCGACATCGCCATGGCCGCGACGCTCGAAGACGGCAAGCTGCAAGTGCAGCCAGTCTTCTGCCTGATGAAGGCCGAGCTGATGGAAAGCCTGGTCCGCTTCACGCAGGAGGGGCAGCGCAAGATCGACAAGTGGACGGCGTTGCACCGCGTGGTCGAAGTGCCGTTCGACGATGCGCAGGCCTTTGCCAACGCCAATACCTTGGCCGAGTTGCAGCAACTGCAAGGGCATGGCGGCCACGATGGCTGATGCAAGGGTTGATGAAGCGGCCGAGGCGCTGACGATCCGCGCGCTGGCCACCGCCGACCTCGCGGACTACAAGCGGCTGCGCGACACCACGCTGGCCGCTGAGCCCGAGGCCTTCACGTCCGACGCCGCCGAAGCGTCGGTCAAGCCCGCACAGGCTTATCGGCCCAGATTGGGGCTGGAACGGCCCGAGGGAGGGCAGTTCACGCTCGGCGCTTTCGTGGGCGCCGAACATCTGGTGGGCGCGGTGACCTGCGAACGGGAGCCGCGCATCAAGGGCCGCCACATCGCACACGTGACCGGCATGATGGTGCTGGCTGAAGTGCGTGGGCAGGGCGTCGGTCGCCGGCTGCTCGCCGAGTGCATTGCACAGGCCCGGCTCGCACCAGGCCTGGAGATGCTGACCCTGAGCGTGACCGCCAGCAACCGGATCGCCGTCGAGCTCTACCTGCGCGCCGGCTTCACGCGCTACGGCAAGCTGGTGCACGCGATCAAGATCGGTGGGCAGTACCATGACAAGGACTTGATGGTGCTGACCTTATGACCGCTCTTTCGCCCTCGCTTCAAGAGATCGCATCCTGCGTCAGCGGCTACGACCCGAACGCGCTGCCGGTGGCGCAGGCGCAGGAGTTCATTGCCCGCCTGGTGCCACGCGTGCAGGCGGTTGAGATGGTCGCGATTCGCTCGGCGCTCGGGCGCGTGCTGGCGCGCGACATCGTCTCGGCCATCAACGTCCCCGCGCACGACAACTCGGCAATGGACGGGTACGCGTTGCGCGGCATGGACCTGGCGCCCGACGCCGACACCACGCTGACCGTCGTCGGCACCGGTTTTGCCGGCCAGCAGTTCATTGGCGACACGGTCGTGGCCGGTCACTGCGTTCGCATCATGACCGGCGCGGTGATGCCGGCCGGGCTCGACACGGTCGTGCCGCAGGAGTTCGTCAAGGTCCTGAGCGAAGATGAAAGTGGCCGCATCCGCGTGCCCGCCGGCATGGTGCGCACTGGCGACAACCGCCGCCTCGCTGGCGAAGACCTGGCACAAGGCGAAGCCGCGTTGAGCGCCGGCCGGCTGCTGCGCCCGGCCGACCTGGGCCTGCTGGCGTCGCTTGGCCAGGCCGAGGTGCCGGTGCTGCGGCGGCTGCGCGTGGCGTTCTTTTCCACCGGCGACGAACTGCGTTCGATCGGCGAGCCGCTCGATGCCGGCTGTGTGTACGACAGCAACCGCTACACCTTGTGGGGCATGCTGGAGCGCCTGGGTGTCGAGCTGATCGACCTGGGCGTGGTGCGCGACGAACCGGCCGCACTCGAAGCCGCGTTCCGTTCCGCCGCCGAGACGGCCGATGCGGTGATCACCTCCGGCGGCGTCAGCGTCGGCGAGGCCGACCACACCAAGCAGGTGATGGCCAGCCTGGGCGACGTGCTGTTCTGGCGCATCGCGATGCGGCCGGGCCGGCCGATGGCGATCGGCCGAATCCAGAGCCAGGAGCAGGGAAAAAGCGCGATCCTGTTCGGCCTGCCCGGCAACCCGGTGGCCGTGATGGTGACCTTCTACGCCTTCGTGCGCGACGCGCTGCTGGCGATGAGCGGCGCCACCGTATCACCACTGCCGATGCTGCGCGCGGCCAGCGTGGCGCCCATTCGCAAGAAGCCCGGCCGCACCGAATACCAGCGCGGCATCGTCAGCCGCATTGCCGATGGTGGCTGGCAGGTCGAGATCACCGGCTCGCAGGGCTCCGGCATCTTGCGCAGCATGAGCCAGGCCAATGGGCTGGTGGTGCTGCCCCACGAGCAGGGCAATGTCGACGCGGGTGGGCTGGTCGACGTGCTGCCGTTCGATGGATTGGTTTGAGCTGGCGTCCCGTGGACAGGCATGTCAGAACTGGCATTTCAAGCTTGCGCGGGCCGAGGCCATCGGGTAGCCGACTCCGCTCATGTCCCCAGAGGCCGGGGCCCTGCCCTGCCTCTCCTCCATTACTTCGCTACGTCAGCCACCCGACGCCCTTGGCTGTTCCCCGTGGTTGGTGTGCGAGCGTCGAGAACCCACTAAAGGGCCTACCGTCATGCAGTTCGGAGTGCTCGCCGGAAACAGTCACATCAACTCTCGTATCTACGAGATGTTCAATGACATCGAACCGTCCGACCGTGCCGCGTTTGTCAAGAAGTTCAAGACTGAGAGTGATCGACAACGCTTTCACACATTCCGCGAGCTAGTCATCGGATCGCACCTTCGTCGGCAGGGGATGAAACTGCGCTACGCGCAGAAGATTCTCGGGAAGACACCCGACTGGGTTCTGCTCGACGCAGCCGATAAGATCGTTGAGATTCTTGACGTGGTCACTCTGCACCAGCGAGAAGCGAAGGAGACGGACATCATGGCCTCCGTCTCATTCGGTCAAATCTGGAGCGGCTGGATCACGATTCCATCGGACCACATCTACTCAAAGATTGAGCGGAAGGCAAACGCATATGCAGCCCTCGTCGGCAAGATCAACAGACCATACGTCGTTTGCCTGTTTGGCGAGTTCTTCGCAAGCGTCGATCCAGAGGAAGTTCGGCACGTTCTTTACGAGCATCATGGGGGCGCACTCTCGAAACTACCAACGTTGGCTGGGGTGATCTTCTTCTTCGAAGAGTCGGGCACATATCGCTACTCATACTTTGCGAATCACGCAGCCACGTACCCTTCGTCTCTACTGACGAGATCGTGAGTCGTGGACCTTGACGTCGCGCTCGACGAATCTGATGCGTTTGACGAGGAACTCATCTCTCTCGTCGACCTTCCTCTGTGCAACGACTCTGACAAAGTCAACGTCGCCGATGTCGCTTGTTCGCTTTCGTTCGAGCATTGGCGCGCTCTGAGACTCCTTCTCCGAGATGGGCTCCTGCCGTCCGCCCTTGTCGTTCACCGCTCGCAGTTCGAAGCCATCCTTCGCTCGATCTGGCTCACATATGCAGCCTCGGAATCGGAAATTGCCAAACTGACCGCAAACCTCGACTTGGCATCAGAGCAATCGGCGAAGAACATCTCGCAGACTCAACAAATGATGGATGCACTTGCGAAGTCAGGACCAAAGGAAGCATACGCAGCACTTGCACGCTTCAAGGACAACTCCTGGAAGGCACTGAACTCGTACGCGCATGCGGGCATCCATCCACTCCGGCGGCACGCGGAGGGCTACCCCGTGGCATTGGCACATGGCGTTCTATGCAACGCAAACGGGCTCGCGGTCATGTCCGGTATGCAGGCGGTCGTCCTCGGCGGCGTGCAGCCCCTGCAGCGAGAGGCAATCAAACTCGCGGCCAAACGTCCGATGTGCATGCCGCCTCCGCTGTGAGGCTCTTGAATTTCCGCGGCAGTGCTCAATCGCCGCAGATCAGGCCGGTGGGGCGCTCTGCGTAGCGAAGTAATGGAGGAGAGACGGGGCAGGGCCCCCGGCTCGGGGGACATGAGCGGAGCAGAGTGCCCCAGCGGCCTGATCCCGCACCAACATCCGCAGGACCATTTGCGCAAAGGCAGATGTCGTATCCGAAGAGGTCCCGACACCCACCAATCAAGCCGTCGACAAACGCGCAGAAATCAGCGCTTCGCCAGCCGCTTCCAGGTCTCGACCACGCTGTCCGGGTTCAGCGAGATCGACGCAATGCCCTCCTGCGCCAACCAATCGGCAAAGTCCGGGTGGTCGCTGGGCCCCTGGCCGCAGATGCCGACGTACTTGCCGTGCGCGCGGCAGGCCGCGATGGCGCGCGAGATCAGCGCCTTCACCGCAGGGTCGCGTTCGTCGAAGTCCCTGGCCAGCAGCTCCATGCCCGAGTCGCGGTCCAGCCCCAGGGTCAGCTGCGTCAGGTCGTTCGAGCCGATCGACATGCCGTCGAAGTACTCGAGGAACTGGTCGGCCAGGATCGCGTTGCTCGGCACCTCGCACATCATGATGATCTTCAGCCCGTCCTTGCCACCGGCCGAAGCGCGCTTCAGGCCGCGTTCGGCCAGCATGTCGATCACTTTGCTGGCCTGGCCCAGGGTGCGCACGAAGGGCACCATGATCTCGACGTTGGTCAAGCCCATCTCGGCGCGCACGCGCTTGAGCGCTTCGCACTCCATCGCAAACGCTTCGCCGAAGGTGTCGCTGATGTAGCGCGACGCGCCGCGAAAGCCCAGCATCGGGTTCTCTTCTTCGGGCTCGTAGCGTGAGCCACCGATCAGCTTGCGGTATTCGTTGCTCTTGAAGTCGGAGAGCCGCACGATCACCGACTTGGGCCAGAACGCCGCGGCGATGGTGGCAATGCCTTCGACCAGCTTGTCGACATAGAACGCGCGCGGCGACGCATGGCCGCGCGCCACGCTCTCGACCGCCTTCTTCAGGTCGAGGTCGATGTTCGGGTAGTCGAGGATCGCCTTCGGGTGCACGCCGATGTTGTTGTTGATGATGAATTCAAGCCGCGCCAGGCCGACGCCGGAGTTGGGCATCTGGCAGAAGTCGAACGCGAGCTGCGGGTTGCCCACGTTCATCATGATCTTGACCGGGCAGTACGGCAGTTCGCCGCGCTCCACGTCGCTGATTTCGGTCTCCAGCAGGCCGTCGTAGATGTAGCCGGTGTCGCCTTCGGAGCAGGCCACCGTCACCAGTGCGCCGTCCTTCAGCACGTCGGTCGCGTCGCCGCAGCCCACCACCGCCGGCACGCCCAGTTCACGCGCGATGATCGCGGCGTGGCAGGTGCGCCCGCCCCGGTTGGTGACGATCGCCGAGGCGCGCTTCATCACCGGCTCC
>JANOQS010000298.1:0-2392 GCA_031414975.1 Methylibium sp. | reverse complement strand
AAGATGTCGACCGCCGACAGCGGCGTGTAGTCGGCCGCCAGCACATGCGCCATGCGGTTCTCGAACATCCAGCTATTTCCCGCGCTGTGTGTGATCACGTCGTACAGCGCCGCCGGGTCGACACCCTCGCGCAGGCCCAGCGCCATCGCCTCGGCCGCGGCGGCGATGTGCACGCCGGCCAGCAACTGATTGATGATCTTGACCTTGCTGCCGGCGCCGGCCTGGTCGCCCAGCTTGTAGACCTTGCCGGCCATCGCGTTCAGCAGCGGCTCGCACTTCGCGTAGGCGGCCGGCGTGCCCGCGGTCATCATCGTCATCTCGCCGCTGGCGGCGCGCGCGGCGCCGCCGGAGATCGGTGCGTCGATGTACAGGATGCCGAGCGCGGCCAGGCGCCCTTCGAGCGCGATCGACCAGTTCGGGTCGACGGTGGAGCACATCACGAACACGCTGCCGGGTTTCATCGTGGCGGCGCACCCACTGTCACCGAACAGCACCGCTTCGGTCTGCGCGGCATTGACCACGACCGAGACGACCACGTCGCAACGCGCGCCCAGTTCGGCGAGCGTTGCGCAGGCCGTGCCGCCCTCTTTCGCGAAGGCCTCGGCGGCTTCGGTGCGCACATCGAACACATGCAGATCGAAGCCGGCTCGTCGCAATGAGGCGGCCATGCCTCGACCCATCGCACCCAGGCCGACGAGGCCGACCTTTTGCCGTGGTGTGGTGTTGGTACTCATCGAAGGATCATACAAGTGCAGATCGGTTCACAGGCCCACGAATCAGAGGCCGAGATAGGCCTGCTTGATGCGGCTGTCGCCCAGCAGTTCGCTGCCCGCGCCGGACAGCACGACGCTGCCGTTCTCGAGCACGTAGGCACGGTCGGCCAGGCGCAGCGACGCGGCGACATTCTGCTCGACCAGCATCACCGTCAAACCCTGGTCGTGCAACTGGCGGATCACGCTCAGCACCTCGATCACCACGGCCGGCGCCAGGCCCATCGACGGTTCGTCGAACATGATCAGCCGCGGCGCGCCCATCAGGCAGCGGCCGATCGCGAGCATCTGCTGTTCACCGCCCGACAAGGTGCCGGCCGGCTGCGCCACGCGCTCGCGCAGGCGCGGGAACTTCGCGAACACCGCGTCCAGTGTCTTGGCCGCGCCAGCGCGTGCGCGCGGCAGCATCGCTCCGATCTGCAGGTTTTCGAGCACGCTCATGTTCGGGAACACCTGCCGCCCTTCGGCCACCTGGCCCAGGCCGAGGTCGCACACGACATGGCTGGGCAGGCCCGCGATCTCGCGCCCGTCGAAACGCACCGAGCCGCTGCGCGCCGGGACCACGCCGCCGATGCTGCGGATCAACGAGGTCTTGCCGGCGCCGTTGGCCCCGATGATGGCAACGATCTCGCCTTCGTTGACGTCGAGCGACACGCCGTCGAGCGCCTGCGCGTCGCCGTAGAACACGGCCAGGTCGCGCACGCTCAGCAGCGGCGTGGAGCTGCCCATCACAGTGCCTCGGCCCCGAGGTAACTCTGCAGCACGCGCGGGTCCTGCGTGACCTGCTGCGGCGTGCCGTGCGCAATGATCTCGCCGTGGTGCAGCACGTAGACGCGCCGGGCCAGCGCCATCACCGCGCGCATCACGTGCTCGATCAGCAGGATGGTCACGCCCTGCTCGGCGTTCAGGCGCCGGAAGGCGCTGACCATCACGTCGGTCTCGGTCGGGCGCAGGCCGGCCATCACCTCGTCGAGCAGCAGCAGGCGCGGTTGCGTGGCGAGCGCACGCGCCACTTCGAGGCGCTTGCGGTCGGGCAGGGTCAGGCTCGATGCGGGCTTGTGGCGCAGGCAATCCATGTGCAGCGCGGCCAGCGCAGCGCGTGCCCGTTCGCGCGCAACCGCCGCGCTGGCGGTGCCGCGAAAGCCACCGACCATCACGTTGTCGAGCACGCTCATGTCGGCGAATGGCTTGACGATCTGGAAGGTGCGGCCGATGCCGGCGGCGCAGATCTGGTCGGCACGCAGGCCCGTGATGGGCTGGCCTTCGAAGCTGATGCGGCCGGCGTCGGGCGCCAGCGCACCGGCGATCAGGTTGAACAGCGTCGTCTTGCCGGCACCGTTCGGGCCGATCAGCGCGACCATCTCGCCGCTGCGAACCTGCAGCGACGCATCGGCCACCGCGCGCAGGCCGCGGAAACTTTTGGACACGCCGGCCACGTCGAGCAAGGGCGAATCGCTCATGGCTTCGGCCTCTCGTCAGCGTCAGAGTCTTCGCGCGTGAAGCCGAGCCGGCGCGCCAGCGGCGGCCACATGCCGTGCGGCATGAACATGATGCACAGGCCCAGCGCCACGCCATAGAGAATCTGCTTCAGCCCCGGCGCTTCGATGCCGAGCTTCTGCAGC
>JANOQS010000297.1:0-3551 GCA_031414975.1 Methylibium sp. | reverse complement strand
AGGTGCATTGCAGAAGCTTGGCAAAGGCGAAGGTCAGGTCGACATCGTCGCCTGGGCTGGCTACATCGAGCGCGGCGCGACCGACAAGGGCTTCGACTGGGTGACCGACTTCGAGAAGAAGACCAGCTGCAAGGTCAACGTCAAGACCGCCGGCACCTCCGACGAGATGGTGGCGCTGATGAACGAAGGCGGCTTCGACCTCGTCACCGCCTCGGGCGACGCGAGCACGCGGCTGATCCGCGGCAAGAAGGTGCAGCCGATCAACGTGAACCTGATCCCGAGCTACAAGAATGTGGATGCGCGGCTGCAAAAAGCGCCCTGGCACTATGAAGGCAACACCCACTACGGCGTGCCCTACCAGTGGGGCTGGAACGTGCTGATGTACAACACCAAGGTCTTCGGCGACAAGCCGCCCACCAGCTGGTCGGCGGTGTTCGAAGAGACGACCTTCCCCGACGGCAAGAGCAACAAGGGCCGCATTCAGGCCTTCGACGGGCCGATCTACATCGCCGACGCTGCCCTGTACCTGATGAAGAAGAACCCGGCCCTGGGCATCAAGGACCCGTACGAGCTGAACGAAGCCCAGTACAAGGCCGCGCTCGAGTTGCTGCGCGGCCAGCGCAAACTGGTGGGCAAGTACTGGCACGACGCGTTCGTGCAGATCGACGACTTCACCAACGAAGGCGTGGTGGCGTCATCGAGCTGGCAGTTCCAGGCCAACATCCTGGGCTCGAAGAAGCAGCCGATCGCCACCGTGGTGCCGGTCGAAGGTGCCACCGGCTGGGCCGACTCGACCATGATGCACGTCGACGCGAAGCACCCGAACTGTGCCTATATGTGGCTCGAACACTCGCTCAACCCGAAGCTGCAGGGCGACCTGTCGGCCTGGTTCGGTTCGGTGCCGTCGGTGCCGGCGGCATGCAAGGGCAACAAGCTGCTGGGTGACGAAGGCTGCGCGCGCCAGGGTTTCAACTCGTTCGACAAGATCTCGTTCTGGAAGACGCCGACCACGCAGTGCGCAACGCAGGGCAACGCTTGCGTGCCGTACCACAAGTGGGTGTCCGACTACATCGCGGTGCTGGGCGGGCGATGACCACAGCGGTCACGCTGGACCGCGTTTCATGCGTTTTTGGTGGGCCCGGCCGTGAGGTGCGCGCGGTCGACGGCGTTGACCTGACGATCGAGGCGGGCGAGTTCTTCACCTTGCTCGGGCCTTCGGGCTCGGGCAAGACCACCTGCCTGCGCATGATCGGCGGCTTCACCTTGCCGACTTCAGGGCGCGTGCTGATCGGCGGGCAGGACGTGTCGTTGCAGCCGCCCTACGCGCGGCCGGTGAACACAGTGTTCCAGGACTACGCGCTGTTCCCGCACATGAGCATCCGCGATAACGTGGCGTATGCGCTGATGGTCAAGGGCATGGCCAAGGCCGAACGCCACCGCCGCGCCGATGAGCTGCTGGCGCTGGTGGAGCTCGGTGGCGTGGGCGACCGCCGCCCTGCGCAACTCTCGGGCGGGCAACGCCAGCGCGTGGCCCTGGCGCGTGCGCTGATCAGCCAGCCGCAAGTGCTGTTGCTCGACGAGCCACTGGGCGCGCTGGACCTGAAGCTGCGCGAGCAGATGCAGACCGAGTTGAAGGCGTTGCAACGGCGCCTGGGCATCACCTTCCTGTTCATCACGCACGACCAGCACGAGGCCTTGTCGATGAGCGACCGCATCGGCGTGTTCAACAAAGGCAAGCTCGAACAGGTGGGCACGCCGCAGGCCGTCTACAACGCACCGGCCACGCGCTTCGTCGCGCAGTTCGTCGGCGCGGCCAATGTGCTCGACGGCGAAGCGGCCCGAACCCTGGCCGGCCACGCCAGCGCGATGCTGCGGCCCGAGCGCATCCGCCTCGGCGCAGCCACCGGCGCGCGTGCCGCGGGCACGGTGCACGAGGTGCAGTACTTCGGCGCATTCACGCGCGTCAGGGTGAATGCGCAAGGTGTGCTGCTGCAAGCCGACCTGCCCGAGAGCGCAGGCACGCGCGCACCGGCGGT
Source organism: Methylibium sp. (assembly GCA_031414975.1). Lineage (GTDB taxonomy): Bacteria > Pseudomonadota > Gammaproteobacteria > Burkholderiales > Burkholderiaceae_C > LGRD01. Next base: position 1,515 of record JANOQS010000297.1, on the reverse strand, counting down.
CGGTGAGCAGGCGCACCTGCACTGGGACGCCTCGGCAGTGCATGCGCTGGGCGCGGTCGCTTGAACCACCGGCCGCGGCCATGAACGCTTCAGCGGCGCTGCCCCTCCCCGCCTCCGGCGGCCTGCAGCGCCGCGTCTCCGACCTGCTCTACACGCGCCGCGGCCTGTTGCTGCTGGCTTTGCTGGGCCCGCCGCTGATGTGGTTCGGCGTGATCTACCTCGGCTCGCTGTTCGCGCTGCTGGCCAATGCCTTCTTCGGGCTCGACGACTTCACCGGCCAGGTGGTGCGCGAGTTCACGCTGAAGAACTTCGCCGAACTCGCCGACCCGGCCAACCTCGACGTGGCGCGGCGTTCGATCACGATGGCGGTGCTGGTCACGCTCGCTTGCGTCGTGCTCGGCTTTCCGCTGGCCTACACCATGGCGCGCCACGCCACCGGCGCGCAGAAGGCCGCCCTGTACATCGCGGTCATGCTGCCGCTGTGGTCGAGCTACCTGGTGCGCTTGTATGCGTGGAAGCTGCTGTTGGCCAAGGAGGGCGCGATCAACTGGCTCACGCAGCACCTCGGCCTGGGCTGGTTGCTCGAAGCGCTGTTGTCGATCCCGTCCATTGGCGGGCCGTCGCTGAGCTTCTCGGCCATCGGCACCTTCGTCGTGTTCGTCTACATGTGGCTGCCGTTCATGGTGCTGCCGATCCAGGCCGCGGTCGAGCGCATTCCGAACTCCTACATCGAGGCCTCGGGCGACCTGGGCGCGGGCCCGTGGACGACCTTCACCAAGGTGATCCTGCCGCTCGCGCTGCCGGGCATCGCGGCGGGGTCCATCTTCACGTTCGCTCTGACCTTGGGCGACTACATCATTCCGCAAGTCATTGGCGACAGCACCAACTACATCGGCCAGGTCGTCTACAAGCAGCAAGGTGTGGCCGGCAACGTGCCGTTCGCGGCGGCGTTCTCGCTGGTGCCGATCGTGGTGATCGGGGTGTATTTGTGGTTCGCGAAAAGGTTGGGGGCGTTTGATGCGCTCTAGTTGCGTCTTGCTCAGGGTGGTTCGGCTCGCGGCGGGCGGTACCCGACGGTGGCTCATGCTGGGGCGGTCTGCGCTGGCGCTCCGACTCCGCTGCGGTGCTCGGTCTCGCGGCCCGTCGCCGAACTCGCTCCGCTTGCTTCGCAGCGCTACGCTCAAACAGGCGGCGACAAGTCAGTCTACGAACGCGCTCCGCGCGGGGCCGCAAGCCCTGCGCGGATCAAAGCCCCACAACCCGCCCCCGCCGGGCACCGCCCGCCGCGAGCGGAACCGTTTTCGCTCTTTGCCGCAAATATAAAACCCGGTGCCGCAATGGGGCGTTCGGGCAGGGCGGTGGGCGCCTCTGGGGCGCTGCGGCGCGGAAGGCTCGGGGCCCGCGCGCGCAGCGCGCATCAACGACTGACTTGTCGCCGCCTGTTTGAACGTAGCGCTGCGAAGCAAGCGAAGTGAGTTCGGCGACGGGCCACGAGACCGAGCACCGGAAGGCAGT
>JANOQS010000296.1:0-1531 GCA_031414975.1 Methylibium sp. | reverse complement strand
CTGTTCAAGCACTTCGTCGAAGGGCCGATGCGCGACCCGGCGAGTTTGAACAAGCCCTCGACCCGGCCCATCGACGAAGCGCTGCGCATCGGCGGGCTGTTCGGCAGCGACATCCACTGGGGCCTGGTCTACGGCCTGGTGGCCTGCGTATTGCTCGGGCTGTGGCTGTTCTTCACGACCACCGGCTTCGCCACCCGCGTGGTCGGCGGCAACGCGCGTGCTGCGCGGCTGGTCGGGCTGCCGAGTGCGCGCATCATCATCATTGCCTGCGCGATCGGCGGAGCGTGTGCGGGGCTGGCCGGCGGCATCGAAGTGGTCGCGGTGCACACGTCTGCCAACGCGTCGCTGATCGCCGGGCTGGGTTACGCCGGCATCCTGGTCGCGTTCGTCGCGCGTCAGAACCCGTGGGTGATCATTCCGGTGGCGGTGCTGTTCGGCGGCTTCGGCTCGGCCGGCAGCTTGCTGCAGCGGCGCATGGACGTGCCCGATGCCTCGGTGTTGGTGCTGCAGGGCTTTGCGTTCCTGCTGATCCTGGCGAGTGAAGCGCTGCGCGGCAAGCTGTTCGTCGAGCGTGCGCCCGTGGTCAAGCCGCCGGCGATGCCGCTGCCGGCCGTCATCAAGGCCAATGTATGAACGAGATGGACGGCTTCACGCTCGCGATGAACCTGCTCGTTGCGGTGTTGGGTGGCGCGATCCGCGTCGGCACGCCGTTTCTGATGGTCAGCCTGGCCGAGTGCATCACCGAGAAGTCGGGCCGCATCAACCTCGGCCTGGAAGGCGTGCTGGTGTTCTCGGCGATGGCCGGTTTCGGCGGGGCGTACCTCAGCGGCTCGCCGTGGGTCGGCGTGTTGGTCGCCGGCCTGTCGGGCGCGCTGCTGGCACTGCTGCACGGGCTGGTGTGCTCGTTGCCGCGGGTCAACGACATCGCAGCCGGCATTGCGCTGATGCTGCTCGGCAGCGGGCTGGCGTTCTACCTCGGCAAATCGCTGATCCAGCCGCAGGCGCCGCAGATTCCGTCGCTGTCGCTGGGCGACTGGAGCAGCTCGGCGCAGATCCGCTCCGCCCTGCAGATCAACCTGCTGTTCCCGCTCGGTGTGCTGCTGGCTGCGCTGCTGGCGTGGGGATTCAAGTCGACGCGCTGGGGCCTGGTGCTGCGCATGGCGGGTGATTCGAGCGACGCGGCGCGCGCACTCGGCTACTCGGTCAACGGCATCCGCATTGTGGCCACGACGGTCGGCGGCTTCATCGCCGGGCTGGGCGGTGCGTCGCTGTCCTTGTACTACCCGGGCAGCTGGAACGAAGGGCTGTCGAGTGGGCAGGGCCTGATCGCGGTCGCGCTGGTGATCTTCGCGCGTTGGAACCCGATGCGCTGCCTGTGGGCTGCGCTGTTGTTCGGCGGCGCCGGTGCGCTCGGGCCCGCGCTTCAATCGGTCGGCATCAGCTGGGGCTACTACCTTTTCAACGCAGTGCCTTACGTGCTGACCTTGGTGATCTTGATCTGGACGTGTTCGCCGCGCCGCAGTCTGCAAGG
>JANOQS010000295.1:0-2104 GCA_031414975.1 Methylibium sp. | reverse complement strand
GTTTGCGTGGGTCGACCGCATCGTCGCGCCCTGTTTCGAGGCGGTGCGCTTCATCGCGCCGATTGCCTGGGTGCCGTTTGCCGCGCTGTGGTTCGGCACCGGCATCGGCGGGCCGGTGCTGATCATCTTCATGGGCGCGTTCCCGCCGGTGCTGATCAACACCTACCGCGGCGCGAAGCAGGTGGACCGCAAGTACATCGAGGCCTCGCAGATGCTGGGCGCCAGCAGCCTGCGCTCGATGACGCAGGTGCTGCTGCCAGCGGCGGTGCCGTCGATCGTGGCGGGGCTGCGCATCTCGGCCGGGCTGGGCTGGCAGTCGCTGGTGGGGGCGGAGCTGATCGTGGCTTCCAGCGGCGTGGGCTACCTCATGGTCAAGGGCCAGGCGGCCGTGTCCACCGCCACGGTGATGAGCGGGATGCTGGCCATCGGCGGGGTCGGCATCCTGATCGACGTGGCGCTGCGCCGCGTGCAGCAGGTGATTGAAACCCGTCGTGGTGTGTGAACTGGGACAGAGAGGGGAGAGCGGATTGGCCATCATCAACTTCAACGACGTGCAGCGCGTGTTCCACCAGAACGGCAAGGAATTCGTCGCGCTGAAAGACGTGAACCTGGAAGTGCAGGATCGCGAGTTCGTCGCCATCGTCGGCCCGTCGGGCTGCGGCAAGACCACCTGCATGCGCATGGCGGCGGGCCTGGAGCACCCCACCGGCGGAAGCGTCAGCGTCGACCGCGAGGTGGTGCGCCACCCCGGCCCCGACCGCGCGGTGGTGTTCCAGGCCTTCGCGCTGTTTCCGTGGAAGACGGTGTGGGACAACGTCGAGTTCGGGCTCATCTCGCTCGGCATCGACGCGGCCGAACGCAAGCGCCGCATCGAGCACTACATCGGCCTGATGGGCCTGGGTGGCTACGAGCAGGCCTATCCGCACCAGCTTTCCGGCGGCATGCAGCAGCGCGTGGCGATCGCGCGCGCCTATGTGCTCGACCCCAAGGTGCTGCTGATGGACGAACCCTTCGGCGCGCTCGACGCGCAGACGCGCGTGGTGATGCAGGAAGAACTGGTGCGGCTGGCGCGCCAGCACCCCCGCACCGTGCTGTTCATCACCCACGCCGTGGAAGAGGCGGTGTACCTGGCCGACCGCATCGTCGTCATGTCGCGCCGGCCCGGCACGATCCGCAAGATCATCGACGTGAAGCCGATCCGCGAAGCCGAGAACTGGGACCGCCACCCGCGCATCGAGGACGTGATGGACCTGCCGTCCTTCGTGCACCTGCGCACCCAGGTGTGGAAGCTGCTGCGTGACCAGCAGACCGGCGAGCTGCATTGAACCCGACCAACCCAAGGAGACAAGCATGAAGACCACTTTCCAACGCGCTGCCCTCACGTTCGCGCTGGCTGCCACCTGCCTCGGTGGCCCTGCGCAGGCGCAGCCGGCGCTCAGCGAGATCAAGGTCAGCTACCAGCCTGCGCTGTACTGGGCGCTGCCGTTCTTTGTCGCGAGTGAAAAGAACTGGTGGGCCGAGGTCGGTCTGAAGCCGGTCTTCAGCACCTTCCCGGCCGGCGTGCCGCAGATCGCGGCGGTGGCCTCCAAGTCGTGGGACGTGGGCGGCACCGGCTCGGTCCCGGCGGTGCTGGGCCATGTGCGCTTCGGCATCAAGACCATCGGTATCACCAACGACGAATCGGCCGGCAATGCGCTGCTGGTGCGCAAGGACCTGGCCGACAAGATCACCAAGGATCCGAAGTCGATGAAGGGGCAGACCATTCTGCTCACCGCCAACTCCACCGGCGACTACGCGGTGCAGTCGTGCCTGAAGAAGTACGGCCTGTCCAAGGCCGACGTGACCATCAAGAACATGGGGCAGGCTGAAATCATTTCGGCCGTGTCGTCCAACAACGCCGACCTGGCCGGCCTGTGGGCGCCCAACATCTACACGCTCGAAGAAAAGGCCGGCGCCAAGGTGCTGTGCTCGGGCAAGGAGGGTGGTGTGGTGGTGCCCGGCGCGCTGATCGCGCGCGGTGAGTACGCCGAGCAGAACCCCGAGAACGTGGCCAAGTTCCTGGCCGTGTACCTGCGCGCCTGGAAGTGGATGGGCGCGAACAAGG
>JANOQS010000294.1:0-21949 GCA_031414975.1 Methylibium sp. | reverse complement strand
TTGCCGTCGGCGATCATCTCGCGGTACTTGGCGATTTCGTCGGTGGCCGACTGGGCGGCGGCGTTCGGGGCCATGAGCGTGGCACCCATGGCGGCACCCAACGCAATGAGGGCATGTTTCATCGAGGTCTCCGGGGTTCTTGTTCTTGTCGGCCGTCGCGATCAGGCGATGGCGGCTTCGTCGGTGCGCTTGTCGCCGGTGTTGTCGACCCAGGTCACGGTGACCTTGTCGCCCGCCTTGGCGCCGCCGAAGCGGAACTGCAGGAACGGGTTCTGCGACACCGCCTGGCTCCAGCGCGCCTCGAGCACGGTGCGCGCGCCGACGCTGGCCTTCACTTCGGTGATGTGGTGGGCGGGGATCGTCTTGCCGGCGGCGTCCTTGCGCAGGCCGGTCTCCATCGGGTGCGCCATCAGCACGCGCACGTCGGTCACGCCATCCTTGATCTGGGCGCGAATGCGCATCGGGTCAGCCATGGTGTATCTCCTTGATTTGATCAGCCGCCGCAGCCGCCGAGGGTGACTTTGGTTTCTTTCGTCGTCGAGTAGAGCTTGCCGTCGGCCTTGACGATGGCCACGACGTTGGTGCTCTGGCCCATCTTGACGCGCGTTGACACAAACGCATCGGTGCCTTCGGGAATCATGAAGGTGGCCGTCAGTGGCTGCGGGTTCTTCTCGACCAGGATGTAGATCTCCTGCGTCTTGGCCAGCTTGCTGGTCACCGAGCCCGGCACGACGGCGCCGTTCTCGGCAATGTCGGGCGAGGTGATCGACACGTGCTTGCTGTCGGCCGCGCTGCCCAGCAGCTTCAGCGCATCGGCGAGCGACTTGGCTTCGAAGGCCGCGTTGTCCACCGCGGCGCGCGCCTGGCCGGCGGTGATCAGGCCGCAGGCGACCAGCGCGGCAAAGGCGCTCCCTTGTTGCAATGCGTCGCGGCGGGTGGTCTGTCTCATGGGGTTTCCTTGGGTTGGGAAGGGGGCAGATTGTCCGCTCTGGCGCTGGGGCGCGCGCGGGCAGGGCTTTCGAAGTGCTCGCAGGATCATCGCCGAAGCGAGTGCGGGTCGGTTTCGGGTTTGCACCGGGGCTTGAGTCGAGGAGGTCACGGTGCGCCACCCACCAGCCATTGCGCCATGGCACGCAGGTCGGCCTCTTTGAGCTGGGCTTGCGGCGGCATCGGGACGGCGCCCCACACCCCCTGGCCACCGCCGCGGATCTTGCCGGCGAGGTAGTCCACCGACTCGGCCTTGCCGGCATGGCGCTTGGCGACCTCCTTGAACGCCGGCCCGACGATGCGCTTGTCCATGCCGTGGCACACGGTGCAACCGTTCGCCTTGACGAGCGCAGCACCGTCGGGGCCTTCGGCCGGTGCCACGGGTGCGGCGGCCTGCGAAGCGCGCGACGGCGCCGCGGTGTCGGTGCCGCGCGGCGCGCCGAACGGCCGCACCTGTTCGGCGATGTTGCCGTGCGTGTTGCGCGCAACGTCGGGCAGCATCGACGCGACGGTGTTCTCGATCGGGCAGTCTTTCATGCACAGCGGGTTGACCACGTCGCCCTTGCCGCGCACGTCCCACATCGCCGCGTTGAAGACCTTGCCATTGCGGTTGGGCAGGCGCGCCTGGACCTCGGCCATGTTGCGGTCGGACAAGATGAAGTCGGCCGGCACGATGTCGCCCAGGTTCAGGATGTAGGCCAGCACCGCGTACACCTCGTCGGGTTGGAGCGACTTGGGCGCGTTCCACGGCATCGCGCGGCTGATGTAGTCCCACAAGGTGGACAGCTTGGAGACCTTCATCAAGGTCGTGCGATGCGGAAAGCCGCCGGGCAGCAGGCTCTGCACGCGGCCGGTCTGGATGTCCTTGGGCGTCGTGCCGCCGACGATCGGCGAGAACACCTCGTTCGATTCGCCGAATGCACCGTGACACGACGTGCATTGCGCGTCCCACAGCTTCTCGCCCTGCGCCACGCTGCCGGCGCCGGCGGGCAGGCCCTTGAAGTCGGCGCGCACGTCGATGTCCCAGGCGCGCACTTCGGCGGGCGTGGCAACGCGGCCGATCTGCTGCAGCGCGGCGGCCGGGCTCGTTTGCGCGGCAGCCGGGCTCGTCAGTGCAGCGGCCAGCGCCAACGCGCACAGCGCCCCGAGAATTCGCAACGGGTCCATGCGTGGGCGCATCAATACACCTGGACGTTCGTGACCTCGCCGCTCTCGGCGACGCGCCACGACTGGATCGCGTTGTTGTGGTAGATCGAGCGCATGCCGCGCCGGGCGCGCAACTGGTTGATCTTGGGCTGCACGTAGCCGGTCGAGTCGACCGCGCGCGATTGCAGGATGGCGGGCCCGCCGTCCCACACCCAGTCGATGTTGAAACGCGTGAAGGCCTTGTCCAGCACCGGACCCTCCATGCGCGCAGTGCGCCAGTTGCGGCCACCGTCGGTGCTCACGTCAACGCGCTTGATGGCCCCGCGCCCCGACCAGGCCAGCCCCGTGATGTTGTAAAAACCTTTGTCGAGCAGGGTCTGCGAGCCCGACGGCGAGGTGATGACCGACTTGCACTCCTGGATCGACGTGAACTGGCGGTGCAGGCCGTCGGGCATCAGGTCGATGTAGTGAATGTCCTCGTCCTTGGTGAACCAGGGCTGGTCGCCGACCTCGATGCGGCGCAGGTACTTGACCCAGCTCACGCCCTGCACGCCCGGCACCACCAGCCGCAGCGGGTAACCGTTCTCGGGCCGCAGCATCTCGCCGTTCATGCCCCAGGCGACGATCACGTCGTCGAGCGCGTTCTTCATCGAGATCGTGCGCGTCATCGACGACCCGTCGGCGCCTTCGGCCAGCACATAACGGCCGGCCTTGGTGTCGGCACCGCACAGGTCGAGCAGCGTTGACAGCTTCACGCCGCTGAACTCGCAGCACGACACCATGCCGTGCGTGTACTGCACCGACGGAACCGACACGTTGGCCCACTCCATCGCGGTGTTCGCGCCGCACTCGATGAAGTGGATGCGCGACACCGACGGCAGCCGCATCATGTCGTCCATCGTGAACACGCGCGGCGCCTTGACCAGGCCGTTGACCATCAGCCGGTGTTTCGACGGGTCCACGTCCCACCAGCCCTGGTGGTGGCGCTCGAAGTGCAGGCCGCTGGGCGTGATGATGCCGACCAGCGACTGCAGCGGGCAGAACGACACCGAGGCCTGCGGCACACGCGTGAGGCCGGGGCTTTCGCGCCGCTGGATCGCCTTCTCCCACACCGACGGCTTGCCGTAACCTTCGGTGGCCACGCCCTGGCCCAGGCCGGTGCTGTGCGCCGGCAGGGTCAGGATGGCGGGGTCGCCGTCGGCGGCGCGCACCGCCGCGCTGGCCGCTGCTGCTGTGCCCGCGCCGAAGGCCAGCGCCTTGCCCATGAAGCTGCGGCGCGCCTTGCGGGCGGCTTCGAACTGCTCGGCCGAGAGGTGGCCCTCCGGGGCCTTGACGATGCGCCCGGCCATCTGCGGCGTGATGCGCGAAAGGTCGCCAGCCATGGTTCAGCCCAGGTCCTTGATCAGTTCCTTGAAGCTGCGCTTCACGTCCTTGTTGCCATCGAGCTCGGTGGCAACGCGGATGCACACGGTGCGGCACAGGTCGGTGAACGAGGCGTCGGAGACGCGGTAGAACACCTGCGCGCCCTCGCGGCGGCGCGACAGCACGCCACCCTGGTACATCATGCCGAGATGGCGCGAGACGTTGGTCTGCGTGAAACCGGTCTCCTCGACGATCTGGTTGACACACTTCTCGTCCTGGCAGATGGAATGCATGATGCGCAGCCGCGTCGGCTCCGACAGCAGCGAGAAGTAGCGAGCGACCGACTCGAACACCTCATTCATTTCGTCCATGACGGCTCCAGGCGACCCATGCAATGCGATTGACTCACAGCTTATGCGCCTATCGTCATACGACCATACGTGTTTACGCTCAAGCGCGCGTGTGATCGCCGGCTGTCCAATGCGGACATGTCGCGCCCTGGGCCGCCGGCCCGGCCGCTGTGTGGGTCTCGGTCAGTCTTTCAGTTTGTAGAACTGCTGGTTCAGGTACGCCGCCACGTCACGCTCGTCTTCGGGGAACAGTTCGAGCTTGAGCTCCATGTTGCACAGGCTCACGTAGCGGCGCAGGTCGTACAGCGACCTCACCTTGCGGTCTTCGCGCAGGTGGATGAAGGCCTCTTCCCGGCTCGTCTTTTCGGTGTGGCAGGCAGCGCAGCGTTTGGCGTAGTGAATGGCGCGCCCGTTGGCCAGGTCGGCGCCGGGGAATGCGTCGGCCTGGGCCGCAACGCTCACCGGCAACCCGAGTGCGGCGCAGGCGGCCCCGGCGCGCAGCACGGAGGAGGCCATCGACGAAGGTGATTTCATGGGCAAGGTCCTTGGCGGCAAGCGCCGCATTGTCCCGCGCCGGCGCTCCCGAAGGCACACTGCCACGGTTCGGGAAAGCCCGCAGCTTGCCTGCATGCGCGGCACCGCTCGATCTGGTGCATGCTCCGCGCTTTGCAGGGGGAGAGACATATGTCGCTGTCGTCCATCACCCCACGGGGCGTCTCGGCCTTCTTGCTGGGCGTGGTCGCCACGCTGACCCTGCCGGCGTGGGCCCGAGGCGACGCCAACACGCTGCGCATCGTGCCGCACTCCAACCTGGCGATCCTGGACCCGATCTGGACCACCGCCTACATGAGCCGCAACCACGGCTACATGATCTACGACACGCTGTTCGGCACCGACGAAAAGGCCCAGGTCAAGCCGCAGATGGTGGACACCTGGACCGTCAGCCCGGACCAGCGGCTGTGGACCTTCAAGCTGCGGGCCGGTCTGGAATTCCACGACGGCAAGCCGGTGACCGGCGACGACGTGGTGGCCTCGCTGGCGCGCTGGGGCAAGCGCGATTCGATGGGCGCGGCGCTGATGGGCTTTGTCGAACGCCTGGACACCCCGGCACCCGACAGCTTTCGCATCTTCCTGCGCGAGCCCTGCGGCTTCGTGCTCGACGCACTCGGAAAGCCTTCGTCGAACGTGCCCTTCATCATGCCCCGGCGGGTGGCCGAGACCGACCCGTTCAAGCAGATCGAAGATCACACCGGCTCGGGCCCCTACGTCTTCCGCAAAGACGAGTTCAAGCCCGGCGACAAGGTGGTGTACCTGAAGAACAGCAGGTACGTGGCTCGCAAGGAGGCGCCTTCGGGGAGCACCGGCGCCAAGAACGTCCACGTCGAGCGGGTCGAGTGGAACCTGGCACTGCGCGACGCCCAGGCGCAGCTGAACGCGTTGCACAAGGGCGAGGTCGACATCATCGAGTCGCTCGGTTTCGACCAGTTCGAGGCGGCGAAGAAGATCGACACGATCCAGCTCCCCAGGTACTCGACCGTGAACTTCCAGTTCTTCGCGCGCTTCAACCACCTGCACAAGCCGTTCGACAACGCCAAGGTGCGCCAGGCGGCGACGGCCGCGTTGGCGCAAGAGCCCTTCCTGCGCGCGCAGGTCGGCGTGAAAGAACTCTACAAGCCGTGCCCGTCGATGTTCACCTGCGGCACGCCTTATGCCAGCGCGTTCGGCAGCGCGTTCGGCAATGAAGGCGAGTCGAAGTCGGGCATCAGGAAGGCGCAGGCGCTGCTGAAGGCATCGGGCTACGACGGCACGCCCGTCGTGCTGATGAAACCGACCGACCTGGCCTCCCTCCAGAAGCTGCCCGACGTGGCGGCGCAACTGCTGCGCCAGGCCGGCTTCAAGGTCGAACTGCTGGCGCTGGACTGGCAGAGCCTGGTGGCCCGGCGCGCCAGGAAAGACGCGCCGGACAAGGGCGGTTGGAACATGTTCCTCACGTCCTTTCAGGGTTACGACGTGTGGAACCCGATCTCGAATGCGGCGCTGGACGCGCGCGGCGAGCAGGCGGGCTGGTTCGGCTGGCCCAAGGACGAGCGGCTGATCGAGCTGCGCGGCCAGTTCATGCGCGAGACCGACGACACGAAGAAGAAGACGCTGGCCGAAGCCATTCAGGCGCGCGCCTTCGAGGTGGGCACCCACGTGCCGCTGGGCGAGTTCCTGCCGCCGCTAGCGGCCGGCAAGAACATCTCGGGCTTCTTCGTCAGCAACGTCAACCTCTACTGGAACCTGAAGAAGAATTGAGGACGGCGCTTTCCCACTTCCCCTTCTTCAACGGTGACCCGGCGTCTGATGATCTACAGCTTCCTTGCCCGCCGCCTGCTGGCCACGTTGCCGGTGTTGCTGATCGTGGCCGTGCTGGTGTTCCTGATGCTGCGCCTGACCCCTGGCGACCCGGCGGCCATTCTGGCCGGCGACGCGGCCGACCCGCAGCAGATCGCACACATTCGCGCCAGCCTGGGGCTGGACCGACCGCTGCCGGTCCAGTTCGGCATCTGGCTCGGCAAGCTGCTCGGGGGTGACCTGGGCGAGTCGTTCTATTACAAGACCCCCGTCACCACCTTGATCGGCCAGCGCCTGGAAGCGACCTTGTCGCTCGCGCTCATCACCATCGCCTTCGCCGTGGCCGTGGCGGTGCCGCTGGGCGTGCTGGCGGCGTGGCGCCCGGGCAGTGGGCTCGACCGCGTGCTGATGGGCTTGTCGGTGCTGGGCTTTTCGGTTCCCGTGTTCGTGCTGGCGTACCTGCTGATCTGGCTCGTGTCGGTGCGGCTCGGCTGGTTGCCGGTGCAGGGCTACCAGCCGCTGGCCGACGGCGTAGGGCCCTGGTTGCAGCACCTCATCCTGCCGGCGCTCACCTTGTCGGTCACCTACATCGCGCTGATCGCGCGCGTGACGCGCGCCGCCGTGCTCGACACCTTCGGTGAAGACTACATCCGCACCGCGCACGCCAAGGGCCTGCCCGAAGCCACGGTGCTGGTGCGCCACGCGCTGCGCAACGCGGCGGTGCCGATCGTCACGGTCATCGGCATCGGCGTGGCGCTGCTGATCAGTGGCGTGATGGTGACCGAATCCATCTACGCGATTCCGGGCCTGGGCCGGCTGACGGTGGACGCGGTGCTGGCGCGCGACTTCCCGACCCTGCAGGGCCTGATCCTGCTGTTCTCGCTGAGCTACGTGCTGGTCAACCTGCTGGTGGATCTGTCTTACGTGTTGTTCGACCCGCGCATCCGCTACTGATGTCGGCCACTCACCGCACCCGCCCCGCTCACCCCGGCAGCCTGTGGAGCGGCGTGCGGCGCAATGGCTCGGTGCGCATCGGCGGCGGCGTGCTGGCGCTGTTGGTGCTGATCGCGCTGCTGGCGCCTTGGCTCGGCACCGTCGACCCGACCTTGTTCGACGCCGCCAGCCGCGACTTGCGGCCCGGCCAGGCCGGCGAGATCACCACGCTTGACGGCGAGCAGACCGCGCACACCTTCCTGATGGGCTCCGACTCGCTCGGCCGCGACATCTACAGCCGCGTGGTCTATGGCACGCGCGTGTCGCTGATCGTCGGCGTGTGCACCGCTCTCGTGGCGCTGGCGTTCGGCATCGTGCTGGGCCTCAGTGCCGGTTACCTTCGCTGGCTCGACGGCGTGCTGATGCGCGTGATGGACGGCGTGATGGCGATGCCGGCGATCCTGATCGCGATCTCGCTGGTGGCGCTGTGGAAGGGCAGCCTGGCCACGGTGGTCATCGCGATCGCCGTCCCCGAGATCCTGCGCGTGACGCGGCTGGTGCGCTCGCTGGTGCTGACCCTGCGCGAGGAGCCGTATGTCGAGGCCGCCATTTCGCTCGGCACGCCGGCATGGAAGATCATGTTCGGCCACATCCTGCCCAACACCACGGCGCCGCTGCTGGTGCAGGGCACGTTCATCTGCGCCTCGGGCATTCTGGTCGAGGCGATCCTGTCGTTCCTGGGCGTGGGCCTGCCGCCCGACATGCCGAGCTGGGGCACAGTCATGGCCGAGGGCCGCTCGCAGTTCAGCGAGTACCCGCACAACATCTTCTTCCCCGGCAGCTTCCTCGCGCTCACGGTGCTGGCGGTCAACATGCTGGGCGACGGGCTGCGCGACACGCTGGACCCGCGCATGGCAAAGCGGATCTGAAATGAAGGTCGATTCATTGTGCAGAAAGTGGCGCGGGGATCGGGCCGCCGGCACAAAGAGACCGTTGCAAGCCGGGGGCGTCGGGTGGGGGACGCAGCGAAGTAAAGGAGGAGGGCCGAGTCTCTTCCGGCCCGGAGGACATGAGCGGTGTTCCCCACCCGATGGCCACGGCCCTCGCCACCTGCCGAAGTGGATATGAGCGCGAACCCAACGCCAGTCCTCGAACTGCGCACGCTCAGCATCGGCCTGCCTGCCGGCGCCGACCGCGAGAACGCCGTCAGCAACGTGTCGCTGTGTGTTGCGCCGGGCGAGATCGTCTGCGTGGTGGGCGAGTCGGGCGCGGGCAAGTCGGTGATCGCGCATGCGGTCATGGGCCTGCTGGCCAAGGGCCTGGCGGTGCGGGCGGGCAGCGGCATTGCGCTGCAGGGCGAAGAGCTCGTCGGTGCGTCGCCACGGCGCCTGCGCGAGCTGCGCTGCACCCGCATGGGCATGATCTTCCAGGAGCCGATGACGGCGCTGAACCCGGTGATGCGCTGCGGCGACCAGATCGACGAGGTGCTTGCCGAACACACCCGGCTCTCGGCCGCTGAGCGCCGCGCGCGCATCCTGCAGATGATCGAACAGGTGCACCTGCCCGACCCGCAGCGCATGGTCGAATCGTTCCCGCACCAGCTCTCGGGCGGCCAGCGCCAGCGCATCATGATCGCGATGGCGCTGATCCTGGAGCCAGCGCTGCTGATCGCCGACGAGCCGACCACGGCACTCGATGTGACCACGCAGGCGCAGACGCTCAGGCTCATCAAGGAACTGCAGACGCAGCGCGGCACCGGCGTGCTGTTCATCACGCACGACTTCGGCGTGGTGGCCGAGATCGCCGACCGCGTGGCGGTGCTGCGGCACGGCGAGCGGGTCGAGCTGGGGCGCACCGCACAGGTGCTGCAGCGCCCGCAGAACCCGTACACGCAGAGGCTGATCGACGCGGTGCCCAGCCACGACCCGCCGCAACGCGCGCGCCACCGTGCGGAGCCCGCGCCGGTGGCGCTGCGCATCGCTGGCCTGGTCAAGACTTACGGCACGACCGGCTGGTTCGGCGGCGGGCGCGCACTGGCGGCGGTGCGTGACGTGGCGTTCGATCTGCGACGCGGCCAGACGCTGGGCATCGTCGGCGAATCGGGCTCGGGCAAGAGCACGGTGGCGCGCTGCATTGCGCGGCTCGTCGACCCGAGCGCAGGGCAGATCGTGCTGGCCGGCACCGGCACCGTCACCGACATCGCCACCCTGCCCGCCCACCGGCTGCGCCCGCTGCGGCGCCAGATTCAGATCGTCTTCCAGGACCCGTACCGGTCGCTCAACCCGCGCCGCACGGTGGGCCAGTCGATCATCGAGGGGCCGATGAACTACGGCGCCTCGGCCGCCGACGCGATGCAGCGTGCGCGCACCCTGATGGCGCTGGTGCGGCTCGACCCGCAGTCGCTCGGCCGCTACCCGCACCAGTTCTCGGGCGGCCAGCGCCAGCGCATCTGCATTGCGCGCGCGCTGGCGCTGGAGCCGCGGGTGCTGATCGCCGACGAGGCGGTGTCGGCCCTCGACGTGTCGGTCCAGGCGCAGGTGCTGCAGCTGCTGGCCGACATCCGCGACCAGTTGAACCTGGCGATGCTGTTCATCACCCACGACCTGCGCGTGGCGGCGCAGGTGTGCGACGACGTGGCCGTGATGCGCGAGGGAAAGATCGTCGAGTACGGGCCCACCGCGCAGGTGTTCGGCGCACCGCAACACGCCTACACGCGTGCCCTGTTCGACGCCGCGCCCGGGCGGCACTTCGCGTTCGGGAGGTCCGTGGACAGCGCGGGCGGTGTGGCCTGAAGGACGGGACGGCCGGGCCGGCTGCGGTACGCTCGTGAAATGAGCGATGCGATCCATTCCCCCCAGTGGCAACCTGCCCCGGGCGCCGCCATCCGGCGTGCGGCCACGGTGGTGGTGCTGCGCGAGCACCCTGACGGCATGCAGGTGCTGCTGATGCGCCGCAACGCGCGCGAGGGCGACATCCACAGCGGCGCCTGCGTCTTTCCCGGCGGGCTGGTCGATGCGGCCGACCGCGAAGCGCACGCCTTCTGCAACGGGATGGACGACGCGCAGGCCAGCGCCGCGATGGGCTTGCCTGCAGGCGGGCTCGACTTCTTCGTCGCTGCGCTGCGCGAATGCCTGGAAGAAGCCGGCTTGTTGTTCGCCACGGCCGCGGAAGGGGGCCCGCTGCCGCAGGCGGTGCTCGACGACATTGCCGGGCTGCGGCCGGCGTTGAACCGCGGCGAGTTGTCGATGAAAGCGGTGTGCGAGCGTTTCGGCCTGCGCCTGGCGGCCGACCGGCTGGCCCGCATCAGCCACTGGCTCACGCCACCCGGCGTGCCCAAGCGTTACGACACGCACTTCTTCGTCGCCGAAGCGCCGCCTTTGCAAGTGGCCTCGCACGACGACGGCGAAACCGTGGACCGGCTCTGGATCACTCCGGCCGACGCCATTCGCCAGGGCAAGGCGCTGAAGCTGGTGCTGCCCACCTTGAAGACCCTGCAGACCCTGCAGCAACTCGGCAGCATCGCCGCGGTGATGGCACATGCGCGTGCGCTGACCAGCGTGCCCTGCTGGATGCCGCACCTGGGCACCGGCGCGCGCGGCATGCGCCCGGTCGCACCCGACGAGCCGGCCTGGGCCGAACTCGGCCGGCTCGACCCCGAAGGCCACGGCACCGCCAGCTACGAACTGGCGCCGGGACCGGCGGTGCGCCTGTCGCCGCGGCTGATTCGCGTGACCGCGCCGAACGGCAGCATGATGACCGGGCCGGGCACCAACACTTATCTTCTAGGCGGCGGGGCCGGCAACCAATGGGCCGTCATCGACCCCGGCCCGGCGATGGCCGAGCACGTGCAGGCGATCCTGGCAGCAGCGCCCGGCCCGATCCGCTGGATCTTCGTGACCCACACGCACAAGGACCATTCGCCCGCCGCGCAGGCGTTGAAGGCCCACACCGGCGCGGCGCTGCTGGGCATGGCGCCGCTGCACGCCGAATGGCAGGACGCCGACTTCGTGCCCGACCAGGCGCTGCGCGGCGGCGAGGTGTTCGAGCTCCCGGGTGACACGAGCCTGCGCGTGATCCACACCCCCGGCCACGCCGGCAACCACCTGTGTTATCTGCTCGAACAGGAGCGCATGCTGTTCACCGGCGACCATGTGATGCAGGGCTCCACCGTCGTCATCAACCCGCCCGACGGCGACATGGGTGCCTACCTGCGCTCGCTGAACGAACTGAAAGCACTGCCGCTCGACTGGCTCGCCCCCGGCCACGGCTTCCTGATGGACCAGCCGCGCCAGGCCATGCAGCGCATCGTCGAGCACCGCCTGAAGCGCGAGGCCAAGGTGCTGGCGGCCGTGCCTGAGCGTGACGCCGCCGACATCGACACCCTGCTCGCCAGCGTCTATGCCGACGTACCACCGCAGCTGCACGCGATGGCCCGGCGTTCGCTGCTGGCGCACTTGCTGAAGCTGCGCGACGAGCAGCGCGTGCACGAAGAGCCGCCCGGCACCTGGATCCGGCTGCCGTCGGCGCGCTGACCCCGCTGACACCCCGCTCACACCCCGGCAAGACCCTGGCGCCAGCCCTCTTGCGAACCGCGCCGAACAGGGCCACATTGCAAGCATGAACACACGGCGCAGTCTGCAAGCCTGGAGGGTGTGCCTGGCATGCCTGGCCGCCCTGGCCCTGGCCGGCTGCAGCACCGCGCCGGTCGGGCAGGCGCCGCAGCACCTGTTCGACGATGCGCTGTTCGCTGCGCCGTCCGAGCCGGTGCGGGCCGATGCGATCTTCGCGCTCAACGACACGATGAAGCGCTATGTCGAGATGGACATTGCCAAACCCTTGCGCAGCAAGGGCCCGCAGCGCGGCCTGCTGGAGGCGCTGTACAGCAAGAACGAGCTCCGGCTCGAATACGACTCGGTGCGCACCCGCAATGCGGCCGAAGCCTTCGAGGCGCGCTCGGGCAACTGCCTGTCGCTGGTCATCATGACGGCTGCGTTCGCCAAGCACCTGGGCCTGCCGGTGCGCTACCAGAGCGTGTACTACGAGTCCACCTGGACGCGCAGCGGCAACCTCTACTTTTCCAGCAACCACGTGAACCTGGCGCTCGAACATCGCGCCACCGATGCGCGCGCCGGCGTGGACACCGAGCGCGCCTGGACGGTCGACTTCCTGCCCGCCGAAGACATGCGCGGCCAGCGCACCCGCGTGATCTCCGAAGCCACCGTGGTCGCGATGTACATGAACAACCGCGCTGCCGAGGCGCTCGCGCAGGGCGCGCTGGACGACGCCTACGCCTGGGCGCGCGAGGCCATCCGCCAGTCACCCGCCTTCCTGAGCGCGTACAACACCCTCGCCGTGGTCTACGCGCGCCACGGCAACCCGCAGCACGCGGCCCGCCTGCTGCGCCACGTGCTGGAGCGCGAGCCTGAAAACACGGCGACCTTGTCGAACCTGGCTCGCGTGCTCGGTGAGCTGGGGCAGACGGCCGAGGCGGCGCAGGCCGCCCAGCGGCTGGCCAAGGTCGAGCCCTACCCGCCGTTCCACTTCTTCGACCTGGGGCTGACGGCGCTGCAGGCGGGCAACTTCCAGACCGCGCGCGAGCTGTTCGCCAAGGAAGTGAAACGCGCCGCCTACCACCACGAGTTCCACTTCTGGCTCGCCATCGCCAACCTCGGCCTGGGCGACAAGGCCGAAGCGCGCAAACATCTGATCCTGGCCAAGGAGAACAGCACCACCTTCAACGACAAGGCGCTTTACTCGGCCAAGCTGGAGCGGATCAACGCGCTGCGGGTGCGCTGAGCGTGCGTTGCGTGTGCTTTGCGTATGCGTTGCGTGTGCGCTGAACGCGTGGTGATCGTGCCGGTGATCGTGCGGTGAGCGCGCCGCGGCTCACCACTCCAACGGCAGGCCCACGTAGTTCTCCGCCATCGCCGTGGCCGCGGCCCGCGAGTGCACCAGGTAGTCGAGCTCGGCGGCCTGCATGCGCTGGCCGAAGGCGCCGGTCTCGGGGAACTTGTGCATCAGCGAGGTGAGCCACCACGAAAAGCGCTCGGCACGCCAGATGCGGCGCAGCGCGCGTTGTGAGTAGTTGTCGATGCCGGCGTCACTTTTCTCGCCGTAATGCTCGGCGAAGGCGCGCGCCAGGTAGCCCACGTCGGACGCCGCCAGGTTCAAGCCCTTGGCGCCGGTGGGCGGCACGATGTGCGCGGCGTCGCCGGCCAGGAACAGGCGCCCGAAGCGCAGCGGCTCGGCCACGAAGCTGCGCAGCGGCGCAATGCTCTTCTCGATCGACGGGCCGGTGACCAGCGACTCAGCCGCTTCGGGGTCGAGCCGGCGGCGCAGTTCGTCCCAGAACGCGTCGTCGCTCCACTGCTCGACCTTGTCTTCGAGCGAACACTGCACGTAGTGGCGGCTGCGCGTCATTGAGCGCATGCTGCACAGCGCAAAACCGCGTTCGTGGTTGGAATAGATCAGCTCGTGCGACACCGGCGGCGTTTCTGCCAACACGCCCAGCCAGCCGAATGGGTAGACGCGCTCGAAGGTCTGCAGCGCACCGGCCGGCACACTCTGGCGGCTGACGCCGTGGTAACCGTCGCAGCCGGCGATGAACTCGCAGTCGAGCGTCTGCGCCACGCCGTCTTTCGTGTAGCGCACCTGCGGGCGGCCGGCGTCGAAGTCGTGCAGGCTCACACGCTCGGCCTCGTAGACCGTCGTCAGCCCGGCTGCCTCGCGGGCGTGCATCAGGTCGCGCGTCACTTCCGTCTGGCCGTAGACGGTCACGTTCTTGCCGCCGGTCAGGCCATGCAGGTCGATGCGGTGGCGCGCGCCACCGAAGCACAGCTCCACGCCGCCGTGCACAAGCCCCTCTCTGTGCAGGCGCTGGCCGACGCCCACCTGGTCGAGCAGGTCGACCGTGCCCTGCTCGAGCACGCCGGCGCGAATGCGCCCCAGCACGTACTCGCCGCTGCGCTGCTCGACGATCACGTTGGCAATGCCGGCCTTGTGCAGCAGCGCACCGAGCAACAAGCCGGACGGGCCGGCACCGATGATGGCAACCTGGGTCTTCATGACAGTCTCCTGATGTTGTTCACGGCATTCATATACACAGAGTCTCCACAGCACCTGCATAAGCTTTGCACTGGTTTGTCCACAGGGTCATCCACACGCTGTTCACAGCATTGTTCTCAGGTTGGCCTGCGTCTGCAACAGCGCCGGCAGGCAGCGTTCGACCAGCCGCTCCATGCTGAGCTGCGCCGCGTGCACGCTCACGTTGATGGCCGCCAGCACTTCGCCGCGTGCATTCCTGATCGGCACGGCGATGGTGCGCAGGCCCAGCTCCAGTTCCTGGTCGACCGTGGCGTAACCCTGCGCACGCGTGCGCGCCACTTCGTTGGCCAGCCGGCGCGCGGTGATCACGGTGCGCGGTGTCAGCGGCTGCAGGGTCTGTCGCGCGATCCAGGCGTTGCACTCGGCCTCGGGCAACGCACTTAGCAGCACGCGGCCGTTCGAAGTGCAGTACGCCGGCACGCGCGTGCCCGGCTGCAAGGTGGCCGAGACGATGCGCCCGACGCTGAGCGCGGCCACGCACAGCACGTCGTCACCGTCCAGCACGCCAGCGGAAGAGGCTTCCTTCAAGGTGCTTGCGAGGCGGTTCAACTCGGGCTGCACCAGGCGTGGCAGGCGGGCCGAATACATGTAGCTCTGGCTCAGGCGCAGCACCTTGGGCGTGAGTGAGTAGCGCTTGCCGTCGCTGCCGGCATAACCCAGGTGCAACAGGGTGATCAGGCAACGGCGCGCCGCCGCGCGCGTCAGGCCGCAACGCGTGGCCACCTCGGCAATGGTCTGGCGCGGGTGCTCGTCGTTGAAGGCCTCGATGACCTGCAGGCCCTTTTCCAGCCCGCCGATCAGGTCCCGCGGCTGCGCCGCGGGAGGCTTGGGCGACGAGCGAAGAAGCATGCCGCCAATGTAGCCCTGGC
The DNA here is from genome assembly GCA_031414975.1 of Methylibium sp. Taxonomy (GTDB): domain Bacteria; phylum Pseudomonadota; class Gammaproteobacteria; order Burkholderiales; family Burkholderiaceae_C; genus LGRD01. The sequence continues at coordinate 6,864 of JANOQS010000294.1, read as the reverse complement.
GCCCCACAGAGCGCGCACCCGACGCTGCATTTGGGCGCTATTCGCACAAATGATCACCCGGCCGGCGGCAAGGCCAAGGCCGCTGCGACCAGCGACAACTCCAGCACGACCTCGTCGCCGTCCATCCTGCCGGTGTCACGAAACCCGAGCCCCTTGTAGAACGGCTCGGGGCAGCCGGGCCCGGGCACGTACGACAGTTCGAGCGCCTTGAACACGCCCTTGGCGCGCACATGCTCGATCACCTGCAGCAGCGCGGCGCGACCGATGCCGCGGCCCTGGAACCGGGCATCGACCATGAAGCGCCAGACACCCACCTCGGGCGGCGCCGGCGGTGGCGACAGCAGCGACTGATCTTCCAGCATCACGAAGCCGGCCGGCTGATCGCCGCAGTAGATCGCGCGGTACCAGGCCTCGGGCGCGAACAGCGCCTGCGCGAGCGACACCGCGTTGGTGGCCACAAAGCCTTTCTGGTGCTCGGCCACCGACAACTTGACCACCGCGATCACCGTCTCGGCCGTGATCTCGCGCAGGGTGACGAGCTGGGTGTCCATGCTCACGCCCGGCCGCGCTGCGCGTCGCGCGGCACTTCGTAGCGCAGTTCGGCAAAGCCGGTGCCGATCTGCTGCACCGACACCAGCCGCAGCGGCGGGAAGGCGATCTGGCGCGGCAGCAGCGGCCGCCCCGCGCCGAGCGTGACCGAGCCGATCTGCACGATCAGCTCGTCCAGCAGGCCGGCGTCGAAGAACTGGCCGACCAGCTCGCCGCCGCCCACGACCCACAGGTTCTTGGCGCTGTTCTCGACGCTGCTGACGGCCGCGCGCATCTGCGCGTGCACCGGGCGAACGTCGCCTTTCACGAAACGGATGTCGGCGCCCGGCACGGTGGCCAGTTCGCGGCTCGAAAACACCCAGGTCGGCTGCGCATAAGGCCACGGCGCGCCGCTGCCGGTGGCCGGGCTGACGATGTGGCGCAGCATCCATTCGTAGGTGGACGATCCCATCGCCAACGCCCCCACGCCCTGGATGAACTGCGGGTAGCTGGTCTCGTTCACGTCGCCGAGCTGGAACAGCCACGCCAGCGAGTGGTCGGTGGTGGCGATGAAGCCGTCGAGGCTGGCGGCGGTGTAGTACTGGGTTCGCATCGCGCTTCCTTCCACACCGGCCAGTGCGGCCTGTCAGGCCTTCGACGCCACGACCTTCGCGGCTGCCTTCAGCGATTCTTTCAGGCTGGCCCCGTCGCTCGCGGCGGCACCGCCCACGCCCACGCCGATCACCTTGTTGCCCTGCACGAACAGGAACGAAGCGCCCTTGGCCGAAGCGCCGTAAAACGACTTCTCGCCCAGGCCGGGCTCCTCGCGCATGCGGGCTGCTTGCGCGTCGGCCTCTTGCGCCACGCTCTTGCCGAGTTGCTTGCGCGCGTCGTCGCCCGACGCGAATTCGACCACCGAGACGACCACCGCCGACGCCGCCGCGCGGTAGGTGCAATAACTCAGCTGGCCGCCCGAGTCTTCATCGCGGCGCGGGCCGCCCGGCGTGACTTCGACGATCGGCTGGCCGGTGACGGCCGCCGCCTCGCTCTGCGCGAGCAGCGAACAGGCATCGGCCGCCAGCGTGGTGGGTGCGTGAAGTGCGGCGACGATGCAAACAACGACTGACAGCAGGCGCATGGTGAGTCCTTACGCCTCCCCCGTGAGCGCCAGCGCGCCCACCTGCTGCGCCAGGGTGGTGAACTTGGTGGCCAGCGTGCCGGCGGCCTGGGGACCGGTGAAGTCGCGCACGACGAAGGTCTCGATGCCCTTGCGCGCTTCGAAGCGGTAACCGGCGCCCATGGCCCGGCCGGAGATCACCATGTCGGTGGTGTCGGAGATCAACACCCGGTTGCCGACCTGCGAGTCTTGCTCAAAGTGCTTGCTGCCCTTGACGACCTGAACGAGAAACCACATGCGAAGCCTTTGAAGTGCACACCCGAAAGGGGGCTGGCGCAGCATATACCGGGCGGGGCAAACCTACAGATGGCCGAAGAACTCGGGCGCACGCTGCCAACGGTCACTGCCCCCGTCCACATACGTGATCGGCACGCGCGAAAGCTCTTCTTCCGACACACCCTGCAGGCAACCCAGGTTCACGCCGACCATCTTGCCGATCGGCGTCTCGGTGCCGATGCCGAACGCCCGCACGCCGCAATGCCGGCAGAACCAGTGCTGGTTCTTGCGGGTGTTGAACAGGTACTGCGTCAGCTCCCCTTCCCCCGCCGTCAACCGGAAGCCGCCTTCTTTGGCCACGCCAGCCCAGAAGCGCGTGCGCCGGCAGATGCTGCAGTTGCAGCGGTAAGTGCTTTGTGTGAGGTCGAGGTCGGCTTCGAACTGGACGGCGCCGCAATGGCAACTGCCTTGGTAGGTTTTCATCATGGTGTGGCCATCGGCGCTGGACAGGTGGGCAGACGAGAGCGACATGCTACCGCCAGCCTCGCCACCTCGCCCGCATGCCTTCAGCCCGGCACCACACCCTTCACGGCCCACGCCAGCGCGGCGAAGGAACGCGGGCCGTCGGCTTCGCCATCCACGTACGCGCGCTGCACTGCGTCGCGCAGCGCGGCGCGCTCGGCCTCGCCCAGGCTGGCCAGGTACTCGGCGCCTGGGCCTTCCTTGCCTTCATACGGCGCCCAGTAGTCGTCGAAGCACGCGAACTCCATGCGGATCGCCAGCGTCGTGCCCACCACATCCTGCAGGCTCGCGGCGCGCCATGCGTCCACCAGCTCACCGGGGCGCGTCATCGGCCGCGTGTAGTTGCGTGCGCGGCGTTGTTCGCCGCCCTTCGGGTCCAGCGCGGCGGCCGTGTCGAAGAACAGCCGGTTCGCGACGAAGCCACCGCGCGCGTCCCACACCGCCGCGCCGACCGTGGCGCCGGGCCGGGCCACGCGGCACATCTGCGCAATCGCCGTGCTCGCGCTCGGCACGAAGTGCAGCATCAGCAGCGACAGCACGCGGTCGAAGCTGCTGTCGGCAAAGGGCAGCGCGCACGCGTCGCCGACCTCGTAGCGGATCTTCGGATCGGGCTGGGTTGCTCGTGCATGGGCGATGTACGCGGGCGACAGGTCCACGGCGCACAGCTCGGCAACCGGTACGCGCCGGACCAACGCCGACGCCAGCGCCCCGGTGCCGCAGCCGACGTCGAGCACCCGCTCGCCCGCGGACGCGCCGACGAAGTCGAGGAACGGCTCGGCAAGCCGGCGGCTCCAGCGGCCCATCTGTTGTTCGTAGCCGGCGCCGTCGGTGGCGAGGAAGGTTGAGGAGAGGGTCATGCGTTCGGTCCCCGACAGTACGTCAAACACCCGACTGCACTGAGCTTGAGACTCAGGCCGGTTGCGCGTGAAGCCGCACTCCCAGCGCGCGCGCCACCTTCAGCACCGTGGCAAAGCTCGGATTGCCACCTTCGCTGAGCGCGCGGTAGAGGCTCTCGCGGCTCAAGCCGGCCTCCTTGGCGACCAAGCTCATGCCCTTGGCGCGAGCAATGTCGCCCAGGGCGCGGGCGATACCCGACACGTCGTCCGGCGCCTCTTCGAGCCATGCATCCAGATAGGCGGCCATCTCTGCAGGCGTGCGAAGGTGTTCCGCCACGTCATAGGCAGAGGTCTTCACCTTGGGGGCCTTCTTGCGAGTGGTCGTTGCCATCTGTTCAATCTCCGTATGCCTGTGCGAGGCGAATGGCCCGAGCGGTGTCTTTGGGCTGCGTGGACTTGTCTCCGCCGACGAGCAGCAGCAGGAGCCGATCCCCTCGCTGCGAGTAGTAGACGCGGTAGCCTGGCCCGCATCGACCTTCAGCTCGGACACTCCGTGGGTCAGGTTTCGGTGAGATCCGGGGTTTCCGTGGATCAGTCGGTCAATACGCATCAAGATGCGCGCACGACCCGACAGATCCTTGAGGCCGTCGAGCCAGTCGCGATACTCGTCCGTCTTCTCGACGCGCATACGGTAATTGTAGCCTGAAGGCTACAGTCTTTGCGGGAAACATCGCGCCTCACCAGCCTCATCACTTGATAGACCTTTCGCGCGAAACGCCCCGCCTCTACAACCTCTCCGTCTCCCCTGCCCTCGGCTGCCACTTCATCAACCGCGTCTCCACCCGCCCCACCAGCGCATCCAGCACCAGCGCGAACGCGGTGAGCACGACGATGCCGGCCATCACGGTGTTGATGTCGAAGCTGCCCTCGGCCTGCAGGATGAGGTAGCCCACGCCTTGCGACGAGCCGAGGTATTCACCGACGACGGCGCCGACGAAGGCAAGGCCGACGCTGTTGTGCAGCGAGCTGAACACCCACGCGGTGGCGCTGGGCAGGTACACGTGGCGCAGCAATTGCCGTTGGCTCGCGCCCAACATGCGCGCATTCGCCAGCACGACCGGGCTCACTTCCTTCACGCCCTGGTACACATTGAAGAACACGATGAAGAACACCAGCGTGACGCCCAGCGCCACCTTGCTGCCGATGCCGAGGCCGAACCACACCGCGAAGATCGGCGCCAGGATGATGCGCGGCATCGCGTTCAGCCCCTTGATGTAGGGCTCGAGCAATGCCGACGCCATCGGGCTGAGCGCCAGCCACAGCCCGGCCACCAGGCCCAGCGTCGACCCGATGCCGAAGGCGAGCAAGGTCTCGATGAGCGTGACGGCGAGGTGGCGGTAGATGTCGGCCTCGGTGACGAACCAGCTCCAGATGCGGCCGCCCACCCTCAGCGGTTCGCCGAAGAAGAACGCGGCCTGGCGGTCGTTCTCGAACATCACCAGCGGCAGCAGCCCCGGCTTGGTCATCGCGTACCAGAACACCAGCACTGCCGCCAGCAGCGCGAGTTGCCAGAGGCGCAGGTTGCGCGGGTTGGGTTTGAGGTGTTGCCACATGTGCATCGGTAGTTGTGTTCGAGGTCGCAGGTCGTGGCAGTGAAGGCCTGATCGGCTTTACCAGCGCAACTGCTCTGCCTCGATGCCCAAGGCGTCCGCAACCTTCTGCAACGTTGCCTTGCGCGGCTGCTTGACACGTTCCATCTGCGCGTAGGCGGCCTGCGTCACGCCCATGCGGGCGGCCACCTCGGCCTGTGTCAGGTTGAAGTGCTCTCGCCAAGCCGCCATCGGCGACATGCCTCGCTCATACGACAGGTTCACCACCTCGTTGGGCACCGTCCCTTGGGTGAACCCGCCGCGCATGCGGCGAAACTGTTCGTATGGCACCACGACAAAGGCGGGTTTTCCATCCGCCCCGACGATGACTTGAAACTCAGTACGTGCGTTCATCGCGCTTCCTGACGTCAAACGCGGCAGGCGCCGCCCTCAGATCGCCTTGCGGTATTGCACAAAGCCCGGCTTCTCGGCGATGCGGTCGTAGAGCTTCATGGCATCCGTGTTCGTCTCGTGCGTCAGCCAGTGCACCTTGGCGCAGCCGCGCGCCTTGGCCTGTTCGTAGACATGCTCGATCAGCCGCCGCCCCAGGCCGAGGCCGCGCTGCGCCGAGGCGACGAACAGGTCTTGCAGGTAGCACGACTTTTCCACCGTCCAGCAACTGCGGTGGTCGATGCTGTGCACCAGGCCTTGCACGCTGCCGTCCACTTCCACCAGGGCGCAGTGCATCGGCTCGGTGGGGTCGAAGAAGCGTTGCCAGGTGACGCGGCTGACCTCGATAGCGATGTCGGCCTTGTAGAAGGCCTGGTAGCCGCGCCACAGCGGGTACCAGGTGTCGAATTCGTCTTCGCTCGCGGCGCGGACCTGGATGTTGGGCATCGTCTTTCCTCGTTGGGGTTCAGGCCGCGAGCTGCTGGCGGTAGCCCTTCAGCACCTCTTCGCGCAGCACGTCCCAGATGGCCTTGTGCAGTTCGATGAAGCGCGGCGCGGTGCGCACCTCGGCCACGTCGCGCGGGCGCGCCAGGTCGATGGCGAACTCGCCGATCGGGTGCGACGCCGGGCCGGCCGACAGCACCACCACGCGGTCGCTCATCGCAATCGCTTCGTCGAGGTCGTGGGTGATGAAGAGCACCGCCTTTTTCTTGGCGGCCCACAGGTCCAGCACCTCGTTTTCCATCAACTGGCGGGTCTGGACGTCGAGCGCGGAGAACGGTTCGTCCATCAGGATGATGTCGGGGTCGAGCGCCAGGGTCTGCGCGAGCGACGTGCGCTTGCGCATGCCGCCGGACAACTGGTGCGGGTAGCGGTCGCCGAAGCCGCCGAGGCCGACGCGTTTCAGCCACTCGTGCGCCTGCTCCTCGGCGTCGGCCACGCCGCGGAATTCGAGCCCCGCCATCACGTTGCGCAGCGCGGTGCGCCAGGGCATCAGGCTCTCGGTCTGGAACATGTAGCCGGCGCGGCGGTTGATGCCCTCCAGCGGCTCGCCGAACACGTGCACGGTGCCGGTGCTGGGTGCCAGCAAGCCGGCGGCCACGTTCAGCAAGGTGCTCTTGCCGCAGCCGGTCGGGCCGACCACGCTGACGAATTCGCCGGCGCCCACCTTCAGGCTCACGTCGCGCACCGCCGTGTAGCGCTGGCCCGGATCGTCCTTGCTGATGAAGGTGCAGGAGACGCCTTGCAGCGCCAGCGCATCGTTCACGCTTCAGCCTTTGGGGTACTTCGCGTTCGCGGCTTTCGCAAAGTCGTTCGTGTACACCGCCTTCAAATCAAGCGTGGCCTTGGCGATCTCGGGGTCGATGCTGGCCAGCGCCTTGAAGGCGGTGGTAGGGCCGGCGTCGGGGAACAGGCCGTCGGCCGACAGCGCGCCCTTGGCGGCCAGGAAGGCATCCACATACACCGCGCGGTCGCCGAGCAGGTAACTCTCTGGCACGGCCTTGATGATGTCGCCCGGGCCTGCTGCCTGGATCCACTTGTTCGC
>JANOQS010000293.1:0-7510 GCA_031414975.1 Methylibium sp. | reverse complement strand
GCTGATGGACCCGAGCTACGAAGGCCACGGCGACTACCCCCGCGTGATCGCCTCGCTGCGCGACGCGCTGGCCCGCTTTGCCGACGGCGTGTACATGGTCTGGTACCCGCAGGTCACCAAACTCGAAGCGGCGCAGCTTCCCAAGCGGCTGGAGAGCCTGGCGCCCAAGGGCTGGCTGCACGCAAGGTTGACGGTGCAGCAGCCCGACTCGCAAGGCTTCGGCCTGGCCGGAAGCGGCGTGTTCATCATCAACCCGCCGTTCACTCTGCACGACCAGTTGCTGACCGTGCTGCCGTACCTGACCGACGTGCTGGGGCAGTACGACGGGGCCAACTACCTGCTCGAACAGCGGGCGGCCTGAGCGCCTGAGCACAGCGTCGCTCAACATCTCTTTACCCATCGTGCCGCACGGCAACACCGCTCGCCGCTAGTCTGGGTGCAGTGATGTCCCGGCCACCCGCCGGGACCGAGTTTGGGGTGCGAATGAGGTTCCTGAAGCAGATGGCCACGATGCTGGCCCTGTGCGTCGGTGCGCTGCTGAACAGCGGCTGCACGACCGCAATGGTGCTGATGCACCTGCACACCAAGCTCACCGAAGACGACCCCGTCGCGTGCCACCGGCTCAACAGCGTGGAACGTGCACTGATGACGCGCTGCGGCCCGTTCGAAGCCGGCAGTCTGGTAACAAGGGACGTGCTGGCCTCGGGCCTGAACGTCTGCCCGCTCACCCTGGCCACGCGCGACCCGCGCTTCTGGCCGGTGCTGCCCGAATTGCTGGCCAAGGGCGCGTTGCCCGAGCGCTGCGAACAAGCGCCGCTGCGTGCGCTGGCCCAGGCCGATGCGTACCCGCCGTTCGAACGCGCCTCGGCGGCCGAACTCGAAGCGCTGCGCTGGCTGGCGCGCGCCGACTCGCGGTCCGTGCAGCACGACGTGATGCGCGTGCTGAGTTGCCCCGGCGCGCGTGCCACCGGCATGGTGACCGTGCTGGACGGCTGGCTGGCCGACGGCTTGCTGACCCCAGGCACGCTGTCATTCAGTCCCTTGAGCGCGCTGCACCCAGGCCACCTGAACTCACCCTTGGCACGCCGCCTGGAGGCACAAGGCCACACGGCCCGTGCCGCGCTGGCCGCATACGACGGTCGGCTGCCCGCGGGCTTCGAAACCGCTTTGCGCAACGCCGACCTGGCGGCACTGGACTGGTGGCTGCAACGCGCGCCCGAACTCGTGAACCGTGTGCCGGCCAGTTTCAGCGGCCAGGCGCCGTGGTCGCCGCTGGCCCGTGCATTGGCGCCCGCCTACGTGGGCGACGCGGATCGGCAGCGCCAGGTGATCGAGCACCTGCTGGCGCACGGCGCCGACCCCTGGTCGCGCCTGCAGCACGAGCCGCAGCGCACCGTGGTGAGCCTGGCGCGCGAGCTGAACAGCCCGCTGCTGCCGCTGCTCGATCCGCCGCGGGTTTCGCCTGCGCCGCTTGCGCAGGCTTCGCTGCAGCGGACCTCGCGCTGAGCCTTCAGACGAAGCTACGATCGCGGCATGACTGCCGCACAAAGCCCCCCGACCGGCCCGCTCGTCGGCCTGAAGGTGGTCGAACTCGGCCAGTTGATCGCCGGCCCGTTCGCGGCCAAGACGCTGGCCGACTTCGGCGCCGAGGTCATCAAGATCGAACCTCCGGCGAGTGGCAAGGGCCCGGGCGGCGACCCGCTGCGCCAGTGGCGGCTGCTGCACAAGGGCACCAGCGTGTGGTGGCAGGTGCAGTCGCGCAACAAGAAGAGCGTGACGCTCGACCTGCGCCAGGCCGAGGCGCGCGACATCGTGCGCCGGCTGATCGACGAAGCCGACGTGCTGGTCGAGAACTTCAAGCCCGGCGTGATGGAAGACTGGGGCCTGGATTTCGACACGCTTTCGCGCAGCAACCCCGGCCTGGTGATGCTGCGCATCAGCGGCTACGGCCAGACCGGGCCGTACCGCGACCGGCCGGGCTTCGGCGTGGTGGCCGAAGCGATGGGCGGGCTGCGCCACCTGACGGCCGAGCCCGGCCGCGTGCCGGTTCGCGTGGGCGTGAGCATCGGCGACACGCTGGCCTCGCTGCACGGCGTGATCGGTGTGCTGCTGGCGCTGCAGCACCGGCACGCCAGCGTCAGCGCCGACGCGCCGAAAGGCCGCGGCCAGGTGGTCGACGTGGCGCTGTACGAGGCGGTGTTCAACTGCATGGAAAGCCTGCTGCCCGAATACAGCGCCTTCGGCACGGTGCGTGAGGCCGCCGGCTCGGCCCTGCCCGGCATCGCGCCGAGCAACGCCTATGCGTGTGCCGACGGCTGGGTGCTGGTGGCCGGCAATGGCGACTCGATCTTCAAGCGCCTGATGGGCGCGATCGAGCGCAATGACTTGGGCAGCGACCCGGCCCTGGCCGGCAACACCGGGCGCGTCGCGAGAGTGGCCGAGATCGACGCCGCGATCGGCGCCTGGACCGCGACACGCCGGGTCGCCGACGTGCTCGAATCACTGAATGCCGCCAACGTGCCGGCCGGCCGCATCTACACCGCGAAAGACATCGCCGACGACCCGCACTACCGCGCCCGCGGCATGCTGCAGCCGGTGACCAGCGCCGATGGCCTGACCCTCGACATTCCAGGCATCGTGCCCAAGCTCAGCGCAACACCCGGCGGCCTGCACCGGCGCGCGCCGAGCCTGGGCGAAGACACCGATGCCGTGCTGCGCAAGCTCGGCGTCACGCGCGAGCAGTTGCAGGCGCTGCGCGAGCGCGGGCTGGTGTGAATCAGGCCACTGTCGTCGTGTCCCGCTTCAAGTCCCTGAACGCCGCGAACAGCCACGAGCGCATGCCCACCACCAGGGTGTAGGGCCGCTTCTGCTCGGCCGGCAGCTTCTGGTCGGCCAGGTGCTGTTGCGCAAAGTCCTGCCCCACGCGCTGCAGCCTTTCGACGAAGTTGGCCGCCAGGCCTTTGCTGATCTGGCCGTGCACCAGCATCAGCATCTCGCCTTCGCCGTCGAAGCCGCCGTTGTAGTAATCGTCGGCCACGTGCTTGCGGAAGTACTCCATCGCCGGGCCGTTGGGGCGCCAGCGAAAGCCCTTGGCCACCTTCAGCCTGTAGCGGTTCAGCGGCCGCAGTTCGATGAAGCCGAGCCGGTCGAGCGCCACCAGGTACTTCACGCACTCGGCGTCGCTGAAGCGGTAGGTGGTGGTCATCTGCTCGAAGGTCCACTGGCTCAGGCAGCAGATGGCCAGCAGCATCAGCTTGCGGTCGGCCACCACCGCGGTCTCCTGCTCCAAGGTCAGCTCGCGGCGCAGCGGTTGCGCGTCGGCGACCTTGCGGGCCAGTTCGGCAAAGTCCATCTTCAGCACGCGCAGCACATCGTCAATGCGCGACAGCGGCATGTCGGCCTTGGCGAACACGCGCTTGATGCTCGACTCGGCCATGCCGAGGTGCCCCGCCAGTTCGGCGTAGGTGATGCCGGCGGCCTTCAGTTCGGCCTTCAGCGCGGTGACCAGATCGTGCGTGGTGCTCATCCCGGGTTCTCCCAAAAAGTACCGCCATAAGATACCAAGCCAGCAACTTTCTGCAACCCACCAAGGAGGGATTGATACTATTTACCGCTGCGGTAAAGATGCCGCTGCGTTCAACCACTTCTCGAGGAATTCTTCATGCAAGCCAACGCCATTCGCCGCGACACCCGTGCCTGGAAGATGCAGGTCTGGATCTCGTTCGGCCTGGCCGTCACCCTGTGCGGCATCGGCCTGGCCTACCTGCCGGGGCAGGATCTGGACCGCGCATTCATGGTGATGGGTTATGTGTTCTGCATGTCCACCGCGTTCGCGCTGGCCAAGTTCGTGCGCGACAACGAACAGCGCAAGAGCGACACGCCGATGTGGGGCATGGTCGTGTGGGGCGGCTTCACGTTGGCGATGGCGCTGACCGGCTGGGGCCTGTGGCGCATGGAACTGAACCCGACCTACAAGGCCTTCCTGGGCGTGTGCTGGCTGTTCCTGATCTCCACCGTGTTCACCCTGGCCAAGACGCTGCGCGACGCACACGAGGCCGACCTGGCCGATGCGCGCCGTGCCGGCCGCGACGGCGAATGAACCCCGACCCACTTTCTGAAGGACCGACCATGACCTCGACCTCCTTGCTTCGCAACGCTGTGGGCGCCGCCTGGCTGGCCGCGAGCTTGCTGACTCCCGCGCAGGCCCACCCCAACGCGTCGGACGCCAGCGCGCTGTCGGCCCTGCCGGTGGCGATGTCGGTGGCCGCGCCGGTGATGCTGCTGTCGGCCGGCGCCCTGCTCACGGTGGTGGCGGTCGAGGCCACCAGCGCCGGCACGGTGTGGGTGCTGGAACGTGGGTCCGACGGCGCGCAGGCCAGCGTGCGCCTGGGCGCGCAGGCAGCCGGTGGTTTGTCGGTGGCGTCCGGCACCGCAGTGCTGGTCACTGCCATGGGCGCCGGCTGGGTGCTGTCGGCCGCGGGCCGCGCGATTGCCTTCATCCCGAACGAGATCGGCACCGCGCTGCTGCATAACGAGCGGATCACGCGGTGAACCCCGCCTGCCTGCGCGCGGCCCTCGCCGCCGCGCTGCTGATGCTGGCCGCGGCCGGTGCACACGCAGGCCGCTCCTGCGAAAGCAAGCCGCCGACGGTCGAATCGGTGCAGCGCTCGTTGACCCTGGCCCAGCGCACCGCCGCCCGGCTCGATGCCAGCGGCGCCCAGGTGGTGGTGCTGGCCCGCGCCGGCCAGGACCTGAGCGCGTACGGCCTGCGTTATTCGCACCTCGGGTTGGCGTACCGAGAAAGCGTGAAGGACGGCGCCGCCGTCTGGCGCGTGGTGCACAAACTCAACCAGTGCGGCACCGCGCAGGCGGCCGTGTACCGCCAGGGCCTGGGCGAGTTCTTCATGGACGACCTGTTCGACTACGAGGCGGCCATCGTCGTGCTCGCGCCCGAGGTGCAGGCGCGCCTGCTGGCGGCGCTGCGAGACAACGGCAGCGTCGGCGCGCTGAACACGCCCGCCTACAGCATGGTGGCCTACCCGTGGGCGCAGACCTACCAGCAGTCCAACCAATGGGCGCTCGAGACCTTGGCGATGACCCAAGACCCACAGGCGCGCAGCCGCGAACGCGCCCAGGCCTGGCTCAAGCTGAAGGGTTACGAGCCCACGACGCTGAAGATCTCGGCCTTCAAGCGCCTGGGCGCACGCGTGACGGCGGCCAATGTGGCCTTCGACGACCACCCGAACGACAAGCGTTTCAGCGACCGCATCGAGACCGTCACCGTCGATTCGGTGTTCGCCTGGCTGGCGCGCAGCGGCCTGGGCTCAGGCGTGCAAGTGGTGCGCTGACCGGCACGCCGCGGCGCGGACGTGACACAGCGCATAGGGCGCGGCTGCAACAGAGCCCTTCCCGCCGCCCCGACATCGGGCGAGAATCGTGGGCCCATGAACAGCGACCTGTTCGAGTCCACCATCCCCTTCGGCGAGCCGGGGCTGATGCGTGCCAGCGCCTACAGGCGCTACCTCGATCAAAAGGAAGCCGAGACGATGCCGGCCGGCATCAGCACCCGCATCTCGTCGCTGAGCCCCTCCCTGCGCGCCGACCTGCTGCGTTTCGAGCAGAACGGTGGCGCCTCTGAAGCGGTCGAGGTCATGGCCGCCTGCGTGCGCCACAGCAAACGCGTGACGGTGCATTTCCAGTGCGACGCGATCGTCGTGCCGATCACCGTGTTTCCGCGCGAACGGCTGGTGCATTGCCCGATGGACATGGATCAACTCGTCAACCACCACCTGGGTCAACTGCGTGTGATGCATGTGGAGCCGGCCCTTCTGCCCGCCCCCGGCGACAGCGAAAGCGGGTTCAACGACCGCGGCCACCTGCACCACCCGCTCGGCCCCTTGTTGTGGAACCTGGCGTTGCGCGGGCAGCGCCGCGAACTGCTGCCCGAGATTGCCGGCCCGGCCTCGTACCGCGTGGCGCCGGCGCTCGACATCAACCGCCTGCCGGCCCCGCCGCTGCTGATCGAGCTGATCCACCGCCTGCGTGAAAAGAGCGTGCACCTGCGCGAACTGTCCGAGTGGCCGGGCATGGACCGCGAACGCGCCATCCGGCTGTTGAACGCGCTGTACCTGCAGGCGGGGCTGATCGTGAGCCGCTCGCACCCCGACGCGATCAGCGAAAAGTGGTTCGGCGGCGAGCCACGTTGACCCAGCTGGCCGGCGCTCAGGCCTTGGCGCCGAGCAATTCCCAGCGCTCCATGGCGCTCAACAACTCGTCATCGATCTTCGCGTAGCGGGCTTGAGCCTTGGCAGCGCCTGATGGGTCGGTGGTGTAGATCGCACCATCGGCCAACAATTGACCGAGCGTCTTCTGCTCGGCTTCGAGCGCTTCGATGCGGGCCGGCAGTTCGTCGAGTTCGCGCTGCTCCTTGTAGCTGAGCTTGCGTGCCTTGGCGGCGGGCGCGGCGGGCTTCGCGGCGGGGGCGTTGTCCTTGGCCTTGGCCGGTGTCGCCACCGCACGCGCGGCCTGCTCGCGCAAGGCGCGGGCCCGCTCGCGCTGCAGCTTCCAATCTTCGTAGCCACCTTCGTACTCGCGCCACAGCCCGGGCTGGCCGCCAAACGCCTCGTCGCCCTCCCAGGCGATCGTGCTGGTCACCACGTTGTCGAGAAAGCGCCGGTCGTGGCTGACCAGGAACACCGTGCCGGCGTAACCCTGCAGCAGTTCTTCCAGCAGTTCCAAGGTGTCGATGTCGAGGTCGTTGGTGGGCTCATCCAGCACCAGCACATTGGCAGGCAAGGCGAACAGCCGCGCCAGCAGCACGCGGTTGCGTTCACCACCGCTCAAGGTACGCACCGGCGAATTGGCGCGCGCGGGCGAGAACAGAAAGTCGTTCAGGTAGCTCATCACATGCTTGCGCTGGCCGCCGAACTCGACCCACTCGCTGCCGGGGCTGATGGTGTCGGCCAAGGTGGCGTCCAGGTCGAGCTTGCTGCGCATCTGGTCGAAGTAGGCCACTTCGAGCCGCGCGCCCTGGCGCACCTTGCCGCTGGTGGGCTGCAGTTCGCCGAGGATCAGCTTCAGCAAGGTGGTCTTGCCGGCACCGTTCGGGCCGATCAGGCCGACCTTGTCGCCGCGCAGAATCGTCGCGTTGAAGTCCTTGACGATCAGCTTCTCAGAGAACTTCATCCCCACATCGCGCAGTTCCGCGACCAGCTTGCCGCTCGGCGTGCCCGAGTCGATCTCCAGCCGCACCTGGCCGAGCGAGTCGCGCCGCGCCTGGCGCTGCGAACGCAGCACCTCCAAGCGCTGAATACGCGCGACGCTGCGCGTGCGGCGCGCTTCCACGCCCTTGCGCACCCACACCTCTTCCTGCGCGAGCAGCTTGTCGGCGCGTGCGTTGGCCAGCGCGTCGGAGGCCAACTGCTCTTCCTTCATGCGCTCGTAGGCACTGAAGTTGCCGGGGTAACTGCGGATGATGCCGCGGTCGAGCTCGACGATGCGCGTGGCCACC
>JANOQS010000292.1:0-29082 GCA_031414975.1 Methylibium sp. | reverse complement strand
GTCGGTTCGGCGATCTTCTCGGCCGCGTTCGCGTTGCTGGGCGGGCAGGAGCTGGTCGAAACCTGGGTGCTGTCGATGGACCTGACCAAGACCCAGTTCCTGGTGCTCAGCCAGGTGATCATCTTCATCCTCGGCTGGCCGCTGGAGTGGACCGAGATCATCGTGATCTTCATGCCCATCTTCATTCCGCTGCTCGACAACTTCGGCGTCGACCCGCTGTTCTTCGGCCTGCTGGTGGCGCTGAACCTGCAGACCGCGTTCCTCAGCCCGCCGGTCGCGATGGCAGCGTTCTACCTGAAGGGCGTGAGCCCGCCGCACGTGACCCTGAACCAGATCTTCTCGGGCATGCTGCCGTTCATGGGTATCCAGGTGCTGGCGATCATCCTTCTGTACCAGTTCCCGGCCATCGGTCTGTGGCTGCCGCAGGTGCTCTACAAGTGAACGTGGGGGCATGGCCCGTCATCACACGGCCCCGCACCTGACCCCCGGCGGCCCCCGGCTGCCGGGGCTCACCGTGCTGGAGCGCGGTTGGCTGTCGTCCAACAACATCGTGCTGCACGGCGCGGGCGGCGAGGGCGCGGTGCTGGTGGACAGCGGCCATTGCGTGCACGCCGCGCAGACGCTGGCGCTGTTGCGCCATGCACTGGCTGATGAACCGCTGGCAAGGGTGGTCAACACCCACCTGCACTCCGACCACTGCGGCGGCAACGCCACTCTGCAGCGCGAGTTCGGTGTGCCGGTCACGGTGCCGGCGGCGTCGTTCGCTGCCGTGCAGGCCTGGGATGAAGACGCGCTGAGCTACCGCTACACCGGGCAGCGCTGCGAGCACTTCACCGCCCAGGCGGCCATTGCGCCGGGTGACGTGCTGGCCGTCGGCACGCGCCGCTGGCAGGCGCTGGCCGCGCCCGGCCACGACCCCGAATCGCTGATGCTGTTCGACCCGCAAGACGGCGTGCTGATCTCGGCCGACGCGCTGTGGGAGAACGGCTTCGGCGTGGTGTTCCCCGAGCTCGAAGGCATCGCCGCGTTCGACGACGTGGCCGCGGTGCTCGACCTGATCGAGCGCCTGCCGGTGCGCGTGGTTGTGCCCGGCCACGGCGCGCCGTTCACCGATGTGGCGGGCGCCTTGCAGCGCGCCCGCACGCGCCTGGCCGGCCAGCGCGCCGAGCCCGCCCGGCACGCCCGCCACGGTGCCCGCGTGATGATCAAGTACCACCTGATGGAGGAGCGCTCGCTGCCCTGGGCCGAGCTGCAACGCTGGACCTCGCAGGCGTCCTTGTTCACCGATGTCTGGCAGCGTTTTGCGCGCGCCGAGGCGGCGTCACCGGCCGCGTGGTGCGAGCGGCTCGTCGGCGAACTGGTGGCCAGCGGCGCGTTGCGGCTGCAGGATGACGCGGTCCTCGATGTTTGAGATGACTCCCCCCCGAAACGCCTTCGGCGCTCCCCCTCAAGGGGGCGCCGCCAGCGGCCCGGCAGAGCCGGATCCGCGGCGGCCGCTTGATGCGCCGGTTCAACACCATCCTGCGCTGCCTGATCGCGCGCGCCTGCGGGCGCTGATCGACTCGCTCGAAGCCGGCCTGCTCGAACGCAGCGCCGCGGTGCGCCTGGCGTTGCTGGCCGCGCTGGCCGGCGAACACGTGCTGCTGATCGGCCCGCCCGGCACCGCCAAGAGCGAACTGGCGCGCCGGCTGCACCGGGCCTTCGACGGTGCGCGCTACTTCGAGCGGCTGCTCACGCGCTTTTCGACCCCCGAAGAATTGTTCGGTCCCTTGTCATTGAAGGCGCTGGAGCACGACCGCTACGAGCGCCTGACCGACGCTTACCTGCCGACCGCCGGCATCGCCTTCCTCGACGAGGTGTTCAAGGCCAACTCGGCGATCCTGAACGCGCTGCTGACCCTGCTGAACGAACGTGAGTTCGACAACGGCTCGGCGCGCATGCCGGTGCCGCTGATCTGCGTGATCGGCGCCACCAACGAGGTGCCGCAGGACGAAGCGCTGATGGCCTTCCACGACCGCTTCCTGGTGCGCGTGCCGGTGGCGCTGGTCGGCGACGCATCGTTTGAGCAATTGCTGGCGCTGGCGCCGCCAATTTCAGGCGCTGCGCCGGCGCTGCCGATCACGCGCGAAGAACAGGGCCGCTGGCGGGACGCGCGCGATGCGCTGGCGCTGGCGCCCGAGGTGATGGCGCAACTGCAGGCGCTGCGCGCGTTTTGTGCGAGCCAGGGCATCGTCGTGTCCGACCGGCGCTGGCGCCAGTCGGTCGGCCTCCTGCGCACCGCCGCGCTGACCGACGGCCGTGGCGCGGTCGATGCGCTCGATCTTTGGTTGGTGCCCTATCTGGTTGCCAGCCAGCCGGCGCAGGTGCCCGCGCTGCAGGACTGGGTGACGCGCGAGGTGGCGCAGGCCGCGCCGCAAGACGCGCCGTGGTTGTCGCGCGCCGTCGATGCGTTCGAGAAACAACTCGAAATCGAGAGCCTGGCCCAGGCCCAAGAAGGTGACGACCGTGCCGGCAAGCTGGCGCTGGCGCGCTCCATCGGCATGCCGCAGGGCGCGGCCGGCGACAGCTTGGGCAACGACAGCGTGGGCAACGACAGCGTGATCGGCCCCGCAGCGGGCAACCACAGCGCGGGCGGCATGCGCCGCCTGATGTCGGCCTCACTGGAAGCGCATCTGCGCAAACGCTTCAGCAGCGTTCACGTGGCCGCGCGCGTGGCGCAGGTCGAAGAGGTGCTGGCCCGCGCCCGCGATCGGCACGGGCGCATGGCCAGGCAGGCCGAAGCGCTGGCGGGTGCGTTGCACGGCCGCCTGTGGTTGCCGCCCGAGCTGGCAGCGCAGTGGCTGCAGGCGCAAGCGCGGACGGTGGCGCTGCTGGCCGAGCGGGTGGCGCGGCTGGAGCACGTCCGCACCGGCTTCGCCGCCTTGCCGATCGACGCTTCGCAGGCCGCTGCCGCCGCGGTGCCGGAGCCCGAGCCGATCCCGCTCGGCGCCTGAGCGCCGCTCGCTCGAACGTCCTCCGCGTGCTCGACCTCGACGCGCCCTATCACCGACTGCAGGCGTTGCCGCAGGCTTTGTGGTTGCCGGCGCTGGTCACGGCGGTCGGCACCAGCGCGCAGCGCCTGACCGACCTGGCGGGCTGGCGCACCGCGCTGGAGGCGGGCGTTCTGCCCGACCCCGCGCTGCACTTCGGTGACCCGCAAGCGCTCGGCGCGATGCGCGCCGAAGTGGCCGCACTCGGCCTGCCCGCCCTGTGCCGAGGCACCCCGGCGCTTGCGCAGCAGGTGCTGCGCACCCTGTTGTGGCACCTGGACCGCATCAACAGCCACCGGCCGGGCTTGCCGCGCCCGGCCGCGATCGCGCTCGAAGCGCAGGCCTTTCGCGACGAATGGGAGCTGCACAAGAGCGACCTGGAGGAAGCGAAGGTGCTGATGCAGGGCCTGGGCGACCTGGCGCACCTGAGCTGGGACCAGTTGCGCGGCCTGCTGCGCTCGCGCGAGTGGCGCGAGGCGCAGCGCATCAGCGCCTTGCTGGCGCACCTGCAGCCGCTGGCCGAGCTGATCCGCGCGCTCGGTCGGGCCCAGCACGCACCGCAAACGCCGCCTGCGTCGAGTGCCGCGCCGAACACGCGCCGCGAACCGATGCCGCTGCGCGAGCGTGAGACGCGCCTGCCCGACGCCCCGGGCGAGTTGAAGGGCATCCGCCACTCCGACCGACTGGAGCGCATGCTCGGCAGCGAAGCGATGCAGATCCGCCACCCGGTGCTGCGCAAGCTGTGGCGCGCGCGCCTGGCCGAAAGCCGGCTGCTCACCTACGAAAGCGAAGCCGTGCTGCTGGAGCGTGTGCCCGACCCCCAGGGCCGGCGGCACAGCGAGGCCGCGCCGGCACCGGAGGCACTGGAGCGCGGGCCGATGATCCTGTGCATCGACACCTCGGGCTCCATGAAAGGCGGGCCCGAGAACATCGCCAAGGCCGTGGTGCTGGAAGCGCTGCGCACCGCGCAGCGTGAAGGGCGGCGTTGCCGGCTGATGGCTTTCGGCGGGCCGGATGAATTGATCGAACGCGAACTCGACCTCAGCCGTGACGGGCTGCAAACGCTGCTCGACCTGCTGGGCCAGGGCTTCGACGGCGGCACCGACGTGCAGACGCCGATCGAACGGGCGATTGCACAAGTACACAGCGAAGGCTGGCGCAGCGCCGACCTGCTGATCGTCAGCGACGGCGAGTTCGGTTGCACTGGCGCCACCTTGACGCAGCTCGACGCCGCGCGTGCCGAACTCGGCCTGCGGGTCCAGGGCATCCTGGTGGGCGACCGCGAAACCCTGGGCCTGCTCGACGTGTGCGACCACATCTTCTGGCTGCGCGACTGGCGCCGCTTCGATGGCGACACGCCGCAGCGTGAAGGATTTGTGCCGGTACACAGCGCCAGCCTGACGGCGCTGTACTTTCCGAACGCGCTCAGTGCGCGGGCCGCGCGCCACCGGCGCCCGTGACCGGCGGTAAGTTCTGCCGCAGGCGGTGGGCCGGCGCGCTCTGGCGCTACAGGCGCTCACACACACGCCGGGCACGGGTGTGCCGGGCGGCGCGATCAACTTTAAGGTCGCAGGGTTGCTGAAATTTTCAGAAAGCCTGCATGCCCGCGCTCTCGATTCCCGACTCTCTTGCTGCCGTTTGGATGCGCTTCCGCGGCCTGGCCAGCCCGGCGTTGGCGGCCTCGCTGCTCGTGGCCTGCGGCGGGGCGACCACCGAGAGTGAAACGGCGGAGGCGCGCGGCGGCAAACCGCCGGTAAGGGCCCCGAGCCCCGCTCCGGTTCCGTCTCCATCTCCATCTCCGGCCCCATCACCAGCGCCCAGTCCCGCGCCGGCACCTTCGCCGGCCCCAGCACCAGCACCAGCACCAGCACCAGCACCCGCACCAGCACCGGCACCGGCACCGGCACCGGCACCCGCACCCGCACCCGCACCCGCACCCGCACCCGCACCCGCGCCCGCACCCGCACCCGCACCCGCGCCGGTGACCCAGTTCGACGCCGTCAGCCTGGCGCACCAAGCCTCGTTCGGCCCCACCGAAGTGCTGGTGGCCGACATCAAGGCCCAGGGCACCGTCCCCTGGGTGGCCAACCAGATGGCGCTCAACAGCAGCCGCTACACGCGTGGCAACGGCGATGCCATTCACAAGAGCACCAGCGCCACGTTCTTCTGCGACCAGGCGGCCTATGCCGGCGCCCACTGCTGGCGCGACTGGTTCTCGTCGCAGCCGCTGGTCTGGGACTTCTATCGCAACGCGCTCACGCAGCCCGACCAGTTGCGCCAACGCACGGCGTTCGCGCTGCAGCAGATCGTGGTGATCTCGGGCAACTCGGTCGAAGGCACCTATGGCATGCGCAACTACCAGAACATGCTGCTCGACAACGCCTTCGGCAACTACCGCCAGGTGTTGAAGAAGGTGGTGCTCTCGCCGGTGATGGGCGACTTTCTGAACAACGCCAACAACGACAAGGCAGCACCGAACGAGAACTTCGCGCGCGAGTTGCTGCAGCTCTTTTCAATCGGCACCTGCCAGCTCAACACCGACGCCAGCCTGAAAGGCGGCACCTGCAGCGCCACCTACAGCAACGACGTGGTGCGCAACTACGCTTATGCGCTGACCGGCTGGACTTACCCGGCCGGCGGCACCACCAGCTACGGCTGTTATCCCGTCGGCGCCAACTGCCGCTACTACGGCGGCGACATGGTGCCGGTGGCGGCCTACCACGACAGCACCGAACGCGCGCTGCTTTCGGGCCTGAAGGTCAATGCCGGCAGCACCGCCGCCGCCGCGTTAGAGGCCGTGCTCGACAGCCTGATGGCGCACCCCAACACCGCGCCCTTCATTGCGAAGCAGATGATCCAGCACCTGGTCACCAGCAACCCGGCGCCGGCCTACGTGCAGCGCGTGGCGGCGGCGTTCACGAGTGGCCGCTACACCAGCGGCGCGCGCACTTTCGGTGCCGGCGCCAACGGCGACCTGGCCGCCACCGTGGCCGCCGTGCTGCTCGATGCCGACGCCCGCGCGGCCACCCGCCCCGCCAACGCCGGCCAGCTGCGTGCACCGGCGCTGGTGTTCACCGGCGTGCTGCGCGCGCTGAACGGCCGCACCGACGGCGAATCGCTGGCCTGGTGGTGGGGCGAAACCTTGAGCCAGCACCTGTTCCGCCCGCCCTCGGTGTTCAACTACTACCCGCCCGACTACCCCGTCGCCGGCACCACGCTGGTGGGCCCGGCCTTCGGCATCCACAACGCCAACGGCGCGCTGGAGCGGCTCAACTTCCTGACCTACCTGCTCGACTGGGACGGCTCGGCGCCCGAAGCCAGCGTGCCGGCGGCGATCGGCACCAAGGTTGACCTGAGCGCCTTCCTGGCCGACGCGCCCGACGCCACCAAACTGGTCGATCGCCTGTCGATGCTGGCCCTCGGCCAGGCGCTGCCGGCCACGCCGCGCGCCGAGGTCATCAAGGCCGTGTCGTGGTGGACCACCGCCACCGATGCCACGAACTGGCAACGCAACCGGGTGCGGACGGCCGCCTACCTGGTGTTCGCATCGCCCAACTACCAAGTCCAGCGCTGAGGCCATGAGCATGCACAAAGTTTCCATCGAGCAAGCCATCGACCTCGGCCGGCGCCGCTGGCTCAAGACCTCCGGCGCCACGCTGGCCGGTGCGCTGGGCGCAGCCAGCCTGGGCAACCTGATGCTGGGCGCCCGGCCGGCTTACGCGGCCGACTACAAGGCGCTGGTCTGCGTGTTCCTGTACGGCGGCAACGACGGGCTGAACACCATCGTGCCGACCGACAGCGCGCGCTACGCGCAATACAGTGGCGTGCGCGCCGGTCTGGCCTTGCCCAAGGCCAGCCTGCTGGGCCTGGCGGGCACCGACTACGGCCTGCACCCGTCGCTGGCCGCGCTGGCGCCGGTGTGGGCCGAAGGCAAGCTCGCGCCGGTGTTCAACGTCGGCCCGCTGTTCGCACCGCTGAGCAAGGCGCAGTTCCGCGCCGCCGCGGCCGCGAGCGAGCTGATCCCCGACAACCTGTTCTCGCACTCCGACCAGCAGGTGCTGTGGGAAACCGGCAGCACCGATTCACAAGCCCGCACCGGCTGGGGCGGGCGCGGCAGCGAGGTGCTGGGCACCATCAACCCGGTGATCTCGCTGGGCGGCAACGGCCGCTTCGGGCTGGAGTCGTTGCGCACGCCGCTGGTGCTGCCCGCGCCGGGCGCCACCTTCGGCGCCCACGGCAGCTTCCCGGCCGACCTGGCCTGGGCGCCCAACCAGTTGCGCAAGGCCGCGCTCGATTCGCTCTATGCGCAGCCGCAGGAGCTGGCCCTGGCCAGCGCCCAGGCGCAGGTGCAACGCGACTCGTTCGGGCTGTCGCAGCGCCTCGCGGCGGTCGTCAAGACGCAGCCGGGTGATGCCGACGCGTCGGCGCCGATCAACGCCGGCTTTGCGCCGATCATCGCCAACGGCAAGGTCACCACCCACCTGGGCCGCCAGCTCTACCAGGTGGCCAAGCTGGTGGCGGCCAACGCCACGGTGCTGGGCAGCCGGCAGATGTTCTTCACCGAGTTGGGCGGCTTCGACACCCACAGCGGCCAGCTCATCACCGGCTCGCAGACCGAAGGCGACCATGCGCGCTTGCTGAAGGAGCTCGGCGATGCGCTCGGCGCCTTCCATGCCGCGATGAAGAACCTGGGTCTGGCCGACGCGGTGACCACCTTCACGCAAAGCGATTTCGGCCGCACCTTCAAGCCCAACAACAGCACCGGCACCGACCATGCCTGGGGCAACCAGCACCTGGTGCTGGGTGGCGCGGTGCGCGGCGGTGCCACCTACGGCAGCTACCCCGAGCTGGTGCTGGGCGGCGCGAACGACGTGGGTGTGGAATCGTGGGAGCTGCAGGGCCGCTGGCTGCCCACCACCTCGGTGGACCAGTACGCCGCGACCCTGCTCGGTTGGTTCGGCGCCAGCGATCCGCAGCTCGACACGGTGCTGCCGAACCTGAGGAACTTCGGCAGCGCGCGCCGGTTGGCGTTCTTGTAGCCGGGACTTCTGGTCGAGCGCGAGGGCCGGGCTGTCGCTGGCCGGCGCACCCTGTCGGTGCAGTCCGGCGCTCCGTCGCAGGCCGCTCGGGGCGGCGCAGGGCGGCTCGTACAGTCGGGGCCATCGCAAACATGCGCCCCATCGAACGCCGCCCCATGTCTCCATCGCCCTCTTCCGCGCCAACCGGCTGGCAGGCATTTTCTGCCGCCGCAATCCGCTGGTTCCACACCTATGCAAACTGGTTGGTCGGGATCAGCTGGAAGCGCTTCATCGTGCTGTCGGTGCTGCTGCTGATCATCTGCGGCATCCTGTCCAACCTGCCACCGTTCAGCTGGACCATTCACGAGACCGTGACCGAGCGGTCGGTGGAGGTGCCCGCGCCGCCGAAGCCGCCCAAGGCCCCGAAGCCGCCGAACGCCGCGGGCGGTGCCTCACCGGAGCGAGAGCCGGCCATCAGGATCGAACGAGCCGGCGACAAGGACGGCGACGTCGACATCACGATCGGCCGCGACGGCATCCGCATCAAGAAGGGCAGGAGTGCCGCCGCGGCCGCATCACAAGCAGCGGCTTCGGCCGCGTCGGCAGTGGCCGAACTGGAAAGCCATGCCGCCTCGGCCGCCGAGAACGGCGTGTTGATCAAGCTGCCGCCGGGCGCCACGTCGGAGGCGGTGAAGGCGGCGGTGGAAGAAGCGCGCAAGGAAATCCTGGGCGCCATCGACGAAGCGCGCCAGGACGCGCTGGACGCGGCGCAAGCCGCCCGGGCCGACGCCGAGCAGGCTTCGTCCGACGCCGACGCGGTGGTCAAGAGCACCCGCAAGCGCATCGAGCGCACGAGCCTGGGCGACTTCCTCCCGAGCCTGGCGATGTTGTGGATCGTCGCCTCGATCATCACCAAGATCACCTACAAGGGCCGCCTGCAGGCCGAGGTGAAGGCGGCTCAGGCGACCGAGACGGCCGAGTCCGAATCGCTCAAGCGACAGGTGGTCGAGGCGCGCATGGCGGCGATGCAGGCGCAGGTGGAGCCGCACTTCCTGTTCAACACCTTGGCCAGCATCGACCACCTGATCGAGACCGACCCGGCGCGTGCCAGCACCATGCAGAAGAACCTGATCGCATTGCTGCGCGCCAGCATGCCGACCTTGCGCGACTCGCAGCCGAGCGCGCACAACCTGGGGCGCGAGATGGCGGTGATCAAGCCCTACCTCGAGATATTGAAGGTGCGCATGGAAGAGCGCCTGCAGACCCAGGTGAACGTGCCCGACGGGCTGCTGTCGGCCGAGTTCCCGTCGATGATGGTGCAGTCGCTGGTCGAGAACGCCATCAAGCACGGCCTGGAGCCCAAGGCCGAAGGCGGGCTGCTGTCGGTCAAGGCCGAGATCATCCACGGCAAGCTGGCCGTGACCGTGGCCGACACCGGCCTCGGCTTCGGCAAGGCCGCAACCGCCGGCACCGGCATCGGCCTGAACAACATCCGCGAGCGGCTCAAGCTGCTGTACGGCAACAAGGCATCGATGACGGTGAGCGAGAACACGCCCAGCGGCACGGTGGTGACCCTGACCGTGCCTTACCTGGCGCAGGCACGCGAAGGAGAGGTGACATGAAGGATGAGGGCACGCACCCGAGCGGCGCCGGCCGCAGGCTGTTGAGGTTCAGCGCCTGGGCGCTGCTGGCCGCCGTGCTGCTGAGCGCGGCTGTGCTCGCGGCGTGGGTGGCCTGGGACGAGCCGCTGCGACACGCGGTGATCAGCCTCGACGACGCGCCGGCCGAACTGATCCATCTGCCGGCCGGCCAGGGCTTGCTGGCTTTCGTGATGGTGTTCGTCGCGTTGCTGGTGTCCGCGGTGGTCGTGCTGGTGGCGGTGCCGCTGACCCTGCTGTTGCCGCCAATCGTGGCCGGGCTGGTGTGCGCCGCGGTGCTGTTGGCCGTGGTGAGCGGGCTGGCGGTGCTGGTGTCGCCGCAGCTGTTGCTGGCGTGGATCGTGTGGCGCGTCGCGCGCCCGCGCCCGGCTGTCGCTACGATCACGCCATGAGCTCACCCGTGCCGCCAAGCGCCGTGCATGCCCTGATCGCCGACGACGAACGCCTGATGCGCGAGCAGTTGCGCGCGCGCCTGGCCGAGGTCTGGCCCGAGCTGCAGATCGTCGCCGAGGCGAAGAATGGGCAAGAGGCGCTGCAACTGACCGAGCAGCACCACCCCGAGCTGGTGTTCCTCGACATCCGCATGCCCGGCATGACGGGTGTGGAAGCGGCCCGCGCGATCGCCCAGTTGCCGACCTTCGACGACGCGCCCGACGGCTGGCCCGGCTGCGAGCTGGTATTCATCACCGCCTACGACCAGTACGCCGTCGAAGCCTTCGAACAGGGCGCGGTCGACTATGTGCTCAAGCCGGCCGAGCGCGAGCGTCTGGCGGTGACGGTGCAGCGCATCAAGAAGCGCCTGGCCCAGCGCGGCGCCGAGGCGGGGGGCGACGAATCAGGCGCTGGCTCTGCAACCGACGGGGGCGTCAACATGCAGCAACTGCTGCAGCAACTGAGCCGCCAGATGAACCCGGGCGCCGCGCCGCCGCCGTTGCGCTGGATCCAGGCGACCGTCGGCCAGAGCATTCAGATGATCCCGGTCGAAGACGTGCTGTTCTTCATCTCCGACGAGAAGTACACGCGCGTGCAGACGGCCACCTTGGAAGCGCTGATTCGCAAGCCCATCAAGGAGCTGCTCGACGAGCTCGACGCCGAGCAGTTCTGGCAGATCCACCGCTCGACGCTCGTCAACACTCGCGCCATCGCCGGCGTCAGCCGCGACCTGCGCGGGCGCCAACGGGTCAGCGTGAAGGGGCACCCGGAGAAGCTCGAGGTGAGCCGGAGTTTTGCGGGGCTGTTCAAGGGGATGTGAGCGAGGAAGCGAAGGGCGAGGGGCCCCGTTCACGGGGATCGACCAGCGTACGAGCGGGCGAGCGGGCCGGGCTCGATGCCCGGCTCGCGAGTCAACGCTGAGCGAGGGGCCCCCGCCAGGGGGATCGACCAGCGTCGCGGCCGGCGAGCAAGGCGGGCTCGATGCCCGGCTCGCGAGTCAACGCGCTACCGAGGAACCACCACCTTGGGCGCCAACCCGAGCTTGCTGATTCGCCGGCCGAACTTGCGATCATCAAAGCTCGCCATGCCGCCACAGCTTCGGTACGAGGCGTGGTGCAGCGCATCGGCAAAGTCCAGCCCGCCGAGGTGGCCTTGCAGGGCAGCCTCCAGCGACTGACGATCTTCCACGGTGATGTGCGGTATCGACAGCAGGTGTTCCAGCACATTCGAAAACTGCCGAGGGCCTTGCCCGTACACCCCGCGCATGATCCATTCCAGTTCGAGCAACACCGTTTTGCACACCTGCAGAGGCTGGCCGCCCTCCAGCAGGCGCCTGGCCGCCTGTTGCTGCTTCACCGTGGCGGCATCGGCATCGTGTCCCGCCAGGTAGTACCTGGCGAGCACGCTGGTGTCCAGGCCGATCACCGGCGCGAGCCTCGTTGGTTGGGCCTTGCGGGTTGAGCGGCAAGGGCCTTCTGCGGGTTCAACAGGCTCGCCACATCAAAGTCAGCAGGCAAGTCTGGTCCCGTCACCTTGACCATGCCGAAGCCACTCTTGGGCACAGCACGCTGGGGCAGGGCAGACCGGAGCACGGCGTGATCACCTTCGACCACAAAGGCGATCTGGGTCCCCTGCCGCAGCCCCAGCTTCAGCCGAACCTCCTTGGGAATGGTGACTTGACCCTTGCTCGTCATCGTGGTGGTTTGCATGGTGCGCTGCCAAAGTATTACCGAGTAAGGATTCTATCCACCCAAGGTGTTCGTACCGGCTGGCACGGTGCGCGCCGGGTCGGGTCGGTTCGAGGGTTGCAGATGAGCGGTGTTTCCACCCCAGTTCTTGCCTTTTCCCCGTCGCACCCCATGCTGAAATGGCCTCTCAACCCACCGCCAGGCTCAGCACCATGCCCGTCATCGCCATCGTCAACCGCAAGGGCGGCAGCGGCAAGAGCACGCTGGCCACGCACCTGGCGGCGTATTGCGCCAATGCGGGCATCAAGGTGATGCTGGGCGACGTGGACCACCAGCAGTCGACCCAGACCTGGCTGCGCCTGCGCTCGGCCAACCGCGCTGCCACCCGCCCGCCGATCGTCGGTTGGGCGATCGACCCCAAGCGCGGCCTGCACGCGCCGGCCGGCATCACCCATGTGATCCTGGACACGCCGGGCGGGCTGAGCGGCTTCGAGCTGGCGCGGGTGGTGATGTTTGCCGACGTGATCCTGATGCCGGTGTGCAACTCAGTCTTCGACCGCGAGTCGGCCGCCGCCTGCCATGCCGAACTGCTGAGCTTGCCGCGGGTGGCCAGCGGCCGTTGCCGCATCGGCGCTGTGGCCATGCGGGTGGACGCGCGCACCCGCGCTGTCGAGGTGCTGCGCGGCTGGGCCGATGCGCTGAAGATGCCCTTCGTCGGCGTGCTGCGCGACACGCAGGCCTATGTGCGCTGCATCGAAACCGGCATGACCCTGTTCGACCTGCCCGCCCACCACGTGCAGGCCGAGCTGCTGCAATGGGCGCCGATCCTGCGCTGGCTGCACCCCGTGCTTCACCCGGCGGCCAAGGTCGCCGGGCCGGTGCGCCCGCCGGTGCTGCCGGTTCGCCAGAGATCCGAGTCAGCGCCGCCGACGGCGTGGGCTCAAGAGCCCGCTGCGCCCTATGCCACCTCTGCGCCCTCTGCCGTTGATGCAACGGCCGCACCCCTGGTGGCGGACAACCGCCCCAGGGCGCCGGTGGACGAGCCGCCCGTGCTCACCTCAGTGGTTCAGCCAGTGCTGCCCGCGCGGCCCCGCCTGCAAGATGCGCCGCTGCGTGGCGCGCTGGCCAAGCTGCCCAAGCCGCCGACCCTGGCGTACCGCATGCGGGGTCTGCTGGATCTGGGGCCGATCCTCAAGCGCGTGCAACGCGGCGCCTGAGCGGCTATCGTCGCGGGTTTGCCGTGCGCCGCACGGTGCGCAACCCGCGAACGGAGTTCCCATGACAAGAGGCATCGGTGTGCTGCTGTGGCTGGCCGCAGGGCTGCTCTGCACGCAGCCTTCGGAGGCACAAACTCCCGCCGCAGCGCCACAGGTCAGCACGGCATCGGGCCTGGTCGAAGGCGTGAGCACAGCCGGCATGCTGAGCTTCAAAGGCCTGCCGTACGCCGCGCCGCCGGTGGGCGAACTGCGCTGGCGCGAGCCGCAACCCGTCGCCGCGTGGTCGGGCGTGCGCAAGGGCTCCGCCTACGGCAGGGCGTGCCTGCAAAAGCCGGGTCTGTCCGTCGAGGCCGGCGCAGGCGACCCGGGTCCGCTGGCCGAAGACTGCCTGTATCTCAACGTCTGGACGCCGCGCGCCGACGCCGCGGCCAGGCTGCCGGTGATGGTGTGGATCCACGGCGGCGCGCTGGTTTTCGGTGCCGGCAGCCCGGCGTTCTACGACGGGTCTTCGCTCGCCACACGCGGTGCGGTGGTGGTGACGATCAACTACCGGCTCGGGCCGCTGGGCTTCTTCTCGCATCCGGCGCTCGACAAGCAACGCCCCGGCGGGCCGGCCAATTTCGGCCTGCTCGACCAGATCGCCGCCCTGCAGTGGGTGCAGCGCAACATCGCCGGCTTCGGCGGGGATCCGGCCAAGGTCACGGTGTTCGGCCAGTCCGCGGGCGCGCAAAGCGTGCTGGCGCTGTACTCGTCGCCGCTGGCCAGGGGCCTGTTCCACCGGGGCATCGTGCAGAGCTCGTACGGCGTGCCCAGCCACACGCGCGCCAAGGCGCAGAAGGTGGGCGTCGAGGTCGCTACCGCGGTGGGGCTGGGCGGCGCCACCGCAACCGCCGCGCAACTGCGTGCGGTGCCGGCGCAGCGCCTGGCCGAACTTCAGGGCGCGGCACTGTCGCTCGCGCCTGGCTTCATCGTCGGCGACGCGGCCTTGCCGCAGCCGATCCTGCAGGCGTTCCAGAAGGGCCAGCAGGCGCGCGTGCCGTTGATCATCGGCAGCAACAGCGACGAGGCGAGCGTGGCCACCGCGTTCGGCATCGACCCGGCGGCGGTCGTCAAGCGGCTGGGTGCCGCGCGCATCTTCGTCAAGCCGCTGTACCCGGGCGTGAGCGACGACACGCAGCTCGGCAGCGAGGTGGTGCGCGATCTGGTGTTCACCGCGTTCGCGCGCCGCATCGCGGTGCTGCACTCGGCGCAGGCCCCCACCTGGCGCTACCACTACAGCCAGGTGCAGCACGCGCTGCGCGGGCAGCGTGGCGGCGTGCCGCACGGCGGCGAGATCACCACCGTGTTCGGCACCGGCGACACCTGCGCCTGCCTGGGCGCCCCCTGGGCCGACCCCGACCGCGCGATGTCGCGGCGTGCGGGCGCGTACTGGTTCGAGTTCGCGCGCACCGGCGTGCCCGCGCCGTCCGGCGAGCCGCCCTGGCCGCAGGATGCGCGCGCGGTGTCGAAGACCCTGGAGTTCGGCGAGACGACGGAGCTGCGCACCGACTTCATGAAGCGGCGCCTGAACACCTTCATCGGGGTGTTGAACGTGGCGGAGAAGGTGCTGCCGAGCCGGTGACCGGCGGCTTCGGTGGTGGCGTCGGTGTCGATGCCGGCGTCGGCGTCAGGCCACCTTGTCTTTCGCCGCCCCCTGCGCCGCTCGCAACGCCGCGGCCTCGCGCAGCGCCTTCAGCTTCGCGCGCGGATCTTCCTTGGCCACACCTTCATGCAACTTCATCTCGGCGATGAAGCGGCTCGGCACACCGGCCACGAAGTCGCGCCCGCGCTTGCGTCGGCGCAGCGTGTTCACCGCCAAGGTGCTGCGCGCGCGCGTGATGCCCACGTACATCAGGCGGCGTTCTTCTTCGAGCCGCAGCGGCGTCATCTCCTCGGCGTCGGCAGCACCGCTCTGGAACGGCAGGATGCCTTCGTTCACGCCGGCCAGCACCACGTGCGGCCACTCCAGGCCCTTGGCGGCGTGCAAGGTGCTCAGGGTCACCACGTCTTGTTCGTCACCGCGTTCGGCCAGGCTGATGATCACCGAGATGGTCTGCGCCACGTCGAGCACGCTTTTCTTCTCGGTCTCGATCGACAGGCCACCATCGTTCTCGATCTCGCCCCCGCAGCGCTTGGCGATCCAGTCGACGAAGTCGAGCACGTTGCTCCAGCGTGCGGCGGCGAGCTTTTCGCTGTCTTCGCCTTCGAGCAGGTGCTTCTCGTAGGCTATGTCTTTCAGCCAGCCCAGCAGCAACACCTTGGCGTCTTCGGCGCCGAGTGTGTGGCGAGCGCGGTACTCCAGGTCGTTCGCGTAGCGGCCGAACTCATGCAGCGAGCCGACCGCGCGTGCGTTCAGCACCGTGCCCAGGCTTTCGGCGAAGAGTGCCTCGAACAGGCTGCTCTTGTAGCGTGACGCGAACTCGCCCAGGCTGGTGAGCGTCTGGTGGCCGATGCCGCGCTTGGGCGTGGTCACGGCGCGCAGGAACGCCGGGTCGTCGTCGTTGTTCACCAGCAGGCGCAACCAGGCGCACAGGTCCTTGATCTCGGCCCGGTCGAAAAAACTCTGGCCGCCCGACACCTTGTACGGAATGTTGGCCTTGCGCAGCGCCTTCTCGAACACGCGCGCCTGGTGGTTGGCGCGGTACAGCACCGCGAAGTCCTTGAAGCTCACCGGGTCGGCGGCACGGCCGCTCTTGCCCATGTTCGTGCCCAGCGCACCGCCGTCACCACGCAGTGATTGAATGCGCGCGACGATGCGCTCGGCCTCGTGCTCTTCGTTGTCGCACTCGACCACGCGCACCGGGTCGCCGTCGCCCAGGTCGCTCCACAACTTCTTCTCGAACAGCTTCGGGTTGTGGCTGATCACGGCATTCGCGGCGCGCAGGATGCTGCCGGTGGAGCGGTAGTTCTGCTCCAGCGCAATCACTTTCAGGCGCGGGTACTCCTGCGGCAGGCGCTTCAGGTTGTCGATGGTGGCGCCGCGCCAGCCGTAGATGCTCTGGTCGTCGTCGCCCACCGCGGTGAACATCGCGCGCTCGCCGGCCAGCGACTTGAGCATGTCGTACTGGATCGCGTTGGTGTCCTGGTATTCATCCACCAGCACGTAGCGCAGCATGTCCTGCCACTTGGCGCGCACCTCGTCGTCGCGCTGCAGCAGTTTTTGCGGCAGCAGAATCAGGTCGTCGAAGTCCACCGCCTGGTAGGCCGCCAGCCGTTCTTCGTAGCGCTTCATCACAACGGCGGCAACCCGCTGGTCGTCGTCGGCCGCGGCGGCAGCGGCCTGGTCGCTGTTCAAGCCCTGGTTCTTCCACAGGCTGATCGCCCACTGCCAGCGCCGCGCCAACGCGTTGTCGCTGCTGCCACCGGCGTCTTTCAGCACGCCCAGCACGTCGTCGCTGTCGAGGATGCTGAACTGTTCCTTCAAGCCCAGCCGTTCGCCCTCGGTGCGCAGCAGGCGCACGCCGAGCGAGTGGAAGGTGCTGACCACGAGTGACTTCGCCGCGCGCGGGCCGACCAGTTCTTTCGCGCGCTCGCGCATTTCCTGCGCCGCCTTGTTGGTGAAGGTGATGGCGGCGATCTGCCCCGGCGCGTAACCGGCCTGCAGCAGCCGGGCGATCTTGTGCACGATCACGCGGGTCTTGCCGGAGCCGGCACCGGCCAGCACCAGGCACGGGCCGCTGAGGTGATGGACGGCTTCCATCTGCGCGGCATTCAGGGAGGCGGGGGCGGTGGACAAGGGCGGGGCGGCACGGCGCCGGTGGGAAACGGAACATCGGCAGCGGGGCTGCCCCTTCGAAGGAGCCGCATCATAGCCAAGCGCTGCTGCAGGGGCAGGGGCGAGAAAGTTCTCAAGTTGCTCCGCCAGGTGCCGACAATCAGGAACGCCCGGGTGGCGCAATGTGTGGTGCTCGCGTCAAACGCACCGGGCCGCAATCCGAAGGATGCCGAACGTGAACGAGGTGGCGAAGTGCCTGCTGCGCGCCTGATCAGCTCACTGCTGAACTGGGCGCTGGGCCTGCGGCCGACGTACACGTTCACGCGCGAAACAGCGTCGGAGCGGCTGCTCGAGCTGCGCAACGCCTGCTACACCATCCTCGACGACCTCAATACCACCGCCGGCAAAGGCCTGCAGGTGCGGGTGGGCACGGCGGTCGGCGCGAACGAGTTCTGGCACATGCGTCCGCGCTTGTTCGATGCAGTGTCTGAAGTGCGCGGCGAGGCCGAAGCCACCCAGCGGCTGATGCCACTGGACACCTTGCTGCGTGTGCACCACGACCGGCGCAGCTCGTTTGCGCAGGGCGGCGCGGGCAGGCCGCCGGCAGCGCCTTCCCGGCGGCACCGCCGGGCGACCGACGAACCAAGGTTCCATACCACCCGCTGAGGCCGGCGCGCGCTCAGGATGAGCCTGCGCCGCGATCCGCGCGCAACAGCAAGCACCGGCTCGCGGTGCTCGGAGTGCTCAGAACGAGGTCCAGTCGTCTGTGCCGGTCTTGGCAGGCGCCGAGACCAGCGGGCTCGCCGCAGCGGCCGGGGCCGCGGGAGCCGGTTTGGCAGCCGGTTTGGCCTTGAACACCGGGCGGGTGACGTTCTTTGCCCGGTCCGGGCCGCGCCGCTCTGCCGAGGCTGCCGTTGCCGATGCAGCGGCGTGCGCAGCGAGCGCCGGCCTTTGTTGTGAGAGCTTGAACACCGCCACCGCCTGCACCAGCTGCTGAGCCTGGCCCTTCAGGCTTTCTGCGGCGGCGGCGCTCTCTTCCACGAGGGCGGCATTCTGCTGGGTCGCCTGGTCCATCTGGCTGACGGCGTCGGCAACTTGCTGAACCCCGGAGCTCTGCTCGGCGCTGGCCGACGTGATCTCGGCCACGATGTCGCTCACGCGCTGGATCGAGCCGACGATCTCACCCATGGTCTTGCCGGCCTGGCCGACCAGCGCCGTGCCTTGTTCCACCTGCTCGACGCTGCGGCCGATGAGCGTCTTGATCTCCTTGGCGGCTTCGGCACTGCGCTGCGCGAGGCTGCGCACTTCCGAGGCCACCACCGCGAAGCCGCGGCCCTGTTCGCCGGCGCGGGCGGCTTCCACGGCCGCGTTCAGCGCCAGGATGTTGGTCTGGAAGGCAATGCCGTCGATGACGCCGATGATGTCGCCGATCTTGCGGCTGCTGTCGCTGATGCCTTGCATGGTGTGGACGACCTTGCCGACCACCTCGCCGCCTTGCGCGGCCACCGCCGAGGCGCCCTGCGCCAGTTGGTTGGCTTGCTGGGCGTTGTCGGCGTTGTTGCGCACGGTCGTGCCCAGTTGTTCCATCGTCGCCGCGGTTTCTTCCAGGGCGCTGGCTTGCTCTTCCGTGCGGCTGCTCAGATCCTGGTTGCCCTGGGCAATCTGAGCGCTGGCCGTGGCCACGCTCTCGGAGTTCTGGCGCACGTTGGACACCACCTTCTGCAGGCTTTCCTGCATGGCCGCCAGGCGCGACATCAGGCTGGTCTGGTCACCGGCGGCGACCGTGATGGGCCGTGTCAGGTCGCCTTCGGCAATGGCCACGGCAAGCTCGCGCGCTTCGGCAGGTTCACCGCCCAACTGGCGCGTGAAGGAACGGGTGATGCCGTAGCCAACCCCAGCGGCGAGCAAGGCCGCCAACGCGGCGAGGGTCAGGTTGATGCGGATGGCGGCGGCGCCTTCGGCCTTGGCCTTCTCCCCCGATTCGGCCATCAGTTTGCTTTGCGCCACCGAGAACGCATCGATGGCCGCCAGGAATTCGTTCTGCGCCGGCCGCACGGTCTTGAGCAAGTGCGTTCCGGCCTCTTCGGCCTGGCCGGCCTTGAGCATGGCGATGACCTCGTCTCGGCCCTTTCCATAGGGTCCGCGGGTGTCCACCATCGCCTTGAAAAGCTTGTGGCCGATCGGGGTGTTGATCATCTTCTCCAGCTTGGCCAAGCTTGCGGAGTTCTCGGCGACGGCTTTTTCGACCCGCCCCAGCGAGCTGCGCACCTCTTCCGGATCCTTGTGTCCGATGAGGGCGTTGCGAAGATAGCGCGCCTGCACGTTGGTGGCCTGGTCCAGGTCGGTGGCCAGGGCGACCTTGACGGCGCGGTCATCAACGATGTCTGCGATGCGCTCGTTGATGGACTGGATGCGAAGCGTCGTCACCACCGTGATGACCAGCAGAAGCATCACGATCAGGCCGAAGCTGCAGGCCAGCTTGGTGCTTGTTTTCAGGTTCGTGAACATGTCGGTGTTTCCTTTGTTTTGAACGCGATTCGGGTTCCAACGGTTCAGCGCGTGGAATGGGCGCATTCCACCGGAGCTTGGACGAGCTATCGGCGGGCAAACCGCCGAAATGACCCCGTTGAATGAGTCATTTGTCTGATATCGAACGGTTCGTTGTGCTGCCGTGCACGTGAGATTCAGGGCTGCGCCTGCACGGTCTTGCCCAGGTTCAGGCGCACCACGGTCCCCTGGCCCACCGCCGACTGCACCTGCATCGTCGCGCCCAGTGCGTCACGCGCCAGGCTGTGGGCGATGTAGCCCCCCAGCCCGATCAGCCCGCGTGCGCGCCCGGTGGTGAAGAGCGGCTCGAACATCCGGGCCGCAACATCGTCGGCCATGCCCGGGCCGTCGTCGCGCACCTCGATGCACCAGCCGCTGGCCGGCAGCGGCAGGGGCACCACCGCCAGCTCGACCTGCCGGGCGCCATGCAGCCGCGCGTTGTCCAGCAGTTCGGAAACGACACCGCCGAGCGCGTTCGGGTCGAGCGCGCTGGTGGCGTCGTCGGGGCCACTGACATTGATCATCGGCGCATTCTTGTGGGCGCCCTGGCCGGCGGCGATCATGCCCAGCGTCTGAACCAGCGGCGTCGTCTGCAACGGGGCGACCGAGCTCGCCGCCAACACCTGCTTGAGCCGCCGCACGATGCCCGCGGCGCGATGGGCCTGGGTTTCAACGAGCTTGACGACGTCGCTCAGCTCGGGGTCGATGCCCATGCCTTCGAGCAGGGGCAACAGGCTTGCACAGGCCGAGATCTGCACCGCCAGCGGTGTGTTCAGCTCGTGGGCGATGCCCCCGACGATGCGCCCGAGCATCGCCGCGTTCTGCTGCTCGGCGAGCTGGCGCCCGGCCCGCAGCAGCCCGGCGGTCAGGGTGCGTTCGGTCAGGATGGCGAGCACGCGCGCACTCATCGCCGCGCCGACCTGGGCGATGAACTTGCGGTCCAGGGCATCGGGCGGTGCGCTCGACAGCGCGTTCAGCATGCCCACGCACACCGATCCCTGCAGCAGCGGCAGCACCGTGAGGTGCACCGCCTGCGGGCCGGCCAGCTCAGTGGGGAGTGAAGGCCGCACCTCGGCCAGGGCCGGGCCAGACAGCTCCTGCGGCAGGCCGCGCTGCCACTGCAGGGCGTCGAAGGCGGCGAGTGCGGCCAGGGGCCGCTCTTCGACCTCGACACGCGCGCCGCGGGCGCTGATGCAGACGGCCTGGCCGGCATACACACTGACGAGCCGCCAGTGGGTGACGCTGGCGCAGTGCTTCCAGCGCGAGGCGACCACCGCGGCCACTTCGTCGATGTCGCGCCGCCGCTGCACCTCGGCGATCAGCTGCAGCAGCGCATCGAAGCGGGCGCTGCGGTGCGCTTCCAGGACGCGGGCGTTGGGCCCGCCGTTGTCGAGCACCGGCAGGGCCGGCACAAAACAGTCTGCGGTCGGCGGCGCCATCACAGTCAACTTTCGACCAAGGCCTTGTACTGCGGGTCCAGGGGCAGGTGCAAGGCGCTGGTGTAGCAGTTGAACATCATCGCCAGGTCGATCACGCTCAGCAGTTCGCGGACCTCGCTGTCGGAGAAGCCGGCGTCGATGAGGCCCTCGAAGTCGTCGTCGGTCATGGCGTTCGGGTCGCGCGCCATCTTGGCGGCGAAGTCGATCCCGGCGCGCTGGGCCGGCGGCAGCGGCACGCTGCCGTGGGGGTCGAGGATGGTCACCAGGTCGTGGTAGCTGAGCGTCGGGTCCATCTGCAACACCGCATGGGCATGGCAGGCCGAGCAGTACTCAGCGCCGTTCTCGCGCGAGACCACGAACACCACCATCTCCTTGAAGACATAGGGCAGGTCGCCGGTCAGCAGGCAGCCCTTGGTCTTTTCCCAATAGGCCCGCGCCAGGGTCGGGCTGTGGCCCAGGCTGGTGACCCAGACGGGGGGCTCGGCGGCACCCGACATGCGCAGGAACTCGTCGTACACGGCGCGGGCGTCACCTCGGGCCTGCTCATAGCTGGTCAGAACATATCGATTCATGGCGTGTTGACTCCGGTGGGGGTGGTTCGGATAGATCCGCGGCGGGATTCAGTTGCAGGCAACCGCTTCGGGCAGCGGCAAAAGCTGCCGCACGTCGCGCGGCACCTCGATGACAAAGGCAGCACCCTGGCTCGCCGGCACGGCTTCGATCGTGCCGCGCAGCCGCCGGGTGACGATCTCCTGAATGATTCCCAGCCCCATGCCACTGCTGCCGTGACTGGCGCCGGTGGTGAAGCGCTGCCGGAACTGGAGCTCCCACGCCGCCGGTGCGATGCCGCGGCCGTCGTCGCGGTAGAGCAGCCGCAAGCGCGCCGGGTCGGCAGCAGCGCTGCAGGACAGCGTGATGACGCCGCCGCCGCGGCCTTCGAAGCCGTGCTGCATCGAGTTGGTGTACAGGTTGGCGAGCACCTGGTGCCAGGCCGAGGGATCGGTGACGATCTGCAGGTCGGGGTCGATCTCGATCACCAGCTTCACCCGCATCGGGGCAAAACGCGCCATCGGCAGGCGTGCCGCATCGACACCGAGCTGGCCCAGTGCCATCGGCCGCAGCAAGCTGTCGCTGGAGCTGCCGAACAGGCGCCGCTTCTGGTCGGACAGCACGGCCACCGCACGTTCGACGCCGGCATGCAACAGGCCCGCGGCTTCGATCGCGTCGGCGAGGATGGCGGCTGCCGGGTGCGCCGGGTCCAGGCCCAGACTGCCCTGCAGCCCGGCCAGGCAGTCCTGCTGGATCGCGGCGGCCATTCCCGCCACGCCCAGCGGCGTTTCGAGTTCATGGCACAAGCGGGCCCAGCTGTCGGGGGAGGCGGCGGCCGCCACGGCCGCTGCCGCTGCCGCTCCGGGTTGGGGCGCCGGCTTCATGCCGGCACCAGAAGCTGGCCGCGCAGCAGCGGCTCGAGTTGCTCCGCAGGCATGGGCCGCGCAAACAGGTAACCCTGGGCATTGGTGCAGCCCATGCGCTGCAGCGCTTCGGCCTGCTCCTCTGTTTCGACCCCTTCGGCCACCACCGACAGGCGCAGGCTCTTGCCCAGCGACAGCACCGCGTCGACGATGGCCACCGCGTCGCGGCTGCCCGGCAGGTCGGCCACGAAGCTGCGGTCGATCTTGAGTTTGCCCACCGGCAGGCTGCGCAGATAACCGAGCGACGAATACCCGGTGCCGAAGTCGTCGACCGACAACTCGACGCCCAGCTCACGCAGCTCCCACAACACCTGCAGCGCGTTCTGCACGTCGCCGATCAGCACCGACTCGGTGAGCTCGAGTTCGAGCAGCCCGCTCGGGAAGTCCGTGGTCTGAAGCGCCTGCCCGATGCGCCGGGCGATGTGGCGGTCGCGCAGCTGCCGGCCCGAGACATTGACGGCCAGCCAGAGCGCATCGTGCCCCATGCCATGCCAGACCTTCACCTGGCGCAGCGCCTGGTGCAGCACCCATTCACCCAGCGGCTCGATCAGCCCGGACTCCTCGGCCACCGGAATGAAATCGCCCGGCGGCACCAGCTTGCCGTCGTCGCCGAGCATGCGCACCAGCGCCTCGACCCCCACCATCCGGCGGTCAGCCAAACGCACGATTGGCTGAAAGTGCAGGCGCAGCAAGTCGGCCTTGAGCGCGTGGCGCAGCATCATCTCGATGGTGGTGCGCTGGCGCACGATCTTGTGCACCTCGCCGTCGTAGGCCGACACCCCGGCCGCACCTTCGCGCTTGGCGTGGTACATCGCCAGATCGGCACAACGCATCAGGTTCTCGCCCGACAGCGCATCGCGCGGGTACGAGGTGTAGCCCACCGAGCAGCCGATCTGCCAGTCGCTCGAGCCCAGCGTCACCGGTTGGCGCAGCGCACTGCGAATGCGCTGCGACAGGCCCAGCAGCTCGTCAGGGTGCGTCATCAGCTGCACCAGCACCGCAAACTCGTCCCCGCCGAGCCGGGCCAGCACGTCACCGGCGCGCACCAGGTGGGCCAGCCGTTTCGCGACGACCCGAAGCACTTCGTCACCCGAGGCGTGGCCGAGCGTGTCGTTGATCTTCTTGAAGTCGTCGAGGTCGAGCACCAGCACGCCGACCGGCTTCTCGTTGGCTTGCGCCCGGGTGATGGCCTCGTCGAGCGCGGCCCGAAAGTGCACGCGGTTGTGCAGGCCGGTCAGCTCGTCGTGGTAAGCCGCATGCTGCAGCCGCAGCAGCGCGTTGCGGTACTCGGTGACGTCGCGGCCGAAAATGTTGACATAGCCCAGCTCGGGCACCGGGCTCATCGACAACTCATACACCCGCTGGTCGAACGCGACCTCGGTGTCGAGGCGGCGGTCGAGCGAGATCACCTCGCGCATGCGCGGGCCCCAGGGGTCGGGCAGGCGCAGCTCGGCGTCGGCGCACCAGTGCACCAGCAGCGGCTGCGCGGCCTGGTTGGCAAACAACACCTGCCCGCTGGCGTTGACGCGCAGGATCGGCTCGGGCAATTCACCGGGCAGGCGCGCCAGAATTTCCTTCTCGCGCTCGAACTGCGCACTTTCGTGAGCGGTGGCGACGTTGTGCACAAACAGCTCATAGAGCTGGCGGTCATCGGCCTCGAACGAATCGGAGGTGCGCAGGCAAAGCACCGACTCGGCGCCCCCGGCGATGCGCAGGCAGGTGGCATGCAGGTCACCGTCGCTGGCGGTGCGCAAGGGGCTGGAGCGCGCCTGCCCGACCACCGCCAGCAGCTTGGCGCCCTCGGCGCTGTCGGGGCTGAAATCGGCCGGCGAGAAGCGCGCGCTGCTGGCCAGGGTGGTGAACACCGGCCCGTCCGCAGCGTCGACGATCTCGAGCCAGGCGCCGCGGTCGCAGAACTGCAGGTCCGACATTCTGGCCACCACGCGGTCGGCCAGGGACTGCTTGTCGCTCGGCGCAAACATTTCAGCGCTGGCATCGGCGACCGACTGCATGCCGCGACGCGCCCGCTCCAGCGCGCGAATCTCGCGGTAGGTGCGAATGCCCACGACCAGCGCGGTGTAGAGCTTGGTCGGCGTGAGCTCGGTCTTCTCCTTGTAGTCGTTGATGTCGTAGTCGACCATCACGTTGCGCTCGGGCGCCTGGCCGGGCTGACCGGTGCGCAGCACGATGCGCACTGTGGTGTTGCCCAGTTCCTCGCGAATGAAGCGCACCAGTTCCAGCCCGGCGTGGTCGGTCTCCATGACGACGTCGAGCAGGACCAGCGCCACGTCGGGTTCGGTGCGAAGGATTTCGCGTGCCGCCTCGGCGGTGGAGGCGTGCAT
Source organism: Methylibium sp. (assembly GCA_031414975.1). Lineage (GTDB taxonomy): Bacteria > Pseudomonadota > Gammaproteobacteria > Burkholderiales > Burkholderiaceae_C > LGRD01. The sequence continues at coordinate 4,486 of JANOQS010000292.1, read as the reverse complement.
CAGTTGCAGTCCCCGACCCAGCACCTTCTGGCCCTTCAGCGCGAGCCGGGTGATCTGGTGGATGGCCGGTTCATCGTCGACGATCAGCACTTTCCAGGCCGCCAGGGCGGTCTGCGCCGGTTGGGCGCCGGCGCCGGTCTGGCCAGCCGTGGGTTGCGCCACGTCCGGCGTGTCTTGTTTGGGATATGGGTCCAGACAGACCCGATCCGCCACGGGAGACTCTGCGTGCGACATGTGTGCTTCTCCTGATGCGCCGTTGGCTGGCCACGCCGCGCGGTCAACACGGTCGTCATTCGTCAGGGTTCAAAGGTGCGTAGACGGTTTTCGGCAGTGCCCGCAGGGCCTTGAGCTGCAGCCATGTGATTTCTTGAGGCGAATTCGACTCCAGCGGCCCCTGCGCGTCGCGCTTGGCTCGGATTTGTCCGATACCGCACAGACCGAGGGGCGTCTTGCGCTGCGCGCGGGCGGAGCTCGACTGAAGTCGGACCTGGCGCGGGGCTTGCGATACTTCACTGCCATGCAGGCCATCTTCGCCGTCACCTTCCCGTTCTTTGCGCTGGTCCTGCTGGGCTACCTGGCGGCGCAGCGGCGCGTGTTGCCCGAATCGGCCATTCCCGGGCTGAACATGTTCGTGCTGTTCTTCGCACTTCCGTGCATGCTGTTCCGCTTTGGCGCGAGCCGGCCGTTCGGGCAGTTGATCGACCCGGTGCTGATCGGCATCTACGGCGCCAGCGCCTTGCTGATGGTGCTGTTCAGCATTGCGCTGACCTTGCAGCGCGGGCCGGGCAGCTCGGGCGTGCCGCTGAAAGATGCGGCTTTCGGCGCGCTGGTGGCCACCTTCCCGAACGCCGGTTTCATGGGTGTGCCGCTGCTGGTCGGGCTGCTGGGCGAACGTGCGGCGGGGCCGTTGATCGGCGCGATCCTGCTCGACCTGGTCATCACCAGTTCGCTGTGTCTGGCGCTGGCGCAGATGCACCCGGCCGACGATCCTGAACCGCACGACAGCGTGTGGGCTGCCTTCCTGCGCGCGTTGCGCGGCGCCGTCTCCAACCCCTTGCCGTGGGCCATCGCATTGGGCGCGATCGTCGCCGCCAGTGGTGTGGCGCTGCCCGAGCCGCTGACGCAGATCATCAAGATGCTCGGCGACGCCGCCACGCCGGTGGCGCTGTTCACCATCGGCGCGGTGCTGTGGCGGGCCGGGCAACACGCGCACACCGCCACGCCGGTGGCGCGCTACCTGCCGCTGGCGCTGGTGAAGCTGCTGGTGCACCCGCTGCTGGTGCTCAGCGGCGGCGTCATCGCGCAGGCGCTCGGCGCAGAGGTGTCGCGCTTCGGCTTGATGGTGCTGGTGCTGACGGCCGCACTGCCCAGCGCCAGCAACGTGTCGATCCTGGCCGAACGCTACGGCGCCGACAATGGCCGCGTGGCGCGCATCATCATGGCCAGCACGGTGTTGGCCTTCGGCACGTTTTCGGTGTTCGCGTGGTTGATGGGGGCGGGTGTGTTGTAGAAGCACAATCCAGGCTTTTGACTCTTCTGATTCGAGAGACAGCGATGAACCAGTACCAATGTGTCGTCTGCGGCTTCATCTACGACGAAGCGGTGGGCATGCCCGACGAGGGCATCCCTGCCGGTACGAAGTGGGCCGACATCCCCTCCGACTGGGAGTGCCCGGACTGCGGCGTGGCCAAGTCCGACTTCGAGATGGTGGAGATCTGACGCCCGTCCCCATGGCCCGTCGATGGAACCCCGCAGGCTCGCCCATGAATGCCCCGCACCCCGCCCAGCTCGACCGTGCGCAGTACTACCAGCGCATCGGCAGCCAGCACCTGACGCCGCTTTGGGAGGTGCTGCATGCGCTGGTGCCGCCGGCACCGGCCACGAAGATGCAGCCCGCCCTGTGGCGCTACGCCGATGTGCGGCCCGAGGTGATGGAAGCGGGCCGACTGATCACCGCGCAAGAGGCAGAGCGGCGTGTGCTGATTCTCGAGAACCCGGGCGCACGCGGGCAGTCGCGCATCACGCAGTCGTTGTACGCCGGCTTGCAGCTGATCCTGCCGGGCGAGGTGGCGCCGGCACACCGCCACACGCAGTCGGCGCTGCGGCTGGTGATCGACGGCGAGGGCGCGTACACGGCGGTCGACGGCGAGCGCACGACGATGCGCCGCGGCGACTTCATCATCACCCCGAGCTGGACCTGGCACGACCACGGTAATGATGGCCAGCAGCCGGTGGTGTGGCTCGATGGGTTGGACATTCCGATGCTGCAGTTCTTCGACGCCGGCTTCGCGCAGAAGGCCGGCGCCGACGTGCAAAGCGTGCAGCGGCCCGAAGGCGACGCGCTGGCCCGCTACGGCCACAACCTGCTGCCGGTGGACGAGGTGCAGGCGCCGCACCAGCCGAGCAAGCTGTTCGTCTACCCGTGGGTGCAGACGCGCGCGGCGCTGGCCGGCGTGGCGCGCACGCTGCCCGATCCGCACTTCGGCCACAAGCTGCGCTTCGTGAACCCGGCGACGGGTGCGTCGCCAATGCCGACGATCGGCACCTACGTGCAGGCGCTGCCCGCGGGCTTCGAGACGCTGCCGGTCCGCAGCACCGACGGGGCGGTGTTCACCTGCCTCGAAGGCGCGGGCACGGTGGAGGTGGCCGGCCGGTCGTTCAACTTCGAAGAGAACGACGTGTTCGTCGTGCCCTCATGGCACGCGCACCGGCTGCACAGTGCCGGCGGCTGCACGTTGTTCAGCTATTCCGACCGGCCGGCCCAACAGGTGCTGGGCTTGTGGCGTGAAGAGAAGTTGGGAGCGATGCCATGAACGACCGCGTGCCGTTGTCACCGCAAGCGCAGAACGATGGGCCCGATACGCCGCCCCCCTGGCCCGGCAACGACACCAGCCGCATTCCGTTCTGGGCCTACACGCGCCCGGATGTGTACGAGCGTGAACTGGAGCGGCTGTTCTACAAGGCCCACTGGTGCTACGTTGGCCTCGAAGCCGAGGTGCCGATGCCGGGCGACTTCGTCCGCACCGTGATCGGCGAACGTTCGGTGATCCTGGTGCGCGATGCCGACGGCCAGTTGAATGTGGTCGAGAACCGCTGTGCCCACCGCGGCATGCGCTTCTGCCGCAAGAAGGACGGCAATGCCCGGTTCTTCGTCTGCCCCTACCACCAGTGGAGCTACAACCTGGACGGTGGCTTGAAGGGCGTGCCGCTCAAACGCGGCGTGAAGCAGGACGGGCAGTGGGTCGGCGGCATGCCGGCCGACTTCACCCCCGGCGAGCATGGCTTGACGCGCTTGCGCGTGGCAGCGCGCGGCGGCGTGGTGTTCGCGAGCTTCGACGCCGATGCCGAGCCGTTCGAAGACTTCATGGGCGCAGAGATGCTCGGCTGGTTCGACCGCCTGTTCAACGGCCGAAAGCTGAAGCTGCTGGGCCACAGTCGCCAGCGCATCCCCGGCAACTGGAAGCTGATGCAGGAGAACATCAAGGACCCGTACCACCCGGGCCTGCTGCACACCTGGTTCGTGACCTTCGGGCTCTGGCGTGCCGACAACAAGTCGCAGTTGCGCATGGACCCGCAGGGGCGCCACGCCGCGATGATCTCGACGCGCGGCGCGGCCAAGGTGGATGGCGAGGTGACGGCCGGCGTGTCCAGCTTCAAGGCGAGCATGGCGCTGAACGACGACCGGTTTCTCGACGTGGTGCCCGAAGCCTGGTGGGGTGGCCCCAGCGCGGTGATGATGACGGTGTTCCCCAGCGTGATCTTCCAGCAGCAGGTCAACAGCGTGTCCACGCGGCACATCCAGCCGCGCGGGCCGAACGCATTCGACTTCGTTTGGACGCACTTCGGCTTCGACGACGACAGCGAAGAGATGACACGCCGCCGCCTGCGCCAGGCCAACCTGTTCGGCCCCGCCGGTTTCGTGTCGGCCGACGACGGCGAGGTGATCGAGTTCAGCCAGCAGAACTTCAGCGCCGATGCCGGGCAAAGCACCCTGGTCGAACTCGGCGGACGCGATGTGGGCGACACCGAACACCAGGTCACCGAGACGCTGATCCGCGGCATGTACGCGTACTGGCGCAAGGTGATGGAGCTGTGACAGTGACCGCGACCGTGATCGAGCCATGATCGAACCCGCTCAGTACCTCGCACTGGCCGCGCTGTACGCCGACTACGCCGCCGTGCTCGACGCCGGCGACTGGGACCGCTGGCCCGAGTTCTTCACCGACGACTGCAGCTACCGCTTGCAGCCGCGCGAGAACTTCGACCGCGGGTTGCCGCTGGCCACGCTGTCGTTCGAGAGCAAGGGCATGCTGAAGGACCGCGCCTACGGCATCAAGGAAACGCTGTTCCACGACCCGTACTACCAGCGCCACGTGATCGGCCTGCCGCGCGTGCTGAAGGTCGAGGGCCGCGACATTCAATGCGAGGCGAACTACGCGGTGTTCCGCACCAAGCCGAGCGAGCCGACGCAGGTGTTCAACGTGGG